>CAYZXP010000166.1:4692-6187 GCA_964482415.1 uncultured Bifidobacterium sp. | reverse complement strand
GCCGGCATCCACCACGTGTCGTTCTTCCTCGATTCCTGGCATGACGTGCTGAAGGCCGCCGACGTGATGGCCAAGAAGAAGGTGAAGATCGACGTCGCACCGACCCGCCACGGCATCACGCGCGGCGAGACGATCTACTTCTTCGACCCGAGCGGCAACCGCAACGAGACCTTCGCAGGCCTCGGCTACCTCGCGCAGCCGGATCGCCCGGTCACGACCTGGACCGAGGACAAGCTGTGGACCGGCATCTTCTATCACACCGGCGATGCGGTGCCGTCGTTCACGGATGTGTATACCTGATCTGAGGGGTGCTCCAAGACGCTGGACCCCGGCCTGCGCCGGGGTGACGATTTTAAGGACTGACAGCTTCTCAAACGTCATCCCGGCGCAGGGTGAAGCGGGGGTTTCAGTGCGCATGCGCGCTGCCCGCTGAACGGCATCGGCGTATTCGCCGATGCGCGGCCAGCAGGGCCGGGATCCAGTGACTTTTGAATGGCGTCCGAGGTTGAGCGACGATGGATTCCAGCTTGCGCTGGAATGACGGTGCTGAGGCCAGCCAGCTTTTTAAACGTCGTCCCAGCGCAAGCTGGGACCCATCCCCGCGAACTCAGGACTTCCGCTTCGCCATGACACTCGCAGAAAACTCACGCACCACAGCAACAAACGCCGCCAGCACCGGCGAATCATCCGACTGCCGGTAAAGGCAGCTTAATTCGATCTCACGAAGATGCTTACTGACCAGCGGACGGTAGACCACCCCGGGCAACTGCAGGCTAGCCGTCGATGCGGTGGTCACGCAGGCGCCGAAGCCGCCCGCGACCAGCGCGACGGCCGTCAGCACATCCTCGACCTCCTGCTCGACCCGCAACACCGATTTCTCGCGATTGAACGCCTGCACCACCTGCTGCGCCAGTCCGGCGACCGGCAGCCGCGGATACAGGATCATCGGCTGCTCGGACAAATCCGGAATGCTGACCGACGCCTGCCGCGCCAGCCGGTGTTGCGCCGGCAGCGCCACCGTCATGCTCTCGCGCAGCACTTCCTCGACCACGAGGTCGTCCTCGCGCGGCACCAGCCGGTTGAAGCCAACGCCGATGCGTCGCTCGCGCAGCGCCTGCACCTGTTCATGCTTGGTCAGGTTGTGCAGCACGATCCTGACTTCCGGCCGCTCCGCATGGAAGCGCGCGAGGATGCGCGGTATCACGTCCAGCACGCCGGAGCCGAAGATGCCGATGTCGAGCCGGCCGCTCTGCCCTTCGCTGGCCAGCACCGCCCGCTCCTTCGCGCGCTGCGCCAGCGCCAGCAGGTTCGGCACCTCGGACAGCAAGGCCTGCCCGGCCTCGGTCAGGCCGACGCCCTTGGTCGTGCGCACGAACAGCGGCGCGCCGATGTCCTCCTCGAGCGCCTGGATCTGCCGCGTCAGCGGCGGCTGCGCCATGTGCAGCCGCTCGGCCGCACGGGTGAAGTTGCGCTCCTCGGCCACCGCGAGGAAGTA
>CAYZXP010000166.1:0-4592 GCA_964482415.1 uncultured Bifidobacterium sp. | reverse complement strand
GACAACAGCGTGATCGGCCTCGTGCATGAAGCCGGCCAGGCTGAAGTGGACGCCGCGGTGAAGGCCGCGCGCGACGCGCTGAACGGCGAATGGGGCAAGATGAGCGTGGTCAGGCGTGTCGAGCTGCTGAACGCGGTCGCCGACGAGATCAACAACCGCTTCGACGACTTCCTCGCGGCCGAACTGGCCGACACCGGCAAGCCGCACTCGCTGGCGTCGCACATCGACATCCCGCGCGGCGCGGCGAACTTCAAGATCTTCGCCGACATCATCAAGAACGCGCCGACCGAAAGCTTCCAGATGACGACGCCGGACGGCGGCACCGCGATCAGCTACGGCGTGCGCGTGCCGCTCGGCGTGGTCGGCGTGATCTGCCCGTGGAACCTGCCGCTGCTGCTGATGACCTGGAAGGTCGGCCCGGCGCTCGCCTGCGGCAACGCCGTCATCGTCAAGCCGTCCGAAGAGACCCCGGCCACCGCCACGCTGCTGGGCGAAGTGATGAACAAGGTCGGCATCCCGAAGGGCGTCTACAACGTGGTGCACGGCTTCGGCCCGAATTCGGCCGGTGAATTCCTGACCCGCCATCCGGGCGTCGACGGCATCACCTTCACCGGCGAGACCCGCACCGGCGAGGCGATCATGGCCGCCGCTGCGAAAGGCGTGCGTCCGGTGTCGTTCGAGCTCGGCGGCAAGAATGCCGCGGTGGTGTTCGCCGACGCCGACTTCGACAAGGCCGTCGCCGGCGTGACCCGCTCGGCCTTCGAGAACTGCGGCCAGGTCTGCCTCGGCACCGAGCGCGTGTATGTGCAGCGCCCGATCTTCGAGAAATTCGTCAATGCGCTCAAGGCCAAGGCCGAAGGCCTGAAGGTCGGTCCGTCGGACATGCCCGGCGTCGGCATGGGCCCGCTGATCTCGGCCGAACACAAGGCCAAGGTGCTGTCGTACTACGAGAAGGCCAAGGCCGAAGGCGCGAACGTCGTCACCGGCGGCGGCACGCCGGCCATGGAAGGCCCGTACGCCAACGGCCACTTCGTGCAGCCGACCATCTGGACCGGCCTGCCGGAATCGTCGCCGATCATCCGTGAAGAGATCTTCGGCCCGTGCTGCCATATCGCGCCGTTCGATACCGAAGAGGAAGCGGTCCGGCTGGCCAACGACACGCCGTACGGCCTGGCAACCTCGATCTGGACCAGTGACCTGTCGACCGCGACGCGGATGGCCAATGCCGTCCACGTCGGCCTGTGCTGGATCAACAGCTGGTTCCTGCGCGACCTGCGCACGCCGTTCGGCGGCTCGAAGGCGTCCGGCATCGGCCGTGAAGGCGGCGTGCACTCGCTCGAGTTCTACACCGACCTGCGTAATGTAATGATCAAGATCTGATTACCCGGAGACCAAAAAAATGGCCATGAATGCCCAGAAAATCCAGCAGTACGGCGACGAGCTGTATGAATCGCTGGTATCGCGCGTGCCGGTCGAGCCGCTGACCAATCGCGAAGCCGATATCAGCATCGACGACGCCTACCAGATCCAGCTGCGCATGATCGAGCGCCAGCTGCAGACCGGCCAGACCGTGGTCGGCAAGAAGATCGGCGTGACCAGCAAGATCGTGATGGACATGCTGGGCGTGAACCAGCCCGACTTCGGCCACCTGCTGTCCGGCATGGTGTTCAATGAAGGCGAAGCGGTCGACACCAGCAAGATGATCGCGCCGAAGGCCGAGGCGGAAGTCGCGTTCATTCTCGCCCGCGACCTGACCGGCCCGGGCGTGACCGCGGCCGACGTGCTGCGCGCGACCGACTGCGTGATGCCCTGCTTCGAGATCGTCGACTCGCGCATCCGCGACTGGAAGATCAAGATCCAGGACACCGTGGCCGACAACGCGTCCTGCGGCGTGTTCACGCTCGGCGGCACGCGCCGGAGCCCGCGCGACCTCGACCTCGCGCTGGCCGGCATGGTGCTGGAGAAGAACGGCGAGATCATCAGCACCTCGTGCGGCGCGTCCGTGCAGGGCTCGCCGGTGAACGCGGTCGCGTGGCTGGCCAATACGCTGGGCCGCCTCGGCATCTCGCTCAAGGCAGGCGACGTGATCCTGTCCGGCTCGCAGTCGCCGCTGGTGCCGGTGAAGGCCGGCGACAGCCTGCACTGCTCGGTGGGCGGGCTCGGCAGCACTTCGGTGCGCTTCATCTGATCGCGGGGACAAGAACATGCAACTCGACAAGACAACCATTGAAAAACTGGCGGTCCATCTGGAAACCGCGGAACTCGAAGCACGCGACGTGCTGAAGATCACCGACGACTATCCGCAGATGGACTTTGAAGACGCGTATGCGATCCAGGACGTGATCCGCGCGCGCAAGGAAGCTCGCGGCAACAAGACGGTGGGCCTGAAGGCCGGCCTGACTTCGTTCGCGAAGATGAAGCAGATGGGCGTCGAAGTGCCCGTGTTCGGCTTCGTGTCCGACTACATGGCCTGCCCGGACGGCGGCGAGATCAGGACGTCCGAGCTGATCCACCCGAAGGTGGAAGCCGAGATCTGCGTGGTGACCAAGGCGCCGCTGAAGGGCCCGGGCTGCCACGTCGGCGCGGTGATGGCGGCGATCGACTTCGTGATCCCGGCGGTCGAGATCATCGACAGCCGCTACCGCGATTTCAAGTTCGACCTGAAGAGCGTGGTGGCGGACAACACGTCGGCGTCGCGCTTCGTGATCGGCGGCCGTTCGCGCAATGTCGAGGAACTCGACCTGCGCACGCTCGGCGTGGTGCTGGAGAAGAACGGCCAGGTGGTCGCGATGGCGGCCGGCGCCGCGGTGCTCGGCCATCCGGCCGCCGCGATCGCGATGATGGCCAACCATCTCGGCGCGCGCGGACAGGAAATCCCGGCCGGCACCTTCATCATGACCGGCGGCGTGACCGAAGCGATCCCGGTGGCTGCGGGCGACAGCGTGAACGTGCGCTTCCAGGACCTCGGTTCGGTGTCGATGCGCTTCGTCTGACGAGGAGCTGCCGGTGAGCACAGCGATTTCCAACCATCCCGGCGCCGTCACGGTGCTGGTGACCCGGCGCATCAAGCCGGGCCAGGAGGCGACTTTCGAGAAGCTGATGGCCGACATGATCCGCGCCGCGCAGGAATTCGCCGGCCATCTCGGCGCGCAGCTGGTGCGGCCCGGCGATCAGCCGGGCTCGGAGCCGGGGCTGTACCATGTGGTGTTCGCGTTCGACACGCAGCAGCACCTGCAGGCCTGGCAGGACTCGCCCGCCCGTTCGCTCGGGCTGGCGGCGATGGAGCCGCTGGTCGAGGGGCCGGCGCAGATGCAAATGATCGGCATGGCGCACTGGTTCATGACCGGCTCGCAGCAGACGCCGCCGCCGCGCTGGAAAGTGGCGGCCGTCAGCTGGCTGGGCATCTACCCGACCGTGCTGCTGCTGTTCATTCTGCTGGGCGAGACGATCGCGCCGTGGCCGCTGCCGCTGCGCACGATGCTGATCACGATCCTGGTCGTGCTGCTCATGACCTGGGTGGTGGCGCCGCAGCTGACGCGGCTGCTGAAGCCGTGGCTGCACGCGGGACGGCAGTAAGAAAAACAAGGGAGACAACGTGGATTTGCAATTGCAAGGACAACACGCGCTGGTGACCGGCTCGACCGCCGGCATCGGCTATGCGATCGCGCGGGCGCTCGCGGCCGAAGGCGCGGCCGTGACTGTCAATGGCCGCAGCGAAGCGAGCGTCGAAAAGGCGCTGGCTCGGCTGCGCGCGGAACTGCCGGGCGCGAGCCTGCGCGGCGTCGCCGCTGATGTGGCGACCGCCGAGGGCTGCGCGAAGCTGGTCGCCGGCGGGCCGGCGGTCGACATCCTGGTCAACAACCTCGGCATCTTCGATCCGAAGCCCTTCGAGGACATTCCCGACGCCGACTGGCAGCGCTTTTTCGAGACCAATGTGATGAGCGGCGTGCGCCTGTCGCGCGCCCTGCTTCCGGGCATGAAGCAGCGCGACCGCGGCCGCATCGTGTTCATCTCGAGCGAGTCGGGCATCTGCCCGCCGGCCGAGATGGTGCACTACGGGATGACGAAATCGGCGCAGCTGTCGGTGGCCCGCGGGCTGGCCGAGACCTGCGCCGGCACCGCCGTGACGGTCAACAGCGTGCTGCCCGGCCCGACGCTGACCGAGGGCGCAAAGGATTTCTTCGACAAGCTCGCCGCCGCCCAGGGCGTGGGCTTTGACGACGCCGCGAAGTCCTTCTTCGCGAATGCGCGGCCGACCTCGCTGCTGCGCCGTTTCATCGATCCGAAGGAAGTGGCGGCCATGGTCGCCTATGTGTGCAGCCCGCTCGCCGCGGCCACCAACGGCGCCGCGCTGCGCGTCGACGGCGGCGTGGTGCGCAGCCTTATCTGATGCAGAACGATTCAATTTTTCAGGAGTGAAGCGATGAGCAAGAAAATCAAGTGCGCCCTGATCGGTCCGGGCAACATCGGCACCGACCTGCTGGCGAAGCTGAAGCGCTCGCCGGTGCTGGAGCCGGTGTGGATGGTCGGCATCGATCCGGAATCGGATGGCCTCAAGCGCGCGCGCGAAATGGGCATCAAGACCACCGCCG
>CAYZXP010000165.1:0-6207 GCA_964482415.1 uncultured Bifidobacterium sp. | reverse complement strand
ATGAAATGAAGAAGCGCGGCCTCGACTATGTCGATCTCGACATCAGTCACCAGCCGCCGGAGTTCCTGAAAGAGCACTTCCCGACCATTTATGCGCGCTGCCTCGAGCTGGGCATCGACATCACGAAGCAGCCGATACCGATCGTGCCGGCGACGCACTACACCTGCGGCGGCGTCGTCACCGACCTGCATGGTCGCACCGACATCCAGGGCCTGTATGCGGTCGGCGAGACGGCCTATACCGGATTGCATGGCGCGAATCGCCTGGCCAGCAACTCCTTGCTGGAATGCGTGGTGCTTGGACGCGCGGCCGCGACCGACATCGAACGCCAGCCGAAACCGACGCTGCCGGCACTGCCGGCCTGGGACGAAAGCCGCGTGACCGACGCCGACGAGGAAGTCGTGATCACGCAGAACTGGGACGAATTGCGGCGGGCCATGTGGAGCTTCGTCGGCATCGTGCGCACCACCAAGCGGCTGGAGCGCGCGCAGCACCGCATCCGGCTGCTGAAGCAAGAGATCGACGAGTACTACGCGAACTTCCGCATCACGCGCGACCTGCTGGAGCTGCGCAATCTGGTCGAGGTGGCTTGGCTGATCGTCAACAGCGCGATGCTGCGGCGTGAGAGCCGCGGCCTGCATTACAGCCTCGATTATCCGTACACCTTGCCGAGGGCCGTGCCGACGGTGCTGTCCCCCGAGCGAAAGAAGCCGGATTGAAAAACGGGCGTGGCCTGCCCGTAAGGCTAGCCACGCCCGGCCGGCACGCGCCGGCAGCCGATCAGGAGTACGCGGCCCGATGGGCGATTTCACGCGTGAAGGTCAGCATCCTGTTCTCGCGGGAGGATGCGGACAAACACCACGTCTGGAATTTTTTGATGCCTTCTTTCGACGCCAATTCCGATTCCAGAATGAACCCGCTGCGAACGGCCGACTTCAGGTAATCGTCCAGCATGCTCGGGATCTGCGGGTTGTCGTGCATGAGTCGCACCAGTCCCTTGAGCAACCGAATCTCGTCGGCGCTGCAGACGCTGTCCAGTGTCGACCAGTGTCGGCTGGATTTCGGCGAGCCCCTGAAGAAGTCACTCAACAAGGCCACCACGCGCTTGCCTGCATCCGCCGCCACTCTCGGGCCGAAATGGGACAGCAGCATCAGCACGCAGCGATCAAACGGACGGTGCGCGAAGATGCTCAGGTCGCTCAGCGCGGGATGCCATTGCACCGGAATCAATTGCTCCACCTCGAACAGGATGTCCATCCGTGCGTCCGCGGTGCCGTCGACCTGAACAACCGTCAATTCCTCCAGGCAGTAGGTCAGTTCATGGAAGGCCAGCGCCTTGAGCCCGACCGGCAGGTTCAGCACCACCTCCATGAAGTCCTCGGAAAAATGCCGGTGCCCGATGGCCAGCACCACATTGAAGTCGCCGCCGCTGGCCACGCCGAAGCAGTCGGCAACGAAACGCTTGAGGGCTTTGCTCTCAGCCTTGCTGAAGGTCCAGCCTCTTCCGTTCTCGCCCACCGGCAACGCGTATGGTGAATTCGCTGCCGCGTCCTCCAACCCGGCTTTCGTTTCGGGATGCAGGCGTGACGCTGCGCGACTGACCAGCATCATCGGCAAGGCCGAAGGATCCGGGCTGGGGTCGGTCTTTGGCAAAGTGGCCAGCACGGCCGAGAACGCCGGCAGTGGCAGCACCGGCGCGAAGTGCTCGGCGACGTCGAGCACACGCAAGGCCGGACAGGTGAACATCACCGCCTGCGACAGCTTGGCCTTGCAGACGTCGGCAGGAGCGAGCCAGCCTGCTTCGAGCAGGAGTGTGCGGTAATAGCTGTTGGTCGTGCCCCAGGCGCGTACGGACGGCACATAGGCTGTTGCTTTCGACGGTTCTTGCGCGAGCTGCAAGGCGATGAGCTGATGGGTATCCCGATTGAGCGACTGCAGGCTGTACATGGCTTTCATCTCTTTGACGATATTGAGAGAGCCCTTCGTAACAGCAAGGGTCGTCTTGATTCATGCCGCGCACAGGTGGTCGATTTGACACACCATGAAAAAGGCGTGCCGCAAGGGCACGCCTGTTGTGTTGCAGGGCCGGACTTCCAGTGTGGCCGGGAGTATTGACCTAGAACAGCATCGAAGACATTCGCTCCCCAAAGCCGTTATCGACTTGCGAGCACCAGTTCTTGAACAGTCTCAGCGCAGTGGTATTGCGCAATTCCTGCTTTGTGAGCAAGCCGCAGCGAACGAGTTCCGTGCGATATAAATCCCGGCTTGGGCCTTTGCGCAGATGCTCGTGCACTGTTCGCAGCAGATGCTTGATGCAGTCGATCTCCCAGAAACCTGCTTTTACAGCGGCAAGCGTCGTCCAGTGCCGCTGCCCTGCTGGCAGCCCGTCGACAAAACTGGCGACCAGACGCACCACCCTGCCCAGCAGCGAACCAGCACCGAATCCGGCAACGCGTGCATCGTTCAACACCACGCGGACGCAATCCTCGAATTTCATGTCACTGAAAATTGCATTGCTGGTCAGGTGAGCCTGCCATTGCACGGGAATCAGATTGTCGATCTCGAAGCGGATTTGCAGAATCGCATTCGACGCCTTTTCATCCGGCACTTTGGTCAGCGCGACGAGGCATCGGGTCAGCTCATGCAAGCCCAGCGCCTTGAATTCCGCAGGCAAGTTGTAGAGAACGTTGAAGCAATCCTCTGCAAAGTGCCTCTCGCCGTGAATGGGCACCAGTTCGTCATCGCCGGGATCTTCCACGCCAAAACAATCGCGGATGAAACACACGAGAGTGTCGTGCCGCTCGTTGTCGGCTTCCCTGTTTTGCCCCTGATTAACCAACGCATAGTATTCCGAATTGCTGGCAACGCTAGTCAATTCAGCCTTGGTCTCCGACGGCAAATGCTCGCCGGCGCGGTTCAGCAGCATTAGCGGCAAGCCCGAATTGTCCGGGCACGCTGGACGCTTCGGCGCCTCTTTGACGGATTTCATGAATGCGGCCGTGGAAAGGACTGGTGCGAAATGCTCCGCAACGTCGAGCACGCGCAATGCAGGACAATCGAATGCCATGGCGCGGGAGAGTTTGAATTCGCAAACCTTTGCGGGGGCGAGCCACTCGGTGTACACAAGCTCCCGGAAGTAATGGCTGGTACTGCCCCAGGCGCGCATGGAAGGCAGGTAGGCAGTCGCGGTAGATGGCTCCCTGGCTACCTCGGCGGCCATTGTGAGATGGGCATCCCGAGGGAGTTTCTGAAAGCTGATCATGGCTTCACCTTTGAAAGAAAAGAGAGGCCCCTTCGTAACCGCGAAGGACGGTTTGCTTCATACTGCCCGAAAAAATTCGCTCAGCCCAGTACCCTGAGCGAGAAATCGGTCGCCTTCACATCCTTGGTCAGGCTACCGATCGAGATGCGATCGACAGCCGTTTCGGCAATTTCTCGCACGCTCGTTCGGTTCACGCCGCCCGAGGCTTCCAGCAGTGCCCTGCCCGATGACAGCCTGACGGCTTCGCGCATCATGTCGGTGCTGAAGTTGTCGAGCAGGACGGAGACGGCGCCCGCATCGAGTGCTTGCTGCAATTCGTCGAGGTTTTCGACCTCGATCTGAATCGATACGCCGGCATTGAGCGCATGCGCAGCCTGCATGGCCTGCGCAATGCCACCAGCGGCGGCGATGTGGTTTTCCTTGATCAGGATGCCGTCATACAGCGCCAGCCGCTGGTTCTTGCCACCGCCAACGCGTACTGCATATTTCTGCGCGAGGCGCAGGCCCGGCAAGGTCTTGCGGGTATCGAGTATGGCCGCCTTCGTGCCTTCGATGATCTGCACGTAGTCGCGGGTCGCAGTGGCGACGCCTGACAGCAATTGCAGGAAATTCAGCGCGGGGCGCTCTGCAGTCATCAGCGAACGTGCCGGCCCGGTGATGCGGCAGACTTCGGCATCGGCCGGCATCAGGTCGCCTTCGGCAAACTGCCATTCGATGCGTATGCGCGGATCCACCTGCATCATCGCGCCTTCGAACCATGGCGCACCGCACAGCACCGCCTCTTCACGGACGACCACCTTGGCAGCGACTTGCGTCGCTTCCGGCAACAGCATTGCCGTCCAGTCGCCGCTGCCGATGTCCTCGGTCAGCGCAGCATTGATGTTGGCCTCGAAGGCCGCAGCCAGCGCCGGATCGAAAGGTGCGAACGGATTCTTCAGCGTGCTCATGCGTATCGGTTCAGGGATGTACATTGCGCCCGGACGGTTGGCACGGGCGCCAATAAAGTTTCAAAAACTTTGGATCTCAGGCCGGGCCGATGCCGGAGAAGAGCTTGGCTTCCGCCGCCAGATCGGCCGACGGACGCACATTGGCCTTCTTGGCCGCAGCGAAGTCCAGCATGCGGTTGATGCAGTTGACGGCCTTGTCGCGGATCGCCGGATCGACGTGGATCTCGTTGCGGTCGCTCTCGAGCACGTCGACAAGGTTCTGCAGCCCGTTCATTGCCATCCACGGGCAATGCGCGCAGCTCTTGCAGGTCGCGCTGTTGCCGGCCGTCGGCGCCTCGATGAAGGTCTTGCCGGGCGCCGCCATGCGCATCTTGTGCAGGATGCCGTTGTCGGTGGCGACGATGAATTCCTGCGCGTCCATTGCCACCGCAGCGGCGATCAGTTGCGAGGTCGAGCCGACCACGTCAGCCTGATCGACCACCGCCGCCGGCGATTCCGGATGCACCAGCACCTTCGCGTTCGGATGCTCATGCTTGAGCAGATCGAGTTCGATGCCCTTGAACTCGTCGTGCACCAGGCAGGAACCCTGCCACAGCAGCATGTCGGCACCGGTTTGCTTCTGGATATAGCTGCCGAGGTGACGGTCCGGCGCCCACAGGATCTTCTTGCCCTGCGCATGCAGGTGTTTGACGATGTCGAGGCCGATCGACGAGGTGACCATCCAGTCGGCGCGCGCCTTCACTGCCGCGCTGGTGTTCGCATACACCACCACGGTGCGATCCGGATGCGCGTCGCAGAAGGCGGCGAACTCGTCCGCCGGGCAGCCGAGGTCGAGCGAACAGGTCGCGTCGAGGTCGGGCATCAGGATGGTCTTGTCCGGGGACAGGATCTTCGCGGTCTCGCCCATGAAGCGCACGCCGGCAACCACCAGGGTCTGCGCTGCATGGTCACGGCCGAAGCGCGCCATCTCCAGCGAGTCCGACACGCAGCCGCCGGTTTCCTCGGCGAGATCCTGCAGGTCGGCATCGACGTAATAATGCGCAACCAGCACCGCGTTCTTTTCCTTCAGCAGCTGGCGCGCGCGCTCCTTCAGCGCGGCACGCTGCTCCGGCGTCAGCGGCTCGGGCACCTTGGCCCAGGCCGACGCGACGCAGCTCATGCCCTCGCCTGCCGGCTTTTCGAATTCGACAGTCTTGATTTCCACGCTCATCCTCCGGCGGTCGGCTTACTGCAGGCCCTGCGAGGCCAGGTATTCATCGTAGCTGCCCCGGAAGTCGACGATCTCACCCTGCTTCACTTCCAGGATGCGCGTCGCCAGCGAGGACACGAACTCACGGTCGTGCGAGACGAATATCAGGGTGCCTGCGTATTTTTCCAGAGCGATGTTCAGCGATTCGATGGATTCCATGTCCATGTGGTTGGTCGGCTCGTCCAT
The DNA here is from genome assembly GCA_964482415.1 of uncultured Bifidobacterium sp. Lineage (GTDB taxonomy): Bacteria > Pseudomonadota > Gammaproteobacteria > Burkholderiales > Burkholderiaceae_D > Pernthalerella. The sequence continues at coordinate 563 of CAYZXP010000165.1, read as the reverse complement.
CAGCAGCACGTTGTGACGGCCCAGCATCAGCTTGCCGTACATCATCCGGCCCTTCTCGCCGCCCGACAGCACCTTCACCGACTTCTTCACCTCGTCGCCGGAAAACAGCAGCCGGCCGAGGATGGAGCGCACCGCCTGGTCGTCGTCGCCTTCCTGCGTCCACTGGCCCATCCAGTCGGTCAGGGCTTCACCCTTCGCAAATTCTTCGGTCGGATCCTGCGGCATGTAACCGACGTTGGCGTTTTCCGCCCACTTCACCCGACCGGCGTCCGGCTGCAGGCCGCAGGTGTCGCCGCCGATGCAGCGCAGCAGCGTGGTCTTGCCAGCGCCGTTCTCGCCGATGATCGCAATCTTCTCGCCCGCCTCGACGGCGATGCTGAAATTGCGGAACAGCTGGCGGTCATAGGCCTTCGCAATGTTTTCGGCCTCCACCGCCAGGCGGTGCAGCTTTTTCTCGCCTTCGAAGCGGATGAACGGGTTCTGGCGCGACGACGGCTTGACGTCCTCGACCTTGATCTTGTCGATCTGCTTGGCGCGCGAGGTCGCCTGGCGGGCCTTCGACT
>CAYZXP010000164.1:0-6220 GCA_964482415.1 uncultured Bifidobacterium sp. | reverse complement strand
CCTCGCAGATCAGCGCATACAGCTCCTTGCGCGCGGCGCTGCGCTTGCTGCTCGACGAGAAGCGCTCGTCGGTAGCCAGTGCCGGCTGCTGCAGCACCTTGTCACAGAACACCACCCACTCGCGCTCATTCTGCAGGCCCAGCATCACCGTCTTGCCGTCGCCGGCCGGGAACGGGCCGTACGGATAAATGGTCGCGTGCGCGGCGCCGGCGCGCACCGGCGGCTTGGCGCCCTTGTACGCGTAATACATCGGGAAGCTCATCCATTCGACCATGCTCTCGAGCATGGAGACATCGATGCCGCAGCCCTTGCCGGTACGGCCGCGCTGGATCAGCGCGGCAAGAATGTTCGTGTACGCATACATGCCGGCGGCGATATCGGCGATCGACGCACCTGCCTTGGCCGGCTCGTCCGGCGTGCCGGTGACGGAGAGGAAACCGGATTCGCTCTGGATCAGCAGGTCATAGGCCTTCTTGTCGCGGTACGGACCGTCGGCGCCGTAACCGGAGATGTCGCAGACGATCAGCTGCGGATATTTTTCGGCCAGTGCTTCGTACGACAGGCCAAGGCGCGAAGCAGCGCCGGGCGCAAGGTTCTGCACCAGCACATCGGCCTTGGCCAGCAGCTTGTCGAGGATCGTGCGGGCTTCGCCGTGCTTGACGTCCAGCGTCAGGCTTTCCTTCGAGCGGTTGGTCCAGACGAAATGCGAGGCCATGCCGTCGACGCGTTCGTCGTAGGCCCGCGCGAAGTCGCCGACGCCGGGACGCTCGACCTTGATCACACGTGCGCCAAGGTCGGCCAGCTGCCGTGTGCAAAAAGGCGCGGCGATCGCATGCTCGAGTGTGACTACGGTGATCCCATCCAGCGGACGCATATTCAGTTCTCCTTGTTGTTGCTTGTAGCTCAGGTTGCAGCTCGGCTTGTGGCTTCGCTGGTGTTCAGGTTGGGTGTGCTCTCAGGCCAGCATGGCTTCCGCCTGCATCGCCAGTTCGCCGCGCGCATTCGCGGCCCACAGCACGACGCTGCCGCCGTCTTCCGACAGCCGTCCGTTCACGGTAAAGCTGTCGATGTCAAACAGCGGGCTGACCGCGCGGAAGCTGAAGGCTTTCACGCCACGCTGCGGCAGTTCGCGGCGCACCAGGTCCATCAGCAGGGTCGCAATCAGCGGACCGTGTACGATCAGGCCCGGATAGCCCTCGACGCCCGTCACGTAGCTGCGGTCGTAATGGATGCGGTGGCCGTTGAAGGTCAGCGCGGAATAACGGAACAGCAGCACCGGGTCCGGGTCGATGCGGCGCGACCATTGCGCATCGGTCGGTGCCGGCTTGCCCTTCGGCGCCGGCGTGCCGGCCGCGGCCTGGTCGCGGTAAACGATGTCATGCTCTTCGACGATGCACTCGATGCCGCCGCTGAGAATGCGATGTTCGACGGTGACAAATGCCAGTGGGCCGGTCGCCCCCGCCTTCATGCTGACATCGAGGATGCGCGACACCTTGTCCGCGGCGCGACCGACCGGCAGCGGCGCGAGGAAGTTCAGCCGGCCGCCGGCCCACATGCGCCGTGGCAGCGGCACCGGCGGCAGGAAACCACCGCGCTTCGCATGGCCGTCCGCTCCCACGCCGGAGGCCGGCGTCGTCGACCAGAAATAGACCCAGTGCCAGAGCGGAGGCAACGCCGCGCCATCAGCGAAGGGCTCGTCGCGGTCCAGCGTGGCAGCCAGCGCATTCGCATGGCTCGGGTGCATGAAGTCGTGCACCGATTCCTGGCGGCCGATCCACTGTTTCAGCAGGTCGATATCGAGGGCGGAAGTTGGCATGGGGCGCACGTTAGGGAATGACGCGGCATTGTCCGGCAGCGTCTCCGGCCGGACAATTTGCGAATTTAGAAGGGGGATTTGCGCGCTGCGGCAGTGCAGCACCCGTACCGGGGCGCCGGGCCGTGGCCGGAAAAGGGCCGGATTCAGAAGGTTTTTTTCGGGGCGGCCGCTTCGTAAATGTCGGAAATGATTTCGCCCAGCTGCGGATCGCGCACCTCGTCGAAGCGGAACTTGCGGCGGCGGTCGCCCATCAGGTCGCGCAGGACCCGGCCGCTCCATCCGCTGACCTCCTCGGCACGAATGAGGATTTCCGGCGTCACCGGTATCTCTCGCGAACGCATCAGCCGCACCAGCAGCGCGGGCACCTCCAGCACCCGCGCAAGCGCCGCGTCTGAACGCAGATTCAGGTATTTCTCGAGCGCGCTGAACAAGCGGCCCGGATCATAGCCGTCCGTGGATTGGGGACGTGGAGTTTTCATTCGCCCACCTGCATCGCCAATGCTGTCTCGGCCTGCGATTATCCCACTCGGCCGGCCTTTTTTCGGCAACGGCAATTGATGAATGGCACAAGTCTGATCGGGATCGACTTTCGTGCAAAAACCCGTTGCCGGGGAAACCGCCAGCGGGCCGGATTCCGGCAACAGATGCCGGATTTCAGCGGATTCATTCCATCCCGGGAACATATCGCCCGACATCGAAGCCACCGCCGCCTGCCGCGCCCGGGACGCGGCACAGGCTGAGCCCGGTTCCCGGCGCGACACCGTCTTCCCCGCAATCGCCGTCGGCGCTGGCCACCAGCGTCTTCAGCAGTTCAGCGGAAGCATCAGCAATCCGGGCCGACGGATGCTCGTGGCAGAAGCCCTCGACTGCCTCGATCAGCGTGCCGTTATCCAGGTTGCGCAGCAGGTCGAGGTTGTACGCGCGCAGATTGGCAAATGAAAAATAGCCGAGCACCCAGTTGTCGACGGAAAGCTTGACCGTTTCATCTGACTGCAGGTATTCGACGCAGTCCATGCGCCCGCTGCCGACGATGGTATCGCCCGCACGGGCCGGCGCCACGGCGAATGCCAGCACCGCTGCCGCAAGGGCAAGCCGCTGGGGGCAAACTGCGAAACAAGGCTTCATCGAACCGTCCTCCTTGGGAAAGTACGCGCAAGCGATGCCCGGATGACTCCGGTCCGGTTGATTCTACCGCCGGCTGCCACGCGCCCGGTCTCGCCGGCATCGTCAAACGCCCCACGAACGTGCTGGCCGCACAGAATGCCCCGCGGTGATGGCCGGCGGCTATAATCGGAAGGCAGACTTTGCCCGCTAAAAACCAAAGAATTCAAGCTCCCGACGACTTCCTGCCCGCGACGGCGCCCGCCTGTGGCCATGCCCGGCTCGCCCCGCCCGGCCGCGCCGGTGCATCGCCGGAACAAGATAATAAAAGGACAACCCATGACCCGCCCGACCCTGCCTTCCCTGCTGCAAACCGGCAGCGCTGCCCTTCTCTTCGCTTTCGCCGCCGCGTTGCCCGCGCAGGCCGACGACGCCGCTGCCGTGGACAGCACGCTGGCGCAAGACACGCGCGCGATCGCAGCCGGCCTGGTCAACCAGCTCGGCCAGAAGCTGAAAGGCGCCATCGCGAACGAAGGACCGCTTGCCGCTGTCAGCGTGTGCAAGGAAGCTGCGCCGGCGATCGCAAAAGACCTGTCCGCCCAGCATGGCGCGCAAGTGACGCGGGTCGGCACGCGGGTGCGCAACCCGAAGATGGGCGTGCCGAACGCATGGCAGAAAGAGGCGCTGGCCGAATTCGAAGCGCGTCTTGAAAAGGGCGAGAAGCCGGCCGATCTCGAATACTGGAAGGTGGTCGACGGCAGCGACGGCAAGCGCGAACTGCGCTACGCAAAGGCCATCGTCACCCAGCAACTGTGCGTGACCTGCCACGGCAAGCCGGAAGACATTCCGACGCCGCTGCTGGAAAAGATCCGCGCCGAATACCCGGATGACCAGGCCACCGGCTACAGCGTCGGCAAGCTGCGCGGCGCGGTGGTCGTCACCCGCCCGATGTAAACCGGCACAGGCATCACCTCAAGGAATGTATCTTGTCGATCAGTAATCCGGAATTTTCCCAGTCATCGCTGCTGCGCCCCGTCTCGTTGTCCGGGCACGGCGGCCATGGTCCCGAATCCACCGCCGCGCTGGTGCTGGCTGCCGTCGGCATCGTCTTCGGCGACATCGGCACCAGCCCGCTGTATGCACTGAAAGAATGCTTCAGCCCCGAGCACGGCATCCCGTATTCGCAAGGCGCGGTGCTCGGCATCCTGTCGATGATCTTCTGGGCGCTGATCCTGGTCGTCACGATCAAGTACGTGGTCTTCGTCCTGCGCGCCGACAACAACGGCGAAGGCGGCGTGCTGTCGCTGATGGCGCTGGCGCTGCGCTCGGCGCGCGCGGACAAGGAGCGTTATTACGTGCTGCTGATGGTCGGCGCGCTCGGCGCCTGCATGCTGCTCGGCGAATCGGTGATCACCCCGGCGATCTCGGTGCTGTCCGCGGTCGAAGGCCTGGAAGTGATCTCGCCGGGCATGAAGCGTTTCGTCATACCGATCACGCTCGGCATTGTGATCGCGCTGTTCATGATCCAGCGTTACGGCACGGCTGCGGTCGGGCGCTTCTTCGGCCCGGTGATGCTGCTCTGGTTCGGCTCGCTGGCCGGCTTCGGGCTGGTGTCGGTGCTGCAGAACCCGGCGATCCTGCAGGCGGTCAATCCGGTCCATGCGGTCGCCTTCATCGCCGAGCACACGCTGCAGGCGTATATCGTGATGGGCTCGGTCGTGCTGGTGGTGACCGGCGTCGAGGCGCTGTACCTCGACATGGGCCATTTCGGCCGCCGTCCGGTGCGGCTGGCGTGGATGCTGGTCGCGCTGCCCGCGCTGCTGATCAATTATTTCGGGCAAGGCGCGATGATGCTGACGGATGCGAACGTCGCATCCAATCCGTTCTTCCTGATGCTGCCCGACTGGGCGCTGTGGCCCATGATCGGGCTGGCGACGGCCGCGACCGTGATCGCGTCGCAGGCGGTGATCTCCGGCGCGTTTTCGCTGGCGAACCAGGGCATCCTGCTCGGCTTCCTGCCACGGATGCAGATACTGCACACGTCGGACACCGAGCGCGGCCAGATCTACATGCCGATGGTGAACTGGGTGCTGCTGGCGCTGGTGATCTTCACCGTGATCGAATTCAAGGAATCCGGCAATCTCGCCGCCGCGTACGGCATCTCGGTGACGACGACGATGATGATCACCACCTGCCTGCTCGGCGTGGTGATGTACCACGAATGGAAGATCCGGCCGGTGCTGGTCGCGCTGCTGGTGACGGTGTTCTTCGTGGTCGACTTCTCGTTCTGGACCGCGAACGTGATCAAGCTGAAAGACGGCGGCTGGTATCCGCTGATGCTGGGCGCGATCTGCTTCATGATGCTCACCACCTGGTACCAGGGCCGCAAGCTGCTGCGCGAGCGCGTGGTCAGCGATTCGATCCGTCTGCCGGAATTCGTGCAGGCGCTGCTTGCGCATCCGCCGCACCGCGTCGAGGGCACCGCAGTCTTCCTGACCGCGCACATCGACTATGTGCCGGTGGCGCTGCTGCACAACCTGAAGCACAACCGCGTGCTGCACCAGCGCGTGCTGTTCCTGAAGCTGTCGACCTGGGACGTGCCCTACGTGAGCGACGAGGAAAGGCTGACGATCGGCGAACTCGGCGGCAACTGCTTCGTGGTGCGCGCGGTGCACGGCTTCAAGGAAACGCCGGACATCAACCATGTGCTTGCGCTGCTGGAGCAGCAGCACGGACTGAAGCTGGATCTCGCCGATACCTCGTTCTTCCTCGCCCGCGACACCGTCGTGCCGAGCAAGCTGCCGGGCATGGCAATCTGGCGCGAGCGGCTGTTTGGCTGGATGATGCAGAACGCCGCCAAGCCGTCCGACTTCTTCCGCATCCCGCCCAACCGCGTGGTCGAACTGGGCACGAAGATCGAGATCTGACCCGTCCGATCCATCTGACCTGTCTGCCGCAAGCGCCGCAACGGCGCGCGCGTCAGTGCGCCAGCACCTTCGCCAGAAACTCCTGCGCCCGCGGCACCCTCGCCGCGGGATCGCCGAAAAACTCCTTGCTGCTGCAGTCTTCCAGTATCCGGCCCTGGTCCATGAACACCACACGGTCGGCCACGCGGCGCGCAAAGCCCATTTCGTGCGTGACGCACATCATCGTCATGCCCTCGTCGGCCAGCTGCACCATCACCTCGAGCACTTCTCCGACCATCTCCGGGTCGAGCGCCGAGGTCGGCTCGTCGAACAGCATCACCACCGGGTCCATCGCCAGCGCCCGCGCAATCGCCACGCGCTGCTGCTGGCCGCCGGA
>CAYZXP010000163.1:0-6225 GCA_964482415.1 uncultured Bifidobacterium sp. | reverse complement strand
CGTAGCCCTCGGCGCGGATGCGCATCGCGCCGGCCAGCCGCGCATGACCGATGAATTCAGGCCGGTCCTGCTCGAAGGCCGCATTGCCGAAGATATGGTCGGAATGCACATGGGTATTGATCACATAACGGATCGGCAGTGACGAGCGCGCGCGGATTGCTTCTCGCAGCGACTGTCCGATGCGGAAGCTGCCGCCGGTGTCGATGACGGCGATCGCGGTGTCGCCGATCACGAAGCCGATGTTGGCGATGTCGCCGTGGTAGTCCTCGCCGAACTCCTCATGCACGCCGGTGTGCATGAACACGCCGGCCGCCACCTCGGTCACCGGCAGCGGCGCCGCCACGGCCGACTGCAGCGCCAGCGCCGCGCAGAGCACGGCCATCAGTCGCGCCAGCATCTCAGCCCTCCGCCGCGATCTGCCGCAGCGCCCGCTCGAACACCTCGACCGGCTGGCCGCCCTGCACCAGGTAGCGGTCGTTCAGGATCAGCGACGGCACCGAATGAATGCCCTGCGACTGGTACAGCTGCTCCTGCTCGCGCACGACCGCCGCGTAGTCGTCGCCGCGCAGGATAGCGGCCGCGCGCTCCGTATCGAGCCCGGCTTTGGCGACGGCCTGCAGCAGCACCGGCGCGGCCGACGGATCGAGGCCGTCGGTGAAATAGGCGCCGAGCAGCGCGCGCTTGAGCCGGTGCTGCGCGTCAGCGCCCTGTTCGCCGGCCCAGTGCAGCAGCCGATGCGCATCGAAGGTGTTGTAGGTGCGCTTGCGCCCGGCCATGTTGAACTCGAAGCCGACGGCCGCGCCGCGCTCGGCGATCTGCTGCTGGTTCTGCTCGACCTGCGCAGGCGTGAGGCCGTATTTGCGGCACAGGTGCTCGACGATGTCTTCGCCTTCGGGCGGCATGTTCGGGTTCAGCTCGAACGGCTGGAAGTGCAGTTCGACGGTCACGTCCTGCCGGACCCGCTCGATCGCCTGTTCGAGCGAGGCCAGTCCGACTGCGCACCACGGGCAGGCGATGTCGGACACGAAATCAATCTTGATCGGGTTCATGCAAGCTTCTTCGCAAATGAGGTGGGGGCATGGGCAACCGGCGCCGCTTCCGGCGCCCGCGCGCAATCCGGTAACACGCGTAGTTTATACTCGTCCTACCCTGTTGAAGACACCGACACGCCAGCGATGCCGAACAAAACGCCTGCAACGACACGCACCCTCGCCGTACTGCTGCTCGCCTGCGCCGCCGCGATGCCGGCTCAGGCCGCCAGCTACCTGTGCGTGACGAAGGCGATGCGCGGCAACAAATGGATCTGCACCGAGGATCCGTCGGTCTGTTCCTTCGTGTTCCGCGTCGACGAGGCCGGCCGCAAGCTCACGCGCAATGCCGACGAACGCAACCCGCAGGTGCCGGTTGTCGTGGACAAATGGGATGACAAGGTGCTGATCGCGCACGAAGACCAGACGCGCATCGACTCACGCTATATCGAACAGTATTTTTACAAGATCGAATTCGGCAGCGGCAACTTCCTGATGGCCAACGAGTATGTGACCAACAGCGGGCGCTACCTGACGGAGGAAGAGCTGAAGATGGCCGACAGGAAGCGCTTTTCCTACTACCGTCCGCAGCTGTTTTCGGAAAAGGGCCGCTGCCGCTTCCGCCGCTAGCGGCCGGCCATCAGCGGTTGCGCTGCTTGCGCGCCGCGAGCTTCTTGTGCGACTCGTCGAAGGCGCGGTCCAGGTAGGCCACATAGAACTGATGATCGCCGCCAACCAGCGGCTCGACCAGCATGTCCCCCGCAGCGTCGACGAAGACCAGCGTCGGCGCGACCGCCACGCCATAGCGCTTCGCGATCGCCGTCGGCGTGGTCCAGCTGCCGTCGTAATCATGGATGGACTGCCGGCTCGTCATCGTCAGCTCGCGGATCACCGGCGGATTCGCCTCGCGCAACAGCGGACCGAGGTAATTGCGGCGCACCACCTTGCAGTACGGGCATTCCGGCAGAGAAAACATCAGCACCAGCGGCTTGCCGGCCGCCTGCGCGTCTGCCGCCTGCTGCTGCAGGTTGTCAACGGGTGGCAGCGTCACAGGCGGCGGCTCCGCGAAAGCAGCCGTCGACAGCGACAGGAAGAAAACCGGCGCGAGCACGCGCCGCAAAAAACCGTTCATTGCCTGATCTCCGATTCTGTGCAGGCCAATTGCCCGCTGGTCTCGATCACCGTGCCCGAACGCGGGTCAAAACGGCGCCCGGAGACGTTCATACGTCCGTTGCTGCGGTCAATGCTGAAATCCATGCCGACCTCGACGCCCTGCGGCGAGATGCCGAGGCTGCGGCAGCGGATCGCCGCCGACGCCAGCTCGCAGCCGCAGACTTCGACGGTCGGCTCGAGACAGCCCGACGCCAGTTCGGGCGCGCGGCGCACATAGCCGCCCTCGAAATTCGCCAGGATCTGCCACTGTCGCTCGCCGCCCGAAACGCCGCCGCCGTCGAACACGTCCTCGACGCGGACCGCGCCGGAACAATCGAACTGCAGCGTCTGCGCCGCCAGCGGCAGCGCTGCGGCTGCGGACAGCGCAGCGGCCAACGCCGTGGCCAGCGCGCGCATCATCCGTCGACCACGCCCTGATCGGTGCGGCTGTCGCCGCGATTGTCGTGCCAGGTCACGCTGATGGGATCGCCCTTCTTCGCGCCGCGGAAATTGAACGCGATGTACGGATTCTCCGACACCGCCATCCCGAGGTGCGCGTCGAGCACCACGCGGTCGTTGCACTTCACGACCAGCGTCTCGATGTAGTGCGGAGGAATGCGCTTGCCTTCCTCGTCCTTGCGCAGGCCCGATTCCATCGGGTGCTTGACCATCAGCTTCATCTCGACCACGTCCTTCACCAGGAAGGCGCGGATCTTCATTGGTTCACTCATGCAGGTCTCCCTCGTGCCAGTCCGGTCAGCCGCAGCCGCCGCCGCCGGCGCGCACCTTGATCATCGTATTGCCGACGTAGTATTTGCCGTCGGCGCGCGCAATGCCGTAAATGGTCGATGTCTCGCCCATCTTGATGCGCGTGCTGATCATGGCGTCGGTGCCGGGGGGAATGCGGAAGGCGGCCGTGACAGGCAACGGGTTCTTGTGCACCACCACCAGCATGAAGTCCGTGTTCGGGATCTTGCTTTCCATCGACATCGGCACGACGAAGCCGCTGCCCACCAGTTCGGGGCCGGACAGCACCACGTCATTGCTGTTCACCGCGACCTCGCCGCCCATGGCCCAGACCGCCTCGGATACGGTCTTCGCATCGAACAGCTTGTTGTCCCACTCCGCGCCGAACACGTCGGAGGGTTTCAGCACGCCCGCTGCAAACGCCAGCGACAGCGCGGTTCCCACTTGCAGGAAGTCCCTGCGGTCAATCTGCTGCATGCCCGTGTCTCCTCGGGATACATTCTTTTTCTCACCCCGGCATCGGGGCACCGTTCGGCCTGCGCGAGGCCTTCTTTCAAGTTTACCCGAAGCATCGCCTCGGATGGCCAAATCCATTACTCGGGTAATAACGATAAAGAAAGGGCCGGCAAATGCCGGCCCGCGTGTCTTGCTTCGTCTTGCTTCGCCCTGCGGCGCTTATTGCAGATTGTCCAGCGCCGTCGACAGGTACTCGACAGTGCGATCGACGTGGTTCAGCTTCTCGAGGCCGAACAGGCCGATGCGGAAGGTGCGGAAATCGGCGCGCTCGCCGACCTGCAGCGGCACGCCGGCTGCAGTCTGCAGTCCGAGCGAGATGAATTTCTTGCCGTTCTGGATGTCCGGGTCGCTGGTGTAGCTGACCACCACGCACGGCGCCTGGAAGCCCGGCGCGGCGACGCTCTTGAAGCCCTTGGCTTCCAGCAGGCGGCGCACCTTGTCGCCCAGCTCGACCTGCTTCGCCTGCAGGTTTGCAAAACCGCCGTCGCGGGTTTCCTTCATGGTGTCGCGCAGGATGCGCAGGCCATCGGTCGGCATCGTGGTGTGGTAGATGTGCGAGCCCTTCTCGTAGGTCTCGACGATCTGCAGCCACTTCTTCAGGTCGCACGAATAGCTGGTGCTGGTGGTCGCGTCGATGCGCTCGCGGGCGCGCGCGGACATGCCGATCAGTGCGCAGCAAGGCGAGCTGCTCCAGCCTTTCTGCGGCGCGCTGACCAGCACGTCGACCTTCGACTCGACCATGTCGACCCACATCGCGCCGGACGCGATGCAGTCGAGCACGAACAGGCCGTCGACGGCTTCGACCGCCTCGCCGACCGCGCGCAGGTAGTCCGGCGGCAGGATCATGCCGGCCGACGTTTCCACGTGCGGCGCGAACACGACCGCCGGCTTGTGCTCGTGGATCCATGCGACGACTTCTTCGATCGCCGGCGGCGCATATTGCTGCTCGAAGCCCTCAACCAGCGGCTGGCCGGTCATCACGTGCAGCTGGTCGGAGATGCGGCCCATCTCGAAGATCTGGGTCCAGCGATAGCTGAACCAGCCGTTGCGGATCACCAGGCACTTGCGGTCAGTCGCGAACTGGCGCGCGACCGCTTCCATGCCATAGGTGCCGCTGCCCGGCACGACCACCGCCGACTTCGCGTTGTAGACCTCCTTCAGGATGCTGGAGATGTCATTGATCACCCCCATGAAGGCCTTCGACATGTGGTTCAGGGAGCGATCGGTGTAGACGACCGAGAATTCGAGCAGTCCATCGGGATCGACGTTGGGAAGCAAGCCGGGCATAGGAATCCTGTCTGGGTGAATATGTACTGGCCAGCCGGTTTGCCGGCATGCCAGTACGAAAAATTGAGAGCGCGAGTTTAACAGGTTAAGCGCCGGACTCGTCAGGCCGGTGGCAAGGCGGCGGGCTGTTGCGGCCGGCTCCGGACCATTGCTCCCTATGCACGGCGCAACCTATGGCAGGAATGACAAGTTCGCAAGCAGTGGCGAAGGGCTATAGAATCGCGTCCTCTCTTTAGTTCAAACAGTTATCCGGAGAAACGATGGAAAGCGATATCGAAATTGCGCAAAAAGCAAAGATGAAGAAGGTGGTCGATGTCGCTGCGACGCTTGGCATTGGTGAAGATGCAATCGAGCCGTATGGCCACTACAAGGCAAAAATCTCGCTCGACTATCTCGACACGCTGAAAGACCGTCCTGACGGCAAGCTGGTGCTGGTCACCGCGATCAGCCCGACGCCGGCCGGCGAGGGCAAGACCACGACCACGGTCGGCCTGGGCGATGCGCTGAACCGGATCGGCAAGAAGGCAGTGATCTGCCTGCGCGAACCGTCGCTGGGCCCGGTGTTCGGCGTCAAGGGCGGCGCGGCCGGCGGCGGCCATGCGCAGATCGTGCCGATGGAAGACATCAACCTGCACTTCACCGGCGACTTCTCCGCGATCGCGCTGGCCAACAACCTGCTGGCCGCAATGATCGACAACCATATCAACCACGGCAACCCGCTCGACATCGATCCGCGCCGCATCACCTGGAAGCGCGTGGTCGACATGAACGACCGTGCGCTGCGCGACATCGTCATCGGCGCCGGCGGCACCGCGAACGGTTTCGTGCGCCAGGACGGCTTCGACATCGTGGTCGCGTCCGAAGTGATGGCGATCTTCTGCCTGGCCACCTCGGTGCAGGACCTGAAGAAGCGCCTCGGCGACATCGTCATCGGCTACACGCGTGACCAGAAGCCGGTGCATGCGCGCGACCTGAACGCGCACGGCGCGATGACGGTGCTGCTCAAGGACGCGCTCCAGCCCAACCTGGTGCAGACGCTGGAGAACAATCCGGCGTTCGTGCACGGCGGCCCGTTCGCCAACATCGCGCACGGCTGCAACTCCGTGATCGCGACGAAGAGCGCGCTGAAGCTCGGCGACTACGTGGTGACCGAAGCCGGCTTCGGCGCCGACCTCGGCGCGGAAAAATTCATCGACATCAAGTGCCGCAAGACCGGCCTGATGCCGTCGGCCTGCGTGCTGGTGGCGACCATCCGTGCGCTGAAGTACCACGGCGGCAAGGACGTCAAGGAGCTCAACACCGAAGACCTCGACGCGCTGAAGAAGGGCCTGGTGAACCTCGAGCGCCATGTCGAGAACGTGACGAAGAACTACGGCCTGCCCTGCGTGGTGTCGATCAACCGCTTTACGGCCGATACCGAAGCAGAGATCGCGTTGGTCACCGACCGCATGAAGGCGCTGGGCGTGAACGTGGTGCTGGCCGAGCACTGGGCCAA
>CAYZXP010000162.1:0-6266 GCA_964482415.1 uncultured Bifidobacterium sp. | reverse complement strand
GCGCGCCCGGCATGCGCAACATGGCGACCTTCGGCATGATGGACGAGAACCGCCATGGCCAGATCCAGCTGTACTTCCCGCACGAGCACTGCAAGAAAGACCGGCAGTTCGACTGGGCGCACAAGGCCTATCACACCAACGAGTGGGGAGCGATCGCCGCCCGCCACACCTTCGATGACCTGTTCATGGCACGCAGCGCGACCGAGATCGCGGTGATGCTGACCTTCGCATTCGAAACGGGCTTCACCAACATGCAGTTCCTCGGGCTTGCAGCCGATGCAGCCGAAGCCGGCGACTACACCTTCGCCAGCCTGATCTCCAGCATACAGACCGACGAATCGCGCCATGCGCAAATCGGCGCGCCCGCCTTGCAGGTGCTGATCGCGAACGGCAGGAAGGCCGAGGCGCAGAAGCTGGTCGACATCGCGATCGCGCGCGCATGGCGCCTCTTTGCGGTGCTGACCGGGCCGTCGATGGACTACTACACGCCGCTCGGCCATCGCAAGCAATCGTTTAAGGAATTCATGCAGGAGTGGATCGTCGGCCAGTTCGAGCGCTCGCTGCTCGACATGGGACTGGCGTTGCCGTGGTACTGGAACCAGATGGTCGATGAATTTGATTATCAGCACCATGCCTATCACCTCGGCATCTGGTTCTGGCGACCCACCGTCTGGTGGAACCCGGCTGCCGGCATGACGCCCGAGTGCCGCGACTGGCTCGAGGAAAAATACCCGGGGTGGAACGATACCTTCGGCAAATGCTGGGACGTCATCATCGACAACCTGCTGGCCGGCCGGCCCGAACTGACCGTGCCGGAGACGCTGCCCATCGTCTGCAACATGAGCCAGATACCGATCTGCGCGATCCCGGGCGATCGATGGAAGGTGCAGGATCATCCGCTCGACTACGAAGGACGCACCTATCACTTCAATTCCGAGATCGATCGCTGGGTCTTCCAGCAGGACCCGGGCCGCTATCGCGACCACATGACCCTGGTTGACCGCTTCCTCGCCGGGAAGATACAGCCGATGAACCTCATGGGCGCGCTGCAGTACATGAACCTCGCTCCGGGCGAGATCGGCGACGACGCGCACAACTACGCCTGGGTCGAGCGCTATCGCGACCAGCCCTACCGTCGCAAGGCGGCCTGACAACACCTCGGGAGCTCATCACATGGCACTGTATCCGTTGATTTCTAATTTCCAGCACGATTTCGTGCTGCAGCTGCTCGCGGTCGACACTGAAAACACGATGGACGAAGTGGCGGCTGCCGCAGCCCATCACTCCGTCGGCCGTCGGGTCGCCCCGCAACCGGGCAAGGTGATCCGCGTCCGCCGGCAGGGCGACAGCGCATTCATTCCCCGCGAAACAAAACTGGCCGATGCCGGCATCAAGCCGATGGAGTGCGTCGAGTTCATTTTCACCGACCCGAGCTGAGGTGCACGATGGCCTTTCAGAAAGCCTGCGCTGCCGATGAACTGTGGGAAGGGGACATGGTCGAGGTCGAACTGGACGACCATGTCGTCGTCCTGGTCTGGCCGACCGGCGGCAACATCCATGCTTACCAGGGTATCTGTCCGCATCAGGACATCCCGCTGGCCGAAGGCAAGTTCGACGGCCGCGTGCTGATGTGCCGTGCACACCAGTGGACGTTCGACGCCGCGACCGGCGCCGGCATCAATCCGGGGAACTGCCGTCTTGCGCGTTACCCCGTGAAGGTCGAGGGCGACGACATCTATGTCGATACCGACGGCGTCGCCGCGCTCTTCGCCCAATGAGGACAAGGAGATTTCATGAGCACTACCGCTGAAGCGTACAGGAACAACCGGGTCGGCCCGGTGCTGAGGAGCAGCGACATCACCGAGGCGGTGATCGAGGCTGCGCACGACGACAACCCGGGCAAGACGATCCGCGTCGACGACAAGATCGCCTACGTGCGGATCGACACCGACGGCGAACTGATCCTGCGCCGCGAGACGCTCGAGCGCACGCTCGGCCGTCCGTTCCGCATGAGCGAGCTCGAGGTCAATCTCGGCTCGTTCGCAGGCCGCATCGAGACGAACAATGACTACGTTCGCTTCTATTACGAGAAAACCATCTGAGGAGGCCGCACCATGACACAGCCCGAGATCCTGAAGCCGCTAAAGACCTGGAGCCACCTCGCCGGCCAGCGCCGCAAGCCGAGTGAATACGAGATCGTCTCGACCAATCTCCATTACACCACCGACAACCCGGATGCGCCGTTCGAGCTGGACCCGGACTTTCCAATGGCGCGCTGGTTCAAGCAGTACCGCAACGCCAGCCCGCTCAGGCACGCCGACTGGGACGCGTTCCGCGATCCGGACGAGCTGATTTACCGTACCTACAACATGATGCAGGACGGTCAGGAGACCTACGTGAACGGCCTGCTCGACCAGATGTCCGAGCGCGGCCACGACAGCATGCTCGAGCGTACCTGGGCCGGCTCGCTGGCGAGGCTGTACACACCGTCGCGTTACCTGTTCCATGCGCTGCAGATGGCTTCCGCCTATCTCAGCCAGATGGCGCCGGCCTCGACGATCTCGAACTGCGCGACCTACCAGACCGCCGATTCGCTGCGCTGGCTCAGCCACACGGCATACCGCACCCGCGAGCTGTCGAAGACCTTCGGCGACATCGGCCTTGGCGACGACGAGCGCCGCTACTGGGAGACCGACCCGGCCTGGCAGGGCTGGCGCGAACTGGTGGAAAAGGCGCTGATTGCATGGGACTGGGGCGAGACGTTTGCCGCCTTCAGCCTCGTGATCCGGCCGGCGGTCGAGGAAGCCGTGCTGCGCGCTCTCGGGCAGGCCGGGCGGCACAACGGCGACACCTTGCTCGGCATGCTGACCGATGCGCAGCTGCTCGATGCCGAGCGGCACCGCCGCTGGGCCGGCGCGCTGGTGCGCTTTGGCCTCGACACCGACACGAATCGCGAAGTGCTGCGCGGCTGGATCGCGAAGTGGGAGCCGCTGGCGGATGCGGCGATCGATGCGTACTGCAATGCCTTGCCCGATGCACCGGGGGCGGCAGCGAAGGCGCGCGCGGCAACCCGCGAGTTCCGCGCAACGCTGGGCTTGTGAAGGCGGAGGCCGTCGTGAATTCACCGATGACCGGGCCTGTGGAGACACTGCCCGCGCAGCAGGATACGCTTGCGGATGTCTGCACAGGCCCCCGCGTCACGATCGAAGGCGGTGCGTCGTTCGTCGCTGCCGGCGAGGACAGCCTGTTGCGTGCCGCCTTGCGCGCCGGGATCGGCTTTCCGCACGAGTGCAGCGTCGGTGGCTGCGGCGCCTGCCGCTTCGAACTGCTCGACGGGCAGGTCGAGGAGCTCTGGCCCGACGCCCCGGGGCTGGGCGAGCGCGACCGGAGGCGCGGCAAGCGCCTCGCCTGCCAGTCGCGCGTTATCGGCGATTGCCGGGTGAAGGTGCGTTGCGACGACATCTACCGGCCGGTGATCCGGCCGCTGCGCCAGAGCGCGACGCTGGTTCACCATCGCCTGCTTGGCGCCGATATGGCCGAGCTGAGCTTCGAGACGGAGCATGCGGTGGACTTCCTGGCCGGGCAGTATGCGCTGCTGGCGCTGCCGGGCGTGCGAGGCATGCGTGCCTACTCGATGAGCAACGTCGCCGACGGCTCCGGCCTGATGCAGTTCATCGTACGCCGCACGCCGGACGGCGCTGGCAGCGGGCTGCTGGTGGATCGGCTGGCGATCGGGGCGCGCATCGGCATCGACGCGCCCTACGGACACGCGTATCTGCGTGAGGACGTCGGGCGGCCAATCGTTTGCGTGGCCGGCGGTTCAGGACTCGCGCCGATGTTGTCGATTGCACGCCGGGCCGCGGAACTGTCCATGCCGGTCGATTTCTTTTTCGGCGGGCGCAGCATCGGCGACCTGTGCGCCGAACCGATGCTGGCGACGCTGCCCGGCTTCGGCGAGCGACTGCGGCTGCACAACGTCGTATCCGGGCCGGTCGATGCTGGCTGGCGCGGCGCGACCGGCTGGGTGCATGAGGAAGTCGACCGCGTCATCGGCGGCAACGCCGGCGGGCGCGAGTTCTATTTCGCCGGACCGCCGGCGATGATCGAGTCATTGCAGTCCTTACTGATGTTGCAGAGGCAGGTGCCGTTCCCGCAGCTGCATTTCGACCGCTTCGTCTGAACGGAGCGCGCTTGCAGTATGCTTCGGGCAGTATCCTCCGGGCGGCCGCAACGGCGCGGGCCGCCCGGCGAAGGCCGCTGTCGGCCACACGGGAAGCGAGGGCAGACGATGCGTAAGCGAGACTCGGACACGGGGCAGGAAGGCGGATCAAGGGACAAGGGCAGCGCGGGATGGAGCCGCGCCGACATCAAGGTGCCCGACATACAGGATCTGGCCAAGCGGCTGCGCTTCGCGCCGCAGCAGGGGCGCATCTGGCTCGATGACCAGCGGATGATGCTCATGCATATCAGTAACCTCGGCTCACTGCGCCAGGAACTGATTGAGGGCATGGGCAAGGAACGCGCGCGCGGACTGATCACCCGCATCGGCTATCAGGCCGGCGCGCGCGATGCGCAGATGTCGCGCCGCGTTCGTGCCAACCGCAGCGCCATTGATGACTTTCTGGCAGGGCCGCAGCTGGTCTCGCTCGAGGGTATCGTGTTCTGCGAACCGCTTGGCCTGCATATCGACGTCGAGAAGGGCGAATATTTCGGCGATTTCCATCTGGTCGATTGCGCCGAGGCCGAGGCCCACGTTGCCACCTACGGGATAGGTAACGAGGGCGTCTGCTGGATGCTGGTCGGCTATGCGTGCGGCTACACCAGCGCGTTCATGGGCCGGCCCATTTTGTGGCGCGAGGTTGAATGCCGCAGCATGGGGCACGAGAAGTGCCGCGTGATCGGCAAGCCAGTCGAGGAGTGGGAAGACGCCGAGAACGATTTGCGCTTCCTGCAGATCGGCGATTTCGTCAAATGGTCGACCAGCGATGCGCCGATGCCGGCCGCTGGCGGCGCAAAGATCTCGCCGGCCCAGCAGACCGAGGCACGCACGGAATTCGGTATGGTCGGCATTTCCAGCGGCTTCAACACGGTCGTTCACATGGTGAAGAAGGTCGCACCAACGGAGGCCACCGTGCTGTTCCTCGGCGAGAGCGGGGTCGGCAAGGAAATTTTTGCGAACAACCTCCACCAGCTGAGCATGCGCAGCGCGGGCCCCTTTGTTGCGATCAACTGCGCAGCGATACCCGAGCACCTGATGGAGTCCGAGCTGTTCGGCGTGGAAAAGGGCGCTTACACCGGCGCGACAGCGTCACGTCCGGGGCGCTTCGAGCGCGCCGACGGCGGCACGCTTTTCCTGGACGAGATTGGCACGCTGAGCTTCACCGCGCAGGGCAAGCTGCTGCGTGCGATACAGCAGGGCGAGATCGAGCGTGTCGGCGATTCAAAGACCCGCCGGGTCGACGTGCGGCTGGTCGCGGCGACCAACGTCAACCTGCGCGCGGCAGTCAAGGCGGGTACATTCCGCGAGGATCTTTTTTTCCGCCTGAACGTATTCCCCATCAAGGTTCCGCCACTGCGGCAGCGGCGCGATGACATACCGCTGATGATGAACTGGTTCCTGCAGCGATTCTCGAAGAAGCACCGCAAGTCCATCTCCGGCTTTCGCGAGCGCGCGGTCGATGCGCTGGTCAGCTATGACTGGCCGGGCAATGTGCGCGAACTGGAGAACATGATCGAGCGTGCCGTCATTCTGGCTGAGGAGGGCGGCGCACTCGACCTTGGGCACTTGTTTACGTCCGACGAGGAATTCGATACCTCGTCATTCACGATCAACAAGACCGGCCGGATCGCCATCGAAACGGCTGGCAGGCCGGATGACGCGACACTGCCGGCATCGAAGATTATTGCGAACCTCGAGGAGGCCGAACTGACGTTGTTGCGCTCAGCGCTGCAGAAGTGCCATGGCAACCTGTCGAAGGCCGCGCGCACGCTTGGCATCACACGGGCGAAGCTGGCTTATCGGTTGCAGAAGCATGGCATCGCCTCTGAATGAGCGTCGCGCGGTGCATCTTGCGTTGCCGAATAAAACCATGTGTTGCGACGCAATCTCGCGTGATTTCCTCGTGAAATTTGTCAGCACGCCGCTCTGCGGCGCAGCATCCGTGTCATTGCAACGCAAGGATCCCGGCGGATAGATCGCAGAGGAATAGTGGTTTCAGTTATGCTGCGAATATCCCTTCCTTCAGCGCCACACGGGGGAAGCGGGC
>CAYZXP010000161.1:0-6339 GCA_964482415.1 uncultured Bifidobacterium sp. | reverse complement strand
TCATGCTGGACCGTGAAGGCTACCGCCCGAACGTCGGCATCATCCTGCTGAACCATCAGAACGAAGTCTGGTGGGGCAAGCGGGTGCGAGAACATTCGTGGCAGTTCCCGCAAGGCGGGATCAAGCACGGCGAGACCCCTGAGCAAGCGATGTACCGCGAGCTCGAGGAAGAGGTCGGGCTGCGCTCAGAGCATGTGAAGATCATCGGCCGCACGCGCGACTGGCTGCGCTATGACGTGCCTGATCATTTCATCAAGCGCGAAGTCCGTGGCCATTACAAGGGGCAGAAACAGATCTGGTTCCTGCTGCGCATGGTCGGCCGCGACTGCGACGTCAACCTGCGCGTCTCCGACCACCCGGAGTTCGACGCCTGGCGCTGGCACGATTACTGGATTCCGCTGGACGTCGTGATCGAGTTCAAGCGCGATGTCTACATGCGCGCCCTGCAGGAGTTGTCACGCTTCCTGCGCCCGCAGCAAACCACCGGACGACGCCCGCGGGAACGTGTGCCGCACAAGGCGGCCGCGCCATCAACTGCGGCCCCCGTAACGCCGGCCATCGCCGCCGAACCCGAACAGAAATGAAACCTTCCCTGAAGCTTGCTGCGCTGCATGCGGCGCTGGCGACCCTCGCCGGGCTGGCGGCCAACGGCTCGCTGGCCGCGCTGGCGGATAGCGACGAGACGAAACCGGAGCTGGTCGAGAGCGCGGTGACGCTGCCGCCGGCACCGTCCAAGGACAAGCTGCTGCGCTACTACGTCAGCCCGATCGCGACCATGGAATTTGCGGTGGACCCGAAGTCGGTCAGCGTGAACGACAGCGTGATCGTTCGGTTCACCAGCGTCATCCGCAGTCCGAGCGGTGCGACCAATGTCAGCCATGAGGGCATACGCTGCGACACGATGGAGCGGCGGCTGTACGCGACCGGGCGCCCCGACGGCAGCTGGACCCCGGCGTCCGGCGCGAACTGGCGCCCGATCGGAAAGGTCGGCGCGAACAGCTACCATGCGGCGCTGGCGCAGGATTATTTCTGCGACGCCGACACGGTGGCGGGCAAGGCGGAAACGATCGTTGAACGGCTGCGTCGGCAAAAGCCCATCCCGCGACCGGGCGAATACAAGTAAACGGGGCCCGGCACTCTCGCCCGGGGAGCGAAGCTCGCCTGTGACGGTCTGCGGCCGGCGCTGCCGGCAGGATCAGAGCAGCACGAGATTATCGCGGTGGATCAGCTCTTCCTCGTCCATGTAGCCGAGGATACCTGTGATTTCCCCTGAGGGGCGACGCAGGATGCGGCGCGCTTCTGCGCTCGCATAGTTGGTGATGCCGCGCGCGATCGCGCGGCCGTTCTCGTCGACGCAGGTCACCACATCGCCGCGCCCGAATTCACCGCCCACTTCCGTCACCCCGATTGGCAGCAGTGACTTCCCTTCGCGGCTGAGCTTCTGCACCGCGCCGGCATCGAGCACCAGCCGGCCGGCGGTCTTCAGGTGGTCAGCCATCCATTGCTTGCGCGCGGTCAGCCGCGCGGTCTGCGCGGTCAGCTGGGTGCCGATTGCCTCGCCTTGCGCAAGCCGGACCAGCACCTGATCTTCCCTGCCCCACGCAATCACGGTGTGCGCGCCCGAACTGGCCGCGCGGCGGGCCGCGAGGATCTTGGTCAGCATGCCGCCGCTGCCGATGCCGGTACCGGCGCCGCCAGCCATGGCTTCGAGCTTCGGATCGCCGGCCGTCGCCTCGTGGACGAACTCGGCCGCGGGATCCTTGCGCGGATCGGCGGTGTACAGGCCGCGCTGGTCGGTCAGGATAACCAGCGCGTCGGCTTCGATCAGGTTGGCGACGAGTGCGCCGAGGGTGTCGTTGTCGCCGAATTTGATTTCATCGGTGACGACGGTGTCGTTCTCGTTGATCACGGTGATCACGCCCAGCCCCAGCAACGTGAACAGCGTCGAGCGGGCGTTCAGGTAGCGTACGCGGTCGGCCAGGTCGGCATGGGTGAGCAGCACTTGCGCGGTGCGCAGGCCGTGCGCGCGGAAGCTGGTCTCATAGATTTGCGCGAGCCCCATCTGGCCGACGGCGGCACACGCCTGCAATTCATGGATGCCCGTCGGGCGCTTGTCGAAGCCGAGCCGCTGCATGCCCTCGGCGATCGCCCCCGAGCTGACCAGCACGACCTGCTTGCCCATCTGCCGCAGCTGCGCGATCTGGTCCGCCCATTTCGCGATCGCTGCGTGATCCAGTCCCTTGCCCTCGTTGGTGACCAGCGACGAGCCGACCTTGACGATCACGCGCTGCGCTTGCTTGATGACGGATTGCATCGGAATGCCCGTTGAATGTCGTTGTTCTTGTGGGGTCCTGCTCAGTCGACCGATTTGAAGCGCGGATCGTCGGCGTCAATGCTGGTGATGCCGATGGCTTCTTCGGCAATGCCGGACTGCTCGCGCTGCTCATGCTCGCGCTGCGCGGCAAGGTAGTCATAGATTTCGGTCACGAGGTCGTCGCAGCCTTCACGGGTCAGGCCCGAGATGCGGAACACCGGCCCCTTCCAGCCGAAACGCTTGATGAAGTCCTTCACGCGCTTCTCGCGCTCTTCGTCCGGCACCATGTCGAGCTTGTTCAGCACCAGCCAGCGCGGCTTCTCGAACAGCGTCTCGTCGTACTTCTTCAGCTCCTTGACGATCGCCTTCGCCTCTTTTACAGGATCGACGTTGGCGTCGAACGGCGCAAGGTCGACAATGTGCAGCAGCAGCCGCGTGCGCTGAAGGTGGCGCAGGAACTGCACGCCCAGGCCCGCACCGTCGGCCGCACCCTCAATGAGGCCGGGAATGTCGGCAATCACGAAACTCTTTTCGTGGCTGACGCGCACGACGCCGAGGTTCGGGTGCAGCGTGGTGAACGGATAATCGGCGATCTTCGGGCGCGCATTCGATACCGACGCGATGAAGGTCGACTTGCCGGCATTCGGCATGCCCAGCAGGCCGATGTCAGCCAGCACCTTCAGTTCGAGGTGCAGTTCGCGGCGCTCGCCTTCCTTGCCGTCGGTCTTCTGACGCGGCGCCCGGTTGGTCGATGACTTGAAATGGATGTTGCCCCAGCCGCCTTCGCCGCCCTTGGCCAGCAGAGCGACCTGCCCGTGTTCGGTCAGGTCGGCGATGATGGCGCCATCGTTCAGGTCGGTGACCAGCGTGCCGACCGGCATGCGCAGGTAGATGTCGTCCGCGCCCTTGCCGTAGCAATCCGAGCCGCGGCCGTTCTCTCCGCGCTTCGCGCGATGCAGCTTCGCGTAGCGATAGTCCACCAGGGTGTTGATATTGCGGTCGGCGATCGCGTAGATGCTGCCGCCTTTGCCGCCGTCGCCGCCGTCAGGGCCGCCGAACGGGCGGAACTTCTCACGGCAAAACGACGCCACGCCGTTGCCGCCGTCGCCAGCCACGACCTCGATTCGTGCTTCGTCGATGAACTTCATGATTTGCCGCTTCGATATTCCAGGTATTCAAATGAAAAAGGCCCTGCCTGCGGCAGAGCCCTTCTTCCCGCAGGACGGGTGCAGCTTATCAGGCCGGGATGATCGTCACAACGTGACGCTTTTGCAGGCCCTTGGTTGCGAACTTGACGGTGCCGTCGATCAGCGCGAACAGGGTGTGGTCCTTGCCCATGCCGACGTTCTCGCCTGCATGCAGACGGGTGCCGCGCTGGCGAACGATGATGCCGCCTGCGTTGATAGCCTGGCCGCCGTAGACTTTCACGCCAAGTCGTTTCGACTCTGAGTCACGGCCGTTGCGGGTAGTACCGCCGCCTTTTTTGTGTGCCATTTGATGCTCCTGATTCGGTAGTAAGGATCGCCGGGGTTAGCCGTTGATCGAGACGATCTGCAGTTCGGTGTAGTTCTGGCGATGGCCTTGACGCTTCTGGTAGTGCTTGCGACGACGCATCTTGAAGATCTTCACCTTGTCGTGGCGACCGTGCGCCACTACCGTAGCCAGCACCGTAGCACCTTGAACCAGCGGCGCACCAAATTTGATGGTTTCGCCAGCGCCCACTGCGAGCACTTGATCCAGGGTGATTTCGGAGCCGATGTCTGCCGGTATCTGTTCTACTTTAAGTTTTTCGCCAGCAGCAACTTTGTATTGCTTGCCGCCGGTTTTTATGACCGCGTACATGGGAACCTCATCAATTGAGTTTGGAAAAAACGCCCGGGGCCTGCGCCACCGGGATACTGCTTCACCCTTGCAAGCCACAGGAAAGCCTGTTGCCAAAGAGGGAAAACCTCAAATTATACATGGACTTAGGAAACGAGTCAAAACCCGCCTTACCCCCGCTCCGCATGGCTGGCAAAGGGAGCAATACGCTGCCGACGTTCGGGTGCATCGTATAATTCCGGCCTTTAACCGAACCGCCTACCATCGTGTCCGCCCCGAAGCCCGCCGAGAACCACCCCTTGTCCGTGATCGCCAGCGACATGAAGGCCGTCGATGCCGCCATTCGCTCACAGCTGCACTCGGATGTACCGCTGGTCAGCCAGATCGCGGACTACATCATCAGCGCCGGCGGCAAGCGCATTCGTCCCGCACTGGTGCTGCTGATGGCGAATGCCTGGGGATACGCCGGGCAGGATCACTACAAGCTGGCCGCCGTGGTCGAGTTCATTCATACGGCAACGCTGCTGCACGACGACGTGGTCGACGAGTCCGAGCTGCGGCGCGGACGACAGACCGCCAACGCCATGTTCGGCAACGCCGCGTCGGTACTGGTCGGCGACTTTGTCTACTCGCGCGCGTTCCAGATGATGGTGTCGGTGGACAGCATGCGCGTCATGCAGATCCTGGCCGATGCGACCAACGTGATCGCCGAAGGTGAGGTGCTGCAGCTGATGAATATGCACGACCCGGACGTCACCGAGGAACGCTACCTGCAGGTGATCCGGTCGAAGACGGCCAAGCTGTTCGAGGCCGCCACGGAACTGGGCAGCCTGCTGGCCGGCGCGCCCGAGAACGCCATTGCGTCGGCTGCGGAATATGGCCGCAGCCTCGGGACCGCGTTCCAGCTGATCGACGATGTGCTCGACTATTCCGGCAACGCGTCTGACATTGGCAAGAATGTCGGCGACGACCTGCGCGAAGGGAAGCCGACTTTGCCGCTGATCTACCTGATGCAGCATGGCAGCGCCAAACAGCGCGAGCTCGTCCGGGAATGCATCTCGACCGGCGACGAAGCTCACTTTGACGAAGTGCTGGCCGCCATCACCACGTCGGGCGCCTTGCAGTACACCCGCGAACAGGCGGCGCATGCGCGCGACCGCGCGAAGGCGTCGCTGGCATCGCTGCCCCCCGGACCTTTCAGGGAAGCCTTGCTGACTTTGGCGGACTTCGCGGTCGACCGAAATCATTAATTGAAATTAGGCATCGCCATATCGCCGAGAGTTTGTTATACTCTTGTGCTTTCGCGGTTGAGCATCTTTTCCCTGCTTGGGAAAACAGGCAAAACCAGAAATCGGGGTGTAGCTTAGCCTGGTAGAGCGCTACGTTCGGGACGTAGAGGCCGGAGGTTCGAATCCTCTCACCCCGACCAAATTTCTTTCCTGCCATTCACAGTTTTCCCTTGCAATGCCGGCCCGTTCGGGCGACCCTTGGGAAAACTGGCATGGATACTGCAAAACCTTGCCAGTTGCGCGTCTTGCGTACGGCAAGGTTTTTTGTTTTCTGCGATCGTTTCGGCGACGCACACCCACGGCGCGTCCACCCATGAAACTGTACGGTTTTCTGCTGACCTTAGTGCTGCTCTCCGGCTTGAGTGGTTGCGCGGTGATTGCCGTCGCGGATGCCGCGGTCACTGTCGCCGCCACTGGCGTGAAGGTCGCAGCAAAAACCGTGGGAGCCGTGGCCGACGCCGTGATCCCGGACGGGGACGACTGAGTCCGCACGCGGGTGCGGGGCATTCCACCAGCTGTCAGCAACTCTTCATGACGGGCGCAGCCGCATAGCCCTGCCGGACACACGCCCACAATCCCGATGCTTGCCGATGACCCCGGCGCTCGGTCACGACATTCCACCCGGGATGCAAATCATCTCGATGAAGGTCCTTCAAAATCCGGCGTCGACCTTGAGACGCCCGTCGTAATGCAATCTGCAATCCACTCTCGCGTTCCGAACCAAGAGAAGGCTTCGATCTGCGCGATCGGATGCAGTCCGTCGCCACTGTCATCAGTGAAGTGCCTCGCACTGCGAATTCCACCGCCCGATCCCTTCCGGGGGATTTCGCTGATACCATCCGCAGCGCCCGTGACGCCGCCCGGAATGGCGGCGACCTGAAAAATATCAGGACAACAAGTCCATACATGCAATAC
>CAYZXP010000160.1:0-6381 GCA_964482415.1 uncultured Bifidobacterium sp. | reverse complement strand
TGTGCGGTCGGCGCGGTTCTGCTCGGGGTGACGCAATGGCTGGTGGCGAAGTGAAGCGACACCTTGGCAGGTGCGACCACCACGACTTGAACGCGATCTGAATCGCTTGGGGTTAATGTTTGCGTGACAGAACACCTTTGTAGCCAACGGTTTCCTGCGAATTTGTCTATCGATGCGCTGACGAGGTACCGGCATTCCGACGGAAAATTATTCGGCAGGCCGGAACCACCGCAGATGCCTATCGGATCAGGCACGGTCGTCGGTGTAGAGAATATTGGCGATAATCCGAGGACAATCGGGGAATTCAGCTCCAATATCCGAAGCGGCTATAAATGACGCGCTCACTTTCGCCATCCATTAGCTCGCGCCCATGCAGAAAGCGGTGGTTATCGATGAACAGCACGTCACCATCACGCCAGCGGTGCTTATGCAAAACCTGATCGTGGGCGTCAATCAGTTTGCAAATCGTGTCGTTGTCGAGCAGCCCGCCTCCGCCCCAATGAACGCGGTTTGACGGCCTCGCGTAAGTGTCGACATTAGCGTAACGTGGGTGCGCTATCCTCGGGAGGTGGGCCAGCATCCCGTTGATGAAGATCCTCTGGCCCTGCGAATCAACGCGAGTGGCAGATGCCTTGAAAAACAGATGCAGGACTTGTTCGGCGTTCATGGAATAATCGCAGCGGGGGTCAGCGTCGAGCAGGCGGCACAGATCGTCGACCTTGGAGACACCGAACTCATAGACCCAGCGCTCGGGTGACCACAAACATTCGTAAACGATGCCCTCGGTATCGAGCCGCTCTGCAACCAACGGCGAAAGTACGCGATACAGCTCAGCGCCATCGATGAGGAACGTTTCGCCGCCGGCGACTGCCGGCGCCTTCTCACAGAAAAAAATACACACATCAGGCGGCGGCAGGCACGGCCGGTAATAGCTTTCGGCATGCCCGAGCAGGCGAGTGTCTTTGCCGACCCGCGATGAATAGCCATCTCCGTCTTGCCTGTGCAGCTCGGCCCGGGTGGCCGGTCGATGAAACCTCGCAAAGGTCCGGTGGGTAAGCGCTTCGATGGCCGTCAGGTTGCCTGCACCATGCAGCAAAATCTGCCCGTGCTCGCGCAGCAATCCAGCCAGCTGGTCTCTCTGCAGATCGGCGGTTAATGGTACTGAGAACAGGGCGTCCATCGTCGCTGTTCAGATCGATAATGGAGCGTTTATCAAGGCTTTGGTCATCAGCCGGATATGACCACCGCCAGCATCTGTGATGTCGCCGCGACGCTCAACGAGGATCTTGCCATTGGACGTGACGCGCGTGCTGAAACACATTGAAAAACGCACGTCATCAAGATCCGTGATGATGCGCATGCATTTCTCTTCGCACTCAAGCAGCCAAACCTCGCTGGTCTTGCGCCGCAGTCCGAGCTTCAAGTGTATGCCAATAATCGCGAGCTGCGCATCGATCTCGCGCGCCGAGTAAATCGACAGATGGGCGCGATTGCCATCGGTGGTCGAAGGCAGGCAGCCCTCGAGCCGCGCGGTCGCATTCAGGATTTCGCCGTCCCATTCGACCCGCTTAATGTGCCAAGCCTCATTGCGGCGACCGTGGCGGAGATAGTCTGATGTTAACGGCAAATATTCTTCAGGTGAGATTTCACGTCGCACAGATACCTGTGAATTGCCGTCAGATTCGGTCATCTTCTTCCTCATTTAAACGATGCGTTGGCACGCCTATTAGCGCAGCCAGATGTCGCGGCAGATCGGCTGCCGCCAGCCGCTGCACATCGCTGCCATCGCTTGCTCCGATCATCCAGCAGCGCGGCGAAAAGTTTGCACGCGGTGCTGGAGCAGCGACCGATGCTTTGTCATCCAGCCAGATCAGTCCATCGACTTTATCAAACGGCAAACCTCTCTCCGTGTCGGGCCAGGTTTTAACCTGCCAGATCAGAGCATCTATCTGCGGGTCGGCCAGCAATGCGCGCGCCACGGCGACAGCATGATCAATGGTATCCGCACCCGGCCCGCCAGCTCCGCCATCGAAGGCAAGCGGCCATGCTTCGTCTCCGATTGCAACGGCGTCCATGCCTACCCAGCCAAGCCGCAAACCGCTCGCACGTGTAGCCGCAACTACTTGATGCCGCAGGGATCCGAGATCAGGGAAACAGCCCAGCAACACAATCACTGGAATGCGCCCCTGCTTCGGCACCATGCGCGGCAACAAACTACGATGCAAGTGCGCCGAAAGCTGAGGTTGGCTATTAACTTCGCAGATGGCCGCGCCCCCCTCTTTCCACGAGCGTGCGATATCTGGAATCAGTAAATCGATACCGGCCAAGTCCAACCGCAACACGCGAGCTGCATGAATCGCAAGTGCCAGATTATCGGGATGTACCTTGTGTAGGATCGCCTCACGAGTGCCGCCGGCACTGACATTGGCCGCACCATGCAGACGCACCTGCCGTCCAACCGCCGGTACACTGGTCAACGTCAGTCCCTGATAATGCAGCCAATCGTGCAGCTCGTCGTCGATCATGATCGGCTTGACGCCCTGCTCGATCATCGGGTCAGGCGGTGGTTCCTTGCGTTCGAGATTAGTGCGGTGGATCAGCGCTTCAACGGTCGTCGTACCGTCGCCAGTCACGTACGCGGGACGACGCAGTACTGTCCAGAATACGTTACCTCGGTAGACCTGCAGCCTGTAGTCCTGACCTGGCACATACTGTTCAACAAGGATGCACTGACTGAGCCCACGTGCCGCCGCATAAGCTTTCCTTACCGCCTGCTCGTCTCGCAAGCAAGCAAACACGCCACGCCCGCCGTCCAGATCCGCTGGCTTGACCACCACCGGATAGCCCAGTGCATCGGCCACCTCGACCGCATGCGACTCATCCCTCACTAAACGGTGGCTCGGCACAGGCAGGCCGGCCTGACGCAGCACCTCTGCACAAGCCCGCTTATTGCGAGCCAAACTCACGCTGATGCGCGGCGTCTCATCCGTAAACGAACTGTCCAGCCACCGCGCTCGGCTGCCCCAGCCAAACTGGTACACATTATTGGCGACATGGCGCCACGGAATATCTTGTTCAGAGGCGGCTTGCAGAAACCTGAGGGTGTTCACCCCGGCAGGCGCCTGCCGCTTGAAAGTCGAGATGAATTTCTTCAGATCTTGGCGAAGGCTTTCAATCGAAATTTCTCGGCCGTCATCCAAAAATCGCAGGAGGCGCGCCGACCAGCTGATTGCCCATTGAGGCGCAAGAATGTCTGCACTCACTGCAGGCAATCCCAGCAGCCAATGGATACCATCTTGCCGCCGTGCCTCCGAAGCATTAACCCCGGACATTATGGGCATTCCGGCCAAAGCCAGTATCTCCATCGAACTGTTGGACAAGCGGCTCAGCAGCAGGTGCTCTGCAACGATTTTCGGATGGTTCCACGGTCCGCTAGGCGGCAGCAGCGTTTCGACAACCTGGTCGAATTTTTCGAGAGCACTCCGCTGAATCGAATTTTTTGTAAATCGAACATCAAAAATGAATGTCGGCTGACGCAGCCCATTCCAGTAACCTGAGTCAAATCGCCCACCGTCCAAATCAACCATACTCACCTTGAATTAGTTCGCTTTAACTGAAGCCGGCCTAAGGTATTGTGGAGAATGAAATGGATTCTAGAGGGTGTTATGCACTCTGGCGACATTTCGTTGTCGGAGCGGCATGGACTTCCGCAAAGCGTACCCAGCTGATGTATCGAATGAGGAACGAGGTTTCATTGCCACTTACCTGACCTTGATCGACGAGCACGTATTGCAGCGGCATCGTGCTAGACGGGTGTAAGTCGAAGAGGTGGCGCGCCAAGTGCAAACCTTCAGCGTCGAGCAAGTGGCGATTGTGAGCCAAGGCTGTGCGTAACCACACTCTGATCACACCGGGGAGAGATCAAAACAGGAAACGTGCAAGGAACCATCCTCGCGGAATGCAAGGCGGCCCGAAAGGCGATTGGCGCGGCTGGCGGGGATCGAACCCACGACCCTTGGCTTCGGAGGCCAATACTCTATCCACTGAGCTACAGCCGCGTAACGGGAAGACCGGCAAGGATACCGGTTTTCAGGCGTGCAGTCCATGAAACTCCCGGCTTTTTGGGAGGGTTGCACACCTTTTCGTCTATAATCATGGGCTTTGCGAACAACCCTTGGTATCGCGCCAACACCACCCGAGGAAATCATGAGCGACGCCCACAACGAGCACGAATCCCTGATCAAGACACCGACGCAACTGATCGGCGCAGTTATTGCCGGTTTTGTCATTCCTATTGCGATCATCGTCCTTCTGGTGCACTACGTTGGCACCGCACCGAAAGCTGGCGCCGGCTCGAACGCCCAATCACCGGAAGCCGTGGCGGAACGCATCCGTCCGGTCGCCGACGAGGGCTTCAAGCTGGTGGCTGCCGGTGGCGCGCATGAGCTGAAGTCGGGCGAGCAGGTCTACACCGCTGCCTGCGCGGCCTGCCACGGCTCCGGCGCGGCTGGTGCACCGAAATTCGGCGATACCGGCGCCTGGGGCGCGCGCATCGGCCAGGGCTACGACACGCTGGTCTCGCACGCGATCAAGGGCATCCGCGCAATGCCGGCCAAAGGCGGCAACCCGGACCTCGACGATGTCGAAGTCGCCCGCGCAGTGGTTCACATGGCAAACGCCGCCGGCGCCAAGTTCAAGGAGCCGGCTGCTCCGCAGCCGAAGGCAGAAGAGTCGAAGTAAGCGACGGCCCTTCGCACCGCGCTTGCGGCGCAAGATCAATCCCGGCCCTGGCCGGGATTTTTTTCGTCTGCAGATTTGTCATCTGCCGCCGCGCCTTCGGGCGATGCCGGCGATTTTTCCGCCGGATTGGCACGCCGGCCGCGATTGAAAACTCCCATCAGCGCCGCACCTGCCCCCAGCAGCAAAGCGCCATGGCGCACGATGCGGGACAGCCGGCTGCCCCCCACCAGCAACGGCAGCGCACCGGCCATCAAGGCACCGGCACGGTGACGCAACAGGAACGCCAGCACACCGGGCAAGCCACGGCCGAGAGCGCTGCGGGCACCAGGACCGAGCAGCGACGCTCGCGCCTGCATGAACTCGAGACGATGCAGCGCGCCCTCAAGCAGCAGCAACTTCTTGCGCGCATCGCGCGGCGTGTCGGTCATCATGAAGCCTCTCGGTCGCTTGGATTGCCGCCAAAAATCGCCGCGCGATCCTTCTGCAATTCGGCAAGCGTCACGGGCAGGCCCAGCTGCCCTTCGGCCACGATGCGCGACGCCCGCCGCAGCAGCAGTGCCGCTGCCGCTGCATAAGCACCAAAGAGGATCAGCAAAACCCACCCGCCGAGGGTATCCCAGAGCAGCACGACCAGCAGGGCCGACAGGCTGACCAAGGCCAGCGCCGCCGCCCCGAGCGCGGCGACGCCAAGCAGCAGCACGCGCAGCATCGCATCACGCGCGTCTGCCAGCTCAAGCACCGCATAGGACACGCGTACGCCGAGCAGCTTCAGCAAGCTGCCGGCCAGCGTACCCGCGCCCGAAAGGATGCCCGTACCCGACGACGGAGAGTCTTCACCCATGGATCAGCGGCGCGCGATCAGCATGCCAAGCAGCACGCCGACTGCACCGGCGATGCCGATGGCACGCCACGGATGCTCATGCACGTACGCGTCGGTGTCATGCGCGATCTTCTTGCCCTTCTGGATGGCCGCTTCCTGAAACTCATGCGCGCGATCGATAGCCTTGTCGAGCAAGCGCATGCCCTGACTGCGCAACTGGTCGGCCTTCGCGCCGCCGGCTGCCGTTGCCTCGTCGAACAGGGCCTGCGCATCGCGGACCAGGGTCTTCAGGTCGTTCCGAACGGTCTCGATATGGCTCTCTTGCATGACGTCCTCCCGCAGGTGAATGTAATGAAAACTATAACCGACCATGGTCGCGCAACCAGAAAAGACCTTGCCGATTAGTCAAGCAAGGGGCGACCCGGCACAGGACAATGTACGCCCTTTTAAAAAAAACTGCATTTCCCTATCGACACAATGAAATATCTTCCGTAGAATGCGCGGCTTCTCGAGAGAACTTCTCTCGATTGGAGCGGTAGTTCAGTTGGTTAGAATACCGGCCTGTCACGCCGGGGGTCGCGGGTTCGAGTCCCGTCCGCTCCGCCAAAACACAAAAACGCCTGCGCAAGCAGGCGTTTTTCTTTTCGCGGCCAGATCATGCGAGCCCGATGCCCCGGCAGGGGCGATCCCGGGTTTACCGGGATCGCATGAGCGACTCTACGCCGCCGCTTCCACCTGCTCGCCACCGAGCGCTGCGATCAGGTCATCCAGCATCTGCGCCAGTTCGCCGGCCATCAGCTGGAAATCCGATTCGAAGCGCT
>CAYZXP010000159.1:0-6400 GCA_964482415.1 uncultured Bifidobacterium sp. | reverse complement strand
CACCTGTTCTTCGCCGACGTCGCGCTGAAGGACACCGGCGTGGCCGAGCTGCTGCCGACGGCCAACACCGTCATCTTCGACGAGGCGCACCAGCTGCCCGAGACGGCCACGCTGTTCTTCGGTGAGACGGTGTCGACGTCGCAGCTGATGGAGCTGTGCCGCGACGTGCTGGCCGAAGGGCTCGCGCATGCGCGCGACGGCGCCGACTGGGGGCTGCTGGTCGGGGGCGTCGAGAAGGCGGTGCGCGACCTGCGGCTGGCGTTCCCGGTCGAGGGCATCAAGCTCGCGTACCAGCAGATAGCCGAGAGCAGCCCGTTCTTCCCCGCGTTCGCGCACCTGAAGGCCATGCTGGCCGGGATGATCGAGGTGCTGGCTTCGCAGGCCGAGCGCGCCGAATCGATCGAGCAGTGCCGCGTACGTGCGGTCGAGCTGCTGCAGCGGCTCGAAGCCTGGGAGCCGCCGCCAACGCCGGAAGAGCGCGCAGCCAAGGTGCTGTGGCTGGAAGCTTTTTCGCAGTCGCTGCAGCTGCACCAGACGCCGCTGTCGATCGCGCCGATCTTTGCCAAGCAACGCGAGGGAACGCCGCGCGCGTGGATTTTTACGTCCGCGACGCTGGCGGTGAAGAACGATTTCACGCACTACAGCGCCCAGATGGGGCTGTCCGACGCGCCGGCGCGCAGCTGGCCGAGTCCGTTCGACTATGGCCGGCAGGCGTTGCTGTACGTGCCGACCAGCCTGCCGGAACCGAATACGGCCGCGTATACCGATGCGGTGATTGACGCGGCGCTGCCCGTGATCGAGGCGTCCGGCGGCCGCGCCTTCCTGCTCTGCACGACGCTGCGCGCGGTGCGGCGCGCAGCCGAGCGGCTGCGCGAAGAATTCGCACAGCGCAATCTCCCGTGGCCGTTGCTGGTTCAGGGCGAACTCGGGCGGACCGAACTGCTTGACCAGTTCCGTGCGGCCGGCAATGCCGTGCTGATCGGCAGCCAGAGCTTCTGGGAAGGCGTCGATGTGCGCGGCGATGCGCTGTCGGTGGTCGTCATCGACAAGCTGCCATTCGCGCCGCCCGACGACCCGGTGCTGTCGGCCCGTATCGCCGATATGGAAAAACGCGGGCTGAGCGGCTTCATGCACCACCAGCTGCCCGAGGCGATCATCACGCTCAAGCAGGGCGCCGGCCGGCTGATCCGCGACGAGCATGATCGCGGCGTGCTGATGATCTGCGACCCGCGGCTCATCTCCAAGCCCTATGGTCGTCGCATCTGGCAAAGCCTGCCGCCGTTTGCGCGCACACGCGAGTTCGCTACCGTACAAAATTTCTTGGTCAGCGAACCGCGTTGAGCGTCATCAAAGCGCCATTTTTGTGCGTCTGCGTTGCGGTAAAATCTCCGCAATGAAAATCCTGATCAGCAATGACGATGGTTATCTTGCCCCGGGCATCAATGCGCTCGCGGAACAGCTTGCGACGATCGCGGAGATCGTCGTGGTCGCTCCCGACAGCAATCGCTCCGGGTCCTCGAATTCACTGACGCTCGACCGGCCGCTGCGGATGCAGCGTGCCGCGAACGGTTTCTACTCCATTAATGGCACGCCCAGCGATTGCGTGCATATCGCGCTGACCGGCATGCTGGAGCAGCGTCCCGACCTGGTCGTCTCCGGCATCAACCAGGGGCAGAACATGGGCGACGACACGCTGTATTCCGGCACCGTCGCCGCCGCGACCGAAGGTTTCCTTTTCGGCATCCCGGCGATCGCATTTTCGCAGGTGAACCATGGCTGGGCCGAGCTCGATTCCGCGGCGCGCCTGGCCAGGGACATTGTGCTGCGCAAGCTCGATTCGCTGCACCAGCCCTTCCTGCTGAACGTGAACATACCGAACCGCCCCTACGCGGCGCTCGACCGGATTGTCGCCACCCGTCTCGGCAAGCGGCATGAGTCCGAGCCAGTGATCCGCACCAAGGACCCGCACGGCAACGAGATCTTCTGGATCGGGCCGGTCGGCAAGGCGAAGGAGGCCAGCGAAGGAACGGATTTCCATGCGACCGAACAGGGCTGGGTGTCCGTGACGCCGCTGCAGATCGACCTGACCCACAATGCGCAGCTCGAACGCCTGCGACAGGTACTGGAATGAGCGAAGGCAAAGGCCAGCCGAAAAAACGATTCCCGCTGACGCTGGATTTCGTCAGCGGGCTGGCCGGCCGCAACAAGGCGGGCACGACCGCCGCGCAGAACAGCCGGCAGACTGCGACACGCAACGCCGCGCATCATGCGACCCGCAATGCAGCGCACCATCCGGCGCCGCCGAAGGACTATGTAGTCCATGCGAAGGCGCCGGAGATGAAGCGGCCGTCGCCGCCGGTCGACAAGCTGGCCAACATGCCGCTGGTATCGGAGGCGGTGCGCAAGGCGATGGTGCAGCGCGTCGCGCAGCAGGGCGTTCAGGATCCGTTGGTGCTGGCGGCAATGGAAGCGGTGCCGCGCCATTATTTCCTCGAACCGGGGCTCGCGCCGCAGGCGTATATCGATGCTTCGCTGCCGATCGGTTACCATCAGACCATATCCCAGCCTTACATCGTCGCGCGCATGATTGAAGTGCTGCGCGGCGGCGCGGAAGGCAGGCTGCAGCGCGTGCTTGAAATCGGCACCGGCTGCGGCTACCAGGCCGCCGTGCTGGCGCAAGTGGCTGACGAAGTCTATTCGATCGAGCGGATCCGTCCGCTGCATGAGCAGGCGCGCAGCAACCTGCGGCCGCTGCGCATACCGAATCTTCGACTGCACTACGGTGATGGAATGCTGGGGCTTCCCCAATGCGGCCCATTCGATGGCATCATTCTGGCGGCGGCCGGACTGGACGTGCCGCAGGCGCTGTTTGACCAGATGGCGATCGGCGGCAGGCTGGTAGCCCCGGTCGGCGGCCAGCAGCAAAGGCTCAAACTGGTTGTTCGCACCAAACGCAACGAATGGATGGCCGACATGCTCGAGGCCTGCCATTTCGTGCCGCTCAGGCCGGGTACCTTCGGCTGATGCCAGAATCGATATTTATTCAGGAACGATGAAGATTAAGACGACCGCGATCGCGCTGATGCTCCCCGCCATCCTGTGGCTGCACGGGTGCGCGGACATGCCGTCCAATGCGCCCGTTTACGACCGCACGCCGCCGGGACACAAGCCCGCGCGCGCCGCGGACCCGCAGAAGGCGCAGGACGCCTCCGCCCCCGTCGTGCCGGACCCGCCCGGGTTCTACACGGTGAAGAAGGGCGACACGCTGACGCGCATCGCGCAGCAGTTCAATGCCGGCTGGCGCGACCTTGCTGAATGGAATGCGCTGGCGAACCCGAACGACATCAAGATCGGCCAGCAGCTGCGCGTGATTCCGCCGGAAGGCGCGCGCGCGGTCAGCGTGCCGGTCGATACCGGACTCGAGATGTCGGTCGTGCCGGCCGACGGCGCCAAGCCGGCGCCGGCCACGCAACCGACCGCACCGGCGGCGGAGCCGCCGCCGCGTCCGTCGAGCAGCCTGAAGCGCGGTCCGATCGGCACCAAGGTGGCCTATACCGACCAGACCTGGAACGACATGCAGCGCGGCGACGCTGCCCATGCGCACGACGCGCCGAAGCCGGCCGAGGCGCCGAAGCCCGCCGAGCCGCCCAAGCCGGCGGAAGCGCCGAAGCCGGCCGAAGTGCCGCGCAAGCCGGATGTTGCCTCCGCGGCCCGTTTCATCTGGCCTACCGAGGGCAAGCTGATCCGCAAGTTCGATCCGGCCAGCAAGGGTATCGACATTTCCGGCCAGCCGGGCCAGCCGGTCGTTGCCGTCGGTGACGGCACGGTGCTGTACGCAAAGGGCATGCGCGGCTACGGCAACCTCGTGATCATCGACCACAGCGAAGGGCTCGTGTCGGCCTATGCGCACAACAAAACCATCCTCGTAAGGGAGGGTCAAACCGTGACCCGTGGCCAGCGTGTTGCCGAAATGGGCGATTCCGACGCTGAGTCCGTGCGCTTGCATTTCGAGATTCGCCAGCTCGGCAAGCCTGTCGATCCGACCAGCCTGTTGCCCAGTCGCTGAATGAAACGCCATCCCGACGCGCCCAAGACGCCCGAGGCCGATGAGGCTGCGGAAGAGCTTGCGTTCGGGGGCGAAGAAGAGGCGGCCGGCGAACTGTTGCCGGAGGCGGCGAGCGTTGACGAAGTGCGCTCGCTGCTCGAATCCGAACTGGCCAGCGACGCCACCCAGCATTACCTGAACCAGATCGGCACGCGCGCGTTGCTGAGCCAGCAGGAAGAGGTGCATTACGCGACCCTTGCCAAGCAGGGAGATTTCGCGTCACGGCAGGTAATGATCGAGCATAACCTGCGGCTGGTGGTGTCGATCGCGAAGCATTACGTGAATCGCGGGCTGGTGCTGCTCGACCTGATCGAAGAGGGCAACCTCGGCCTGATGCATGCGATTACCAAGTTCGAGCCAGAACGCGGCTTCCGTTTTTCCACTTACGCGACCTGGTGGATCCGGCAGAGCATAGAGCGCGCGATCATGAACCAGTCGCGCGCGATTCGCTTGCCGGTACACCGTATCCGCGAACTGAACCATGTGCTGCGGGCGAAATACCATCTTGAGGCGCGCATGACCAGCCCGCACGACGCGCGCATCGAAGATATCGCGCACCTGGTGGAACGGACGGTCGAAGACGTGCAGCAGATACTCGCGCTGGCCGATCATGTGGCCTCGCTCGACACGCCGCTCGACGGCGATCCGAACTCCAGCCTGCTCGACATCCTCGCCGACGCCACCGACGACGGCCCCGATGCGCATGTCGCGCAGCGCGAGCTGATCGGGCTCGTGCGCCACTGGCTGGACGGCATTCCGGTCAAGCAGCGCCAGGTGATCATGCGCCGTTACGGGCTCGACCACGGCGCCCCGGCCACCCTTGAGGAAGTGGCCGAAGAAATGGGGATCACGCGC
Source organism: uncultured Bifidobacterium sp. (assembly GCA_964482415.1). Lineage (GTDB taxonomy): Bacteria > Pseudomonadota > Gammaproteobacteria > Burkholderiales > Burkholderiaceae_D > Pernthalerella. The sequence goes on along the minus strand of CAYZXP010000159.1, from coordinate 1,440 downwards.
GAACGGGTACGCCAGATTCAGCAGGAAGGCCTGATGCGACTGAAGCGGGCGATGACGGCACGCGGCGTCGGAAAGGACGCACTGCTGTGATTCCGGTTCTGGTATTCGACATCGAGACGATTCCCGATGTAATCGGTCTGCGCGCGCTGAACGGGCTGGGCGCTGATGTCCCGGATGCCGAGGTGGCCGCGCAGGCATTCGCCGCGCGGCGCGAGAAAACCGGCTCCGATTTCCTGCAGCATCACCTGCATCGGGTCGCTGCAATCTCCTGTGTCTTCCGCGATGACGAAGGCCTGCGCGTGCGCTCGCTCGGCACGCTCGAGGATGGCGAAGCCAAGCTGCTGCAGGATTTTTACCGGGTGATCGACCGTTACACGCCGCAGCTGGTGTCCTGGAACGGCGGCGGCTTCGACCTGCCGGTGCTGAACTATCGCGCCATGATCCACGGCATCACCGCCAGCCGCTTCTGGGAGCAGGGCGACGATGACCGGGATTTCAAGTGGAACAACTACCTGTCGCGCTACCATTCGCGTCACCTCGACCTGATGGACCATCTGGCGATGTACACCGGCCGCGCAAATGCGCCGCTGGACGACCTGGCGAAACTGTGTGGTTTTCCCGGCAAGATGGGGGTCGACGGTTCGCAGGTGTGGAGGCTGTATCAGGAAGGCCGGCTGACCGACATCCGCGATTATTGCGAGACGGACGTCGTCAATACCTACCTCGTCTATTGCCGCTATCTGCTGCTGCGCGGCGTGCTGACGCGCGATGCCTATGACGCGGAAATTGCGTTGGTGCGCGAGTCGCTGTCCCGCCAGGAGGGTAAGCACTGGCGCGAGTACCTGTCGCTGTGGGGCGGCGCCGGCGCCTGACCGCCGGCACAAGGCGCGATCTTCGCGGCCGCAGGCGGTAAAATCGCGGGTTTGCCATCCCGCCGGACCCGTTGCCCATGAATACATCCCCGATCCTCGACATCGAATCGCTCGACATGGAGGCGCGCGGCGTCGGCCATTTGCCGAATGAAGACGGCACGCCCGGCAAGGTGATCTTCGTCGAGGGCGCGCTGCCCGGCGAGCAGGTGCGCTTCAAATCCTATCGCCGCAAGCCGAAATGGGAAGCGGCCGACATGACCGAGCTGCTGCGCGAATCGCCGCTGCGCACGCGGCCGCGCTGCGAATTCTTCGGCCTGTGCGGCGGCTGCGCGATGCAGCACCTGAACCCGGCGGCGCAGGTCGCCATCAAGCAGCGTGTGCTGGAAGATAACCTGCAGCATATCGGCAAGGTGCGCCCCGAGCAGGTGATGCGGCCGATCCAGGGGCCGGACTGGGGCTATCGCTACCGCGCGCGCATGTCGGTGCGCTTCGTCGAAAAGAAGGGCGGGGTGCTGATCGGCTTCCATGAGCGCAAGTCGAGCTACATCGCCGACATGACCACCTGCGA
>CAYZXP010000158.1:0-6473 GCA_964482415.1 uncultured Bifidobacterium sp. | reverse complement strand
CTCAATATGCGCGTGATCGAATCCATGTTCATGCAGGATTGTGGAAGCCAGCCCCCGAAAGCCATGCCCGGTCATCTTGCCTTTGTAGCCCATGCGTTCCAGTGCTTTCAAGATGGTATTGTTGCTGATGGGTTTGGCGTGATCGCGTTGGCCGGGAAATAACAACGCGCTATGACCCGTAATCCCGTGAAGGATTTGAAGCACCTGCACCGCCTGCGATGGCAGTGGAGCGATATGTGGAGTGCGCATCTTCATCCGCTCCGCCGGAATACGCCATTGACCAGCCTGAAGGTCAAACTCGTCCCAGCGAGCCGCAATCAGTTCGCCCGTGCGGACAAATGTCAGCGCCAGAAGTTTGATCGCCATCCGGGTAGCCGGAGCGCCTTGATACCCTTCGATCTTGCGTAGCAACTCGGACAGTTCTTTTGCGTCGATCCGGGCGTAATTTTCTTTCCGGCGTGATGCCAGTACGTCTCCGGGTTTCACGTCGGTTGCCGGGTTGCGCTGTGCAAGTCCATGCGCAATCGCGTAACGGAAGACCTGCCCCGTCATCTGATAACAGCGCTTCGCGATATCCAACGCACCCCGCTTTTCGATGACCTTCATCATCGCTACCAGTTCCGGGGCTTGAATAGCCGCTATGGGACGCTTGCCGATTGCCGGGAATACGTCAGCTTCCAGCCGCCGAATAACGTAGTTTGCGTGTCGTGCGCTGCGTGCCGCATTCCAGCTGTTGAACCAAGACCGGGCAACTGCTTCAAAGGAGTTCTCCTGCGCAAGCTTCTTTTCGGCTTTTTGAAGGCGCTGCGCGTGCACCGGGTCGATTCCGCTAGCCACCTGCTTGCGCATCTGGTCACGTTTCTCGCGCGCTTGCGCCAAACTGACTTCCGGGTACGGTCCGAGTGAGGCTGTTTTCTCCTTACCGTCAAACCGATATCGCATCTGCCAGAGCTTTGAACCATTTGGGTACACGGACAAGTGCAACCCACGCTCATCAGTCAGCTTGTAGAGCCTCGCCTGCGGCTTCGCGCTCTTGATGCGGGTATCGGTCAGCATGACACCTCCAAGTGAGGGTAAAACTGCAGCGGGCCGAGGGTAAGCGGATTTTTACCCGTGGAATTACCCGCGCTAGAATCTGGATGTCAGTGTAGCTTGCTGGAGCTTGAAAGACAAAAAGCCCAGCAAACGCTGGGCTTTTTGAAGATCTCTGCTTGCTTATTAGAGCTTGCCGGAGTTCTTTGGAGTGCTACTTGGCGGAGACGGAGGGATTCGAACCCTCGATACAGGTTTAAGCCCATATGCTTCCTTAGCAGGGAAGTGCCTTCGACCTCTCGGCCACGTCTCCACACTTGCCGCCCGATTTAATTCCCCGAGCTGCAAAAACAGCGATTCTAGCTTTAGGCAAGAGATTGGTCAATCCGCAATCTTCACGAATCTGCCCGTCTCACCCTCATTTTGTCTTTACTGCCTGCTCGACCACGGACAGCGTATCGCCCTCCTCCAGTCCGTCCGGCGGGTTCAGCACCACACGGTCGTCCATGGCGACTCCGGAAAGTACCTCGATCTTCATGCCGAAGTCCTTGCCCAGCCCGACGGGCACCAGCCGCACCTTGCCGTTTTCCCCGACCAGCGCAACCCGCGGCCCCTCGCCGCGCAGCAGCAGCGCATTCACCGGCACGGTCAGCCCGCCGCGCTGGCTGAGCGGCATTTCGACCTGAACATATGAGCCGGGCAGCAGCTGCCCGTCTGCATTGTCGATGCCGACCTCGACCTGCAGGCTGCGGCTGGCCGGATCGATGGCCTTCGCGGTGCGCGTCACCGTTCCCCTGAACGACTGCCCGGCGAGCTCGGCCTGCGTGATGTTGACCTTCTGCCCTGCCTGCACGCCCTTCGCATAAGCCTGCGGCACATACACATAGGCGCGCAATGCACTCGTCTGCGTCAGCACGAACAGCGGCCTGGCCGCATTCGCATCGATCAGGTCGCCGACGTTGACGTTGCGCTTCGTGACCACGCCGTCGAACGGCGCAAGCACGCGCGTGAATGACAGCAGCTCGCGCAACCGCTGGATGTTCGCGTCGACGGAGGCCAGCGCCGCGGCCGACTGCTCATACGCGCTGCGGCGCTCGTCATATTCCTGCTGCGACACCGCGCGCTGCTCGAGCAGCCCTTTCCATCGCTCCATCGTGCTCTTCGCAAGGTTCAGCGACGACACCGACTGCTGCCGCGCCGCCACCGCCTGCGCCAGCTGCTGCTCGAGCTCGGGACTGCTGATCTCGGCCAGCAGCTCCCCCTTCCTGACGGGCGCGCCGATGTCATGGGTCCAGCGGGTCAGGTAGCCGCTGGCGCGCGCCGCAATCGGCGACTCGACCATGCCGAGCAAGGTGCCCGGCAGCGGCAGCGACTGGCTGCTGCCTGCCATCTCGGGATGAACGACCGTGACGGTGACGGCGGCATTTTTTTCGGTGCTCGCCGCCAGCGCCTTCGCCTGCGTGTGGTTGCGCCACAGCGAGAAGCCTCCGCCGGCCAGCAACAGCCCGAGGACGATCACGAATCCCGCCCGCATCCGCTGCCAGACGCGCACGCGGTTCACGCCGAGTCGCCCGGACGGATGGATGGCCAGCGAAGAATGACGTTGCTGTGTCATGGCTCAGTTTCCTGCAGTGGAAAGCGCAGCGCTGCGCGTGCGGCGTGCGATGAATCGATGGACGGCCGCGAACACGACCGGCACGAAGAACAAGGTGGAGACGGTGGCGAAGATCAGGCCGCCGATCACGGCGCGGCCAAGCGGCGCATTCTGCTCGGCGCCCTCGCCGATCGACAGCGCCATCGGCAGCATGCCGATGATCATCGCGGAGGCCGTCATCAGCACTGGGCGAATCCGGGTCGCGCCGGCCTCCAGCGCAGCCGACAGCGGCGGCACGCCGGCATCCAGACGCTGCCGCGCGAATGACACCATCAGGATGCTGTTCGCGGTCGCCACGCCCATGGTCATGATCGCGCCGGTCAGCGCCGGCACGGACAGGTGGGTGCCGCTCAGGAACAGCATCCACGCAATGCCGGCCAGCGCTGCCGGCAGCGCGCTGACGATGATCAGCGGGTCGAGCCACGACTGGAAGTTCACGACGATCAGCAGATAGACCAGCACGATTGCGCCGGCCAGCCCGAGCAGCAGCCCGATGTACGACGACTCCATCGTCTGCACCTGTCCGCGCAGCGTGATCTTCGCGCCCTTGCCGAGCTTCGGCTCAACTTCAGCGATCTGCTTCTTCAGCTCCTTCACGACGCTGCCCATGTCGCGACCCTGCACGCTGACGTAGATGTCAACCACATTGCCGATATCGTAGTGCGACACGACCGCCGGCTGCACCGCCGGTCGGGCAGTGACGAGGTTGCCGAGCAGCTGCGGCTGCCCGCCGCTGGGTGCTACCGGTGTACGCATCAGCGCCTCCATCGAACCCATCTGGTGCTGCGGCGTCTGTACGAGCACGTTGTAGACGACGCCGTTGGTCGGGTTCAGCCAGAACGACGGCGTCGTCTGGAAGCTGCCCGACAGCGATACCAGCACGTTCTGCGCGACGTTTGCCGCAGTCAGGTTCAGCTGCTGCACTGACGTACGGTCGATGTCGAGCGCCAGCGTCGGCTGGTTCATCCGCTGGTGCACATGCACGTCCACGGTGCCCGGGATCGCCTGCACCTTGCGCGCAAGCTGCTGTGCCAGCGCGAAGTTGCCCTTCAGGTCCTTGCCGGAGAACTGGATGTCGATCGCCGCCGGCGCGCCGAAATTCAGGATCTGCGACACGATGTCCGCCGGCTGGAAGTAGAACTCGGTGCCGGGGAAGCGTTTCGGCAGCTCGCGCCGCAGGTTGTCGATGTATTCAGCCGTCGGCCGGTGCCCCTCTTTCAGGGAGATCATGAACTCGGTATCAATCGCACCGAAGGTGCCGGCGTTGTTGTACGACAGGTTAATGCCGCTGATCGGGACACCGATGTTCGCGAGTACCGTGCCGAGCTCGGCGGCCGGAATCAGTTCGCGGACGACGCGCTCGGTCTGGTCGGCCACGCGCGCGGTCTCTTCAATGCGCGTGCCGGTGGGCGTGCGCGTGTGCATGCGGATCTGGCCTGCGTCGACGGCCGGGAAGAAATCTTCGCCGAGCCGGAAGAACAGACCGCAGGACAGCACGCAGAACGCAAGGAAGCCGAGCCCGAACGCGCGCCGACGCACCAGCAGCGCCGACAGCGCGGCGACATAGGTGCTGCGCATGCGCTCGAACGCGCGGTCGAAACGGTGATGGATGCCGCCGAACCAGCCGGTCGGCGCTTCGCCGCCGTGCTTCGCCGCCTGCTTCATCATCAGCATGGCCAGCGTCGGCACCAGCGTGCGCGACAGGAAGTAAGACGCAAGCATCGCGAACATCACCGCCTCGGCCAGCGGCACGAACAGGTAGCGCGCGACGCCGGTCAGGAAGAACATCGGCAGGAACACGATGCAGATGCACAGCGTCGATACCAGCGCCGGCACCGCAATCTCGCCGGCGCCGTCGGCGATGGCAGTCAGCAGGTCCTTGCCGAGATGCAGGTGACGCTCGATGTTCTCGATCGTCACCGTCGCATCATCGACCAGAATGCCGATCGCCAGCGTGAGCCCGCCGAGGGTCATCAGGTTGATGGTCTCGCCAAGGGCATTCAGCGCAAGGATGGACGACAGGATGGACAGCGGAATCGATACCGCGATGATCAGGGTACTGCGCCAGCTGCCGAGGAAGAGCAGGATCAGCGCGGCCGTCAGGCAGGAGGCAATCACGGCCTCATGCACGACGCTGCTGATCGCGGCTTTCACGAAGATTGACTGGTCGAACAGCAGCGACAGCTCGAGGTTGTCCGGCAGGCCTTTCGCGATCTCCGGCAGCTTCGCACGCACGCTGTCGACTACTTGCACGGTCGACGCGCCGCCGTTCTTCATCACTGACAGCAGCACGCCGCGCTGTCCGTTCTGCTTGACGATGTTCACCTGCGGCGAGAAGCCGTCGCGCACATGCGCGACTTCCTTCAGCCAGGTGACCGAGCCATTCACGCTGCGCACCGGCAGCTCGTTCATGCCGGCGATCGTGTCGGGCGAGCCGTTCAGCCGGACTGAATGCTCGAGCTCGCCGATCTTGGCGGTGCCGGACGGCAGGATCAGGTTCTGCGCGGAGATCGCATTGACGACATCGGTCGCGGTCAGCCCCTTGGCCAGCAGCGCCTGCGAATCGAGGTCGACCGATACCACGCGCGATTTGCCACCGTACGGGAATGGCACGGCGGCGCCGGGCAAGGTGATCAGCTGCGTGCGTACCTGTGTGAACGCGATGTCGTTCATCTGCTGTTCCGACAGCACGGAGCTCGACATGCCGACCTGCACCACCGGCACGCTGGACGCGGAATACGTGATGATCAGGGGCGGCGTGGTACCGGCGGGCAGCTGCCGCAGCTGGGTCTGGCTGACCGCCACCACCTGCGCCAGCGCCGTCTGGATATTCGCGGCCGGCTGGAAGAACAGCTTGACTACCGTGATGCCGGACATGGACTGCGACTCGATGTGCTCGATGTCGTTGACCGTGGTCGTCAGTGCACGCTCGGTGACGGAGGCGATCCGGTTGCCCATCTCGGCCGCAGGCAGACCGTTGTACTGCCAGACGATGCTGATGACGGGGATGCGAATCTCGGGAAGGATGTCGGTCGGCGTGGACCGCAGCGCAAAAGGCGTAGCCAGCAGGATCATCAGCGCCATCACGATATACGTGTACGGCCGCCGCAACGCGAGGTCAACTAACCACATGAGGATGTCCGGATTTTGTCAGCCGCCTGTCAGGGTCTCCTCCCGGCGGTCTTGGAAGTAATTCCGGAAGATTATGTCACGCGCTTCCGCAAAAAAATAAAGGCGGGGAACAGCTCCCCGCCTTGTATTTTGCAAAGCTGGCGACCGTCATGGATTAACGGTCGCCGCCGGCATCAGGCCTGCTCGAGGCCGAATGCCTTGTGCAGTGCGCGCACTGCCAGCTCCATGTACTTCTCGTCGATCAGCACCGAGATCTTGATCTCGGAGGTCGAGATCATCTGGATGTTGACGTTCTCTTCCGACAGCGTGCGGAACATCTGCGATGCGATGCCGACATGGCTGCGCATGCCGACGCCGACCACCGAGACCTTCGACACTTTCGCGTCGCCGATCACGCTGCCTGCGCCGAGCTTTTCCTTCACGCCGTCGTTGATCAGCTTCAGCGATTTTTCATAGTCGCCGCGCGGGACGGTGAAGGTGAAGTCCGTCTTGCCGTCGACCGACTGGTTCTGGATGATCATGTCGACTTCGACGTTCGCATCGGCGACCGGGCCGAGGATCTGGTACGCGATGCCGGGGCGATCCGGCACGCCCATCACAGTGATCTTGGCTTCGTCGCGGCTGAAGGCTATGCCGGTGATGGTGGCTTGTTCCA
>CAYZXP010000157.1:0-6473 GCA_964482415.1 uncultured Bifidobacterium sp. | reverse complement strand
CGAGCTGGCTCATGCAGCCCTTGAATTCGGTGCCGAACTGCTGCTTCAGCCACTTTTTCGCAATCGCCGCCGCGCCGACGACCGGCGCCGTCAGGCGTGCCGACGAACGTCCGCCGCCGCGCGGGTCGCGAATGCCGTACTTGTTCCAGTAGGTGAAGTCCGCATGGCCGGGACGGAAGCGGTCGACGATGTTGCCGTAGTCGTGGCTGCGCTGGTCCTGGTTGCGGATCAGCAGCGCAATCGGCGTACCGGTGGTCTTGCCCTCGTAGACGCCGGACAGGATCTCGACGCTGTCCGGCTCGTTGCGCTGCGTGACATGGCGCGAGGTGCCCGGGCGGCGACGGTCCAGCTCCGGCTGGATGTCTGCTTCCGACAATGCCATGCCGGGCGGGCAGCCATCGACTACGCAGCCGATGGCGGGACCGTGGGATTCGCCGAAAGTGGTGACGGTGAACAGCGTGCCGAAGGTATTGCCGGACATGGACGAGTGAACTGGAGGATTGCGAAAGCCGTCATTCTACCAGCCGCCGCCGGCCGAAACGCTCGGCCAGCCAGCTGCGCGCCGCGCGCGGGTAGGCCGGCTGCACCCGGCACAGCACGGCCAGCAGCACCAGGTTGGCCAGCGCGGTGAACAGGAAAATGCCCGGCACCGACACGCCGGCCGACAGCAGCGCCATCGCCACCAGCGCCGCGACCACCATGAACAGCGCATTCAGGATGTTCATCCCGCCGATCGTGCGCGACAGGTGGCTGCGCTCAGAGCGGGTCTGGATCAGCGCAAACAGCGGAACGACATAGAGGCCGCCGAATGCGCCGAGCAGGAAGCAGTCCAGCGGCACACGCAGCTGCATACCGGACAGCAGGTCGGCCGCAGCCAGCTGCGCAGGCATAGCCGCCGTGCCGGCAAAGTACAGGTCGATGCCGAACACGCTCAGGCCGAGCGCGCCGAGCGGCACCAGCCCGAGGTGGATGCGCCGCCCGGACAGCCGCTCGCACAACAGCGAACCGGCGCCGATGCCGACCGAGAAGGCCGTCAGCAGCACCGCGAACACCGCCGGTTCGCCATGCAGCACATCGCGCGCGAACACCGGAAACTGCGCAAGGATCATCGCGCCGAAGAACCAGAACCACGAGTTGGCGAGCATCGCGATGAACACCTCGCGGTTCGCCGCCGAGAACTTCAGGTTGCGCGCGATCTCGGGAAACGGGTTGCGGCTGATGCGCAGCCCGGGGTCGGCGGCCGCAGAGCGTGGCACCAGCAGCGCCAGCAGCAGGCCGACGGCAGCGACGGCCAGTGTGGACGCAGCGATCAGCGGTGTGGCAACGTCGCCGAGCCCGACCGCGGCGGCACCGCACAGCTGCCCGGTCAGGATGCCGACGAAGGTCCCCATCTGCACCATGCCATTGCCGCCGATGAGCTCGGCGTCGGCCAGATGCTGCGGCAGGTACGAATGCTTGACCGGCCCGAAGAGGGTCGAATGCAGCCCCATGCCGACGATCGCCGCCACCAGCACCCAGAGACTGTGCGTGAACCAGCCGACCGCGGCCACGCCCATGATCGCGATCTCCATCAGCTTCACCGCGCGCATCACGGCCGCCTTGTCAAACTTGTCGGCCAGCTGGCCGGCGGTGGCCGAGGCCAGCATGAACGGCAGGATGAACAGGCCGGCGATCAGGTTGTTCAGCAGGCCGACGTTCATGTCGGTCCAGTTGGCCGCGTCGTAAGTGATCACGGTGACCAGCGCGGTCTTGAACAGGTTGTCATTGAAGGCGCCGAGGAATTGCGCACCGAAGAACGGGGCGAAGCGGCGTTGTTTCAGGAGGGCGAACTGGGATGAGGGGGAATGCATTTCTCGTGAGAGCCGATAGCGTGGCGTTCAGTGAACCCCGAGACCGGGGATACGGGATGTTGGGTGGTGGCTTGCTTCAACAACCACAAGGTTTTCAGGGGAATGGCCAGCGATCGCGGCAAGCTACTGGATCCCGGCCATCGCCGGGATGGCGATTTGAGCGCCGACATCCATTAAAACGTCGTCCCGGCCAATGCCGGGACCCGGCGTCTTTGGATTTTCGTTGCCTGAAAAATTGCCAGCGTGTTTTACCCAAAGAGGATCCGGGCAGATCGAACAGACTCCAACCCGTCATTCCGGTACGGGCCGAATCCCTGCCCGGTCACCTGCAGGCCGGATACGAACGAGCCGAAGCTCACTCCTCTTCCGCCTCGGCCGGCCAGTCGCGGATATACGCCTTCAGCATCTTGTTCTCGAAGGTCTGCGCCTCGAGCACCGCCTTGGCGATGTCATAGAAGGACATCACGCCCATCAGCGTGCCGTCATGGTCGACCACCGGCACATAGCGCGCATGGCGCTCGAGCATCTGCCGGCGAATTTCGTTGATGTCGGTATCGGGCGCAATGGTCACGATGTCGGTCGCCATGTGCTGGCCGACGGTGCCCTGGCCGAGCGAGCCAGTCTTCGTGTCGATCGCGTTCATCACTTCGCGAAAGCTCAGCATGCCCTTGACCTTGCCCTCCTTCATCACGACCAGCGAGCCGATGTCACGCTCGGACATCGTGTTGATCGCCTGCAGCAGCGGCATGTCGGGCGTTGCGGTGTAAAGGATGTTGCCCTTGACTTTCAGTATCTCAGAGACCTTCATCTGATTACCTCCATTTTTTGTCCCCCAGCGAGGCCAATGTAGCCGACTCATGTCAAAAAAGCCAGAGCCGCCCGCCTATAATCGCGATTCCGTCCAGACATCATAACGAGGAGACCGACCCTGATGAGCGAGCCAAGATACCCCGGCTTCGACACGCTGTCGCTGCATGCAGGCAGCGCGCCCGACCCCGCCACCGGCGCGCGCGCGACGCCGATCTACCTGTCGACGTCGTTCGTCTTCCGCGATTCCGACCACGCCGCCTCCCTGTTCAACATGGAACGCTCTGGCCATGTCTATTCGCGCATCTCGAACCCGACCACCGCGGTGCTGGAAGAGCGCATCGCCGCGCTCGAAGGCGGCGTGGCCGGCCTGGCGGTTGCCAGCGGCCAGGCGGCGCTGCACCTTGGCCTTGCCACCATCGCCGGCGCCGGCTCGCATGTGCTGGCCTCGCGCGCGCTGTACGGCGGCTCGCAAAACCTGCTCGGCTACACGATGAAGCGCTTCGGCATCGAGACCACCTTCATCGACCCGCGCGACCTCGACGCATGGCGCGCGAACATCCGCCCGAACACCAAGGTGCTGTTCGCCGAGACGCTCGGCAACCCGGGACTCGACGTGCTCGACATCGACAAAGTCGCCGCGATCGCGCATGAGCATCACCTGCCGCTGATGGTCGACTCGACCTTCACCACGCCCTACCTGCTGAAGCCCTTCGAGCACGGCGCCGACCTGGTCTTCCACTCGGCCACCAAGTTCCTCTGCGGGCACGGCACCGCCGTCGGCGGACTGCTGGTCGACGGCGGCACCTTCGACTGGCAGGCAGCCTATGAAAAGACCGGCCATTTCGCCGAGCTGTGCGAGCCGTACGACGGCTTCCACGGCATGGTGTTCAGCGAGGAATCAACCGTCGGCGCGTTCGCGCTGCGCGCGCGCCGCGAAGGCCTGCGCGACTTCGGCGCGGTGATGAGCCCGTATAACGCCTTCACCATCCTGCAGGGCATGGAGACGCTGTCGCTGCGAATGGAAAAGCATGTGGCCAACGCACGCAAGATCGTCGAGTTCCTCGCGGCGCATCCGGCGATCGAATCGGTGTCCTACCCGGAACTGCCGGACCATCCGGATCATGAACTGGCGAAGCGCCTGCTGCCGAAGGGCAGCGGCGCGGTGTTCTCGTTCACCCTCAGGGGCGACCGCGCGGCCGGCCGCCGCTTCGTCGAATCGCTGCAGCTGTTCTCGCATCTCGCCAACGTCGGCGATGCGAAATCGCTGGTGATCCACCCGGCGTCGACCACGCATTTCCGCGTGCCCACCGAACAACTGGAAGCCTCGGGGATCCGCGAAGGCACGATGCGCCTGTCGATCGGCCTCGAAGATGCCGACGACCTGATCGACGACCTCAAGCGCGGACTGAAGGCCGCCCAGAAAGGTGCATGACGTGAACATCGAACTCAACGGACACAGCGCATACGCGTACACCGGCGGCAAGGCCTTCAATCCGGCACTGCCGACGGCTGTCTTCATTCACGGCGCGCAGAATGACCATTCGGTGTGGGCGCTGCAGACCCGCTATTTCGCGCACCATGGCTTCTCGGTACTGGCTGTCGACCTGCCCGGCCACGGCCGCAGCGGCGGCCCGGCGCTGGCAAGCGTCGAGGCGATGGCCGACTGGCTGAACCAGCTGCTGGCCTCGGCCGGCGTGACGAAGGCGATCCTGATCGGCCACAGCATGGGCTCGCTGATTGCGCTCGAAGCAGCCGCGCGCGCGCCGCAGCCAGTGGCCGGCGTCGCGCTGGTCGGCACCGCCTATCCGATGAAGGTGTCGCCGCTGCTGCTGGAGACCTCGCGCGACCGCGAGCCGGTCGCCATCGACATGGTGAACATCTGGTCGCATTCGTCGATCGCGCAAAAGCCGTCCGCACCCGGCCCCGGCTTCTATGTGCAGGGCGGCAGCCGCCGGCTGATGCAAAGGATTACCGAGCGCAATCCGGACAAGGTGTTCTTTACCGATTTTTCAGCGTGTAATGAATACGCGAACGGCGAACAGGCAGCCGCGGCACTCGCCTGTCCGGCGCTGTTCCTGCTGGGCCGCAAGGACATGATGACACCGCCGAAGGCCGCCGCCACGCTGGCAGCGAAGATGCCGGGCGCGAAGACCGTGCTGATCGACGGCAGCGGCCATGCGCTGATGGCCGAGCAGCCGGATCAGGTGCTCGAGGCGCTGTTCGCGTTCGCCACCGGCGCGCTGAAGTAATCGGCCAGCGATGTCGACAGGTCGCGCTCGACCACGCGCGCGACCTGCTCCGACAGCGGTGAATGGCTCGCCGGCGTGAACGCGAAGCGCCGGTAGACATCGGCCAGCGTCAGCTTCGCCGGATTGGCCAGCAGCGTCCAGCGTTCGTCGCGCGCCTGCGCGCGACGGCGCAGCTTCAGCCCCGGCGTGCGCTGCGCGCGGATGCGGCCGACCCAGCCGGCGTCGAGCATGCGCTGCAACAGGCTTTCCGACTCCTCGAAGCCGAGGTGCGTACGCTCGCGCAGCTGCAGCGCGTCCACCGCCGCATGGCCGTCGCGCGCGTCGTACAACGCCTGCAGCACCGCCATCGCGTCGAGGAACTGGGCGCCCGGCGCCGCACGATGCCACCAGCGCTCGTAGCGCATCACCGGCAATGCGGCCGCCACCACCGCGCCGAGCAACGTGATCAGCCAGAACAGGTAAATCCAGATCAGGAATATCGGCACGGCTGCCAGCGCACCATAGATCGCGCGGTAGCCGCCGCCGACCGCGATCGAGAACGCGAACAGGCGCCGCGTGATCTCGAAGCCGATCGCCGCGACCAGCCCGCCGATGACGGCTTCGCGCCAGTCGATGAAGCGGTTCGGCACGGTCTGGTACAACAGCGCAAAGGCCAGCGTCGACAGGCCCAGCGACAACAGCAGCGCCATCATGCTGCGCAGCCAGGTCAGCTTGCGCGGCGCATCGGTCAGCCAGGGCAGCAGTTCGGATGCGGCCGTCAGCGACGCGCCGATCAGCAACGGTCCCATAGTCATCACCGCCCAGTACACGACCAGGCTTTGCAGGAAAGGCCGCGATTCGCGCACCCGCCAGATGCGATTCAACGTTCGGTCAACGGTGCCGAACATCAGGATGGCCGTCACGAACAGGAAGGCCGCGCCGAAAGCCGACAGCCGGCTCGCCTTCGCGGCAAACTGCGTCAGGTAGTCGCGTATCGTGTTGGCCACGCCGGCCGGCATCACCGACTGCACCAGATAGGTCTCGAGCGTGTCGCGGAATGAATTGAACAGCGGGAAGGTGGTGAAGATCGCGAATGCCACGGTCAGCACCGGCACCAGCGCCAGCACGGTCGTATAGGTCAGGCTGCCGGCCACTTCGGGCAGCCTTTCCTCGCGCAGGCGGCGCATCACGAACTGCCACAGGTCCCGGATCTGTGCGCGGCTCCAGTGGCCTGAGGGGTGCGGTGAGCGTGGCGTCATGCGTGTCCGGCGAAATTGGCTGAAACAAAGCGTCCTATAATAGCAAGCCATGAGCCCGCCCTTGCTGAAGATCCTCGTGCTGTACTACTCGCGTCACGGCGCCACCCGCAAGCTTGCCGAACTGATCGCGCAAGGCGTCGAGAGCGTTGCCGGCTGCGAAGCGGTGCTGCGCACCGTGCCGGCGGTCTCGACCGTGGCCGAAGCGACCGAGCCGGCGATCCCGACGTCCGGCGCGCCGTATGTCGAAGCGGCCGACCTCGACGACTGCGCGGCGCTGGCGCTCGGCTCGCCCACACGCTTCGGCAACATGGCCGCGCCGCTGAAGT
>CAYZXP010000156.1:0-6506 GCA_964482415.1 uncultured Bifidobacterium sp. | reverse complement strand
AAGCTTACCTGAAGTCGTCGGGCCTGGGCGACACCGCCTACTTCGGTCCGGAACCTGAATTCTTCATCTTCGACAGCGTCCGCTGGAACGTCGACATGTCGGGCTGCTTCGTGAAGATCGACTCGGAAGAGGCTTCCTGGTCGACTGCTTCGAAGATCGAAGGCGGCAACACCGGCCATCGTCCGACCGTCAAGGGCGGCTACTTCCCGGTCCCGCCGGTCGACAGCTTCCAGGACATGCGTTCGGAAATGTGCCTGGTGCTGGAATCGCTCGGCATTCCGGTTGAAGTGCACCACCACGAAGTGGCCGGCGCCGGCCAGAACGAAATCGGCACCCGCTTCTCGACGCTGGTCGAGCGCGCTGACTGGACCCAGCTGCAGAAGTACGTGATCTGGAATGTCGCGCACACCTACGGCAAGACCGCGACCTTCATGCCGAAGCCGATCGTCGGCGACAACGGCTCGGGCATGCACGTGCACCAGTCGGTCTGGAAAGATGGCAAGAACCTGTTCGCAGGCGACGGCTACGCCGGCCTGTCCGAGTTCGCGCTGTACTACATCGGCGGCATCATCAAGCACGCGAAGGCGCTCAACGCGATTACCAACCCGGGTACCAACTCGTACAAGCGTCTGGTGCCGGGCTTCGAGGCGCCGGTCAAGCTGGCCTACTCGGCTCGCAACCGTTCGGCATCGATCCGTATCCCGCACGTGGCGAACCCGAAGGGCCGCCGCATCGAGACCCGCTTCCCGGATCCGTCCGCTAACCCGTACCTGTGCTTCGCCGCTCTGCTGATGGCTGGCCTCGACGGCGTGCAGAACAAGATCCACCCGGGCGAGGCAGCATCGAAGGACCTGTACCACCTGCCGCCGGAAGAAGACGCAAAGATCCCGACCGTGTGCTCGTCGCTCGACCAGGCACTCGAAGCGCTGGACAAGGATCGCGAGTTCCTGACCCGCGGTGGCGTCTTCACCGACACCATGATCGACGCTTACATCGAGCTGAAGATGCAGGAAGTCACCCGCTTCCGCATGACGACGCACCCGATCGAGTTCGACATGTACTACTCGCTGTAATTCCTGCGAGACAGTAGCGAAAGGGCGGCGCAAGCCGCCCTTTTTTGCGACTACTTGTTGTATTTATGTTAACTACGGCAACCGCTTTCTGGTATAAAAAGAGGCATCTCCATTCAGTGTTCGCGCCCGCCATGAAGCCCCTTGCCCTTGCCATGCTCGCTGCCCTGATGATTGCCGATGCCGGTGCGCAGGGCGTCTATGTATGCGTCCAGCCGAACGGCGTGCGCGAGTACCGCAACACCGGCGACACGCGTGGCTGCCGGCGGCTGGCGACCGACGCGTTGTCGGCGATACCGGCGCCCGCGTCGGTGACGCAGGCGAAGGCCGACCCGAATTACCCGCGTATCGACAGCCAGGTGCAGAAGCGCCGCGATCAGGACCGCATGCAGATCCTGCTCGATGAGGTGCGCGCCGAGGAATCGCGGCTGGCGGAACTGCGCAAGGAATACCAGAACGGTGAGCCCGAGCGGCAGGGCAATGAGCGCAATTATGCGAAATACCAGGAGCGGGTCGAGTTGATGAAGGATGAAATCGCCCGGGCGGAAAAAAACATCGAGGCGCTGAAACGCGAGATCGGTAATTTAAAATAAAGCGCTTGCCATCCGAGCCGGGGCCGCATTGCGGCCCCGCTCTTTTTCCTGCCTCCATCGTGAACATTCTCTCCACTTCGCTAGGCGGGCTCGACCTGCTGGTTTCGGCCGTGCTCATCCTCGACAATGACGCACGCATCAGCTATGCGAATGCCGCCGCTGAAAACCTGCTCGAAAGCTCGTTCAAGGTGTTGCAGGGACAGCGCCTCGCCGACCTTTTCATGAATGGCGAACGCCTCACGGCGATCTTCGAGCAAGCCCGCGAGCATCGTTTCGACGAGAAGCGCGAAGACCTCGCGCTTGAGCGCGTGGCGCGACCGCCGCTGCAGGTGAACATGATCGTCACCGTGACCGACGACACTGAAAACCCGGTGCTGATCGAATTGCGCGAGAACGTCCAGCAAATGAAGCTGGATCGTGAGGAGCGGATCCTCGACCAGACGCAGGCGAACAAGGAGCTGATCCGCAACCTCGCCCACGAGATCAAGAATCCGCTGGGCGGCATCCGTGGCGCAGCGCAATTGCTGGAGCTCGAGCTGCCGGGGCAGGGCCTGAAGGACCTGCGCGAATACACGCAGGTGATCATCAAGGAATCCGATCGGCTGCAGACCCTGGTTGACCGTCTGCTTGCGCCGCACCGCCGGCCGCAGATCGTCGGCGACGTCAACATTCATGAAGTCTTCGAGCGCGTGCGCAGCCTGATCCTGGCTGAGTTCCCGCACGGGCTGACGATCATTCGCGATTACGACCTGTCGTTGCCTGAATTCCGCGGCGACAAGGAGCAGCTGATCCAGGCGGTGCTGAACATTGCCCACAACGCCGCGCAGGCGCTGGCGCCGCGGATAGCGAAAGGCGATGCAGAGATGATCTTCCGCTCCCGCATCGCCCGCTCGATCACGCTCGCGAAGGTGCGTTATCGGCTGGCACTGGACTTGCATATCATCGACAACGGTCCGGGCATCCCGGCTGAGCTGAAGGACAAGATTTTTTATCCGCTCGTTTCCGGCAAGGACGGAGGCAGCGGTCTGGGGCTGACGCTGGCCCAGACCTTCATCCAGCAGCACATGGGCGTCATCGAATGCGAGAGCCGCCCCGGATGCACGGATTTCCGTATCCTGATCGCGTTGCCCTGATCTATGGTGTGCTTGTCGCACCGTCTTGGCGCGCGCCGGGTGGGCGAGCAGGCCTCTTCGGAAGCCTGACGATGGACTAGGCTGGCAAAACAAAACACACATGAAACCGATCTGGATAGTTGACGACGACGAATCGATCCGCTGGGTGCTGGAGAAGGCACTGGCGCGCGAGAGCCTGGCCACGCGCAGTTTTTCGAATGTGCGCGATGTGGTCGACGCGCTGCAGACGTCAACACCGCAGGTACTGGTATCGGACATCCGCATGCCGGGTGAGTCCGGCCTCGAACTGCTGCAGCTGGTCAAGCAGCGCCATCCGGGGCTGCCGGTGATCGTGATGACGGCGTTCTCCGATCTCGATTCGACCGTCGCTGCTTTCCAGGGGGGCGCATTCGAATATCTGGCCAAGCCGTTCGATCTCGACAAGGCGGTCGAACTGATCCGTCGCGCACTCGATGAGAGCCTGCGCGAATCGGGCGTCGAGCAGATCGTGCCCGACAATCCCGAGATCCTTGGTTCGGCGGCGGCGATGCAGGACGTGTTCCGTGCGATCGGTCGCCTGTCGCAATCGAATGTCACCGTGCTGATCACCGGTGAGTCCGGTTCCGGCAAGGAGCTGGTGGCGCGTGCGTTGCACAAGCACAGCCCGCGCTCGTCGCAGCCTTTCATCGCGCTGAACACCGCGGCGATACCGAAGGACCTGCTGGAGTCGGAACTGTTCGGCCACGAGCGCGGCGCGTTCACCGGCGCGCAGGCGATGCGCCGCGGCCGCTTCGAGCAGGCCGAAGGCGGCACGCTGTTCCTTGATGAAATCGGCGACATGCCGTTCGACCTGCAGACACGGCTGTTGCGCGTGCTGTCCGACGGCCATTTTTATCGCGTCGGCGGCCACCAGCCGCTGAAGGCGGATGTGCGCGTGATCGCCGCGACCCACCAGAACCTCGAGCAGCGCGTACGTGACGGGCTGTTCCGCGAAGACTTGTATCACCGCCTGAACGTGATTCGTCTGCGCCTGCCCGCGCTGCGCGAGCGCCGCGATGACATTCCGGTGCTGGCGCGCCACTTCCTTGCGCAAAGCGCGCGGCAACTGGGCGTCGAGGCGAAGCGTCTGTCGGACCCGGCAATGCGCTTCCTGGCCTCGCTGGAATTGCCGGGCAACGTGCGCCAGCTCGAGAACCTCTGCAACTGGATCACCGTGATGGCGCCCGGGCAAACGGTCGAGGTCAAGGACCTGCCGCCGGAACTGATCGCCAGTGCCGGTGTGTCCGCCGTGTCGCCGGGCGTACGCGAGGCGACCACTGCATTTGCTGTTCCGGCCGCTGCTGACATTGCCTCGTATGCCGCCCCGGCGATGCCGCCGCCAGTGGCTGGTCACGACCTGCCGGCTGTCGTCGGTACGCCTTTCGGGCAGGACAGCTGGATCGTGATGCTGGAGGCAGAAGCCGCCCGGATGCTCGTGGCCGGCAAGCCGGAAGTGATGGACGCGCTCGGCCGCCAGTTCGAGTCGGCCCTGATCAAGACTGCGTTGAAGCATACGCACGGCCGCAAGAACGATGCGGCAATCCGGCTCGGCATCGGCCGCAACACCATCACGCGCAAGATCCAGGAGCTGGGCATCGAGGGTGGGAAGGACGACTGAAGGTCGGTGCCCCGTCAGCTGCATGCGCAACCAACGGGGCTTGCGACGTCATTCAAGCATCATCGTGCAGCGCGTAACTGGTGCTGCGGCCGGCCTCGGTGCGCAGCAACAGCCCCTTCTGCAGCAGGTCGTTGATGTCCCTGAGCGCTGTATCGGACGAGCATTTCGCGATCGCCGACCATTTGCGGTTGGTTAGTTTGCCGTCAAAGCCGTCGAGCAGCCGGTTCAACATCTTCGCCTGTCGGGCATTCATCGGAATGCCGGCAGCGCGCCGCCAGAAGCGTGCCTTCATCAGCACCCGGTCTAGCACGCGATTCGCTTCGGCCAGCGCATCCTGCAGGCGGTCGAGGAACCACGACAGCCATTCGGTCGCGTCAAGGTCGCCTTTCGAAGTTTTCTCCAGAAGCGTGTAGTAGGTCTTTTTTTGCAACTGGATTTGTTCGGACAGGCTGTAACAGCGCTGCCTGCAGCCGTCGGCGCGCGCCAGCGCCATGTCGCAGACCGCACGACCGACTCGGCCATTGCCGTCATCGAAGGGATGCAACACCTCGAACCACAGGTGGGCGAGTCCCGCTTTGAGAAAGGGATCAAGATCCTGCACATCATTAAACCAGGCGAGGAAGCCGGCGATTTCCCTGTCCAGCCTGTCCGCGGGCGGTGCTTCAAAGTGAACGCGCCGCCGCTGCACCGGCCCCGACACCACCTGCATCGGTCCGTCGCCGTCGTCGCGCCATTCACCGACACGAATCGCCGAGAGACCGCTGAGGCCGTTGGGAAACAAAGCGGCCTGCCAGGCGCGCAGGCGGCCTGCAGTCAGCGGGGCATGCGCATTCCCGGTCGCATCCAGCACCATGTCAACCAGCCCTTCGACACGGCGATCTGCGGCCGGCAGCGCGCCGAGATCAACGCCGAGCCGCCGGCCCAGCGACGAGCGCACCGAATCCAGCCGCAAAAGTTCACCCTCGATCTCGCTGGTCTTCATCACGTCTTGCGTGAGCGCGTGCAATTGCGCATGGACGAGCGGTTCGCCGTGTTGCTCGCGCAGGCGACCGAGCAATTGTCCAACGTCCTGATGCACACGCGTCAGCGCCGGCAACAGGCGAACCACGTCGTGGCGCCATGCGGGCCAGTCGGGTCGTTGCCAAACGTATAAAGGGTCGCCGGGACTCATGCGGCGATTAAAGCAAGGAAGTCTGCGGCTGTCCATTCTAATCGCCGCAAAAATTGCGGTGATTAGAAGCCGTAATCACCGCAATGCCAGACCAGCTTCCTTCAGCCGCCGCCACAGTGTCGTGCGGCTGATGCCAAGGAAGGCGGCTGCTTCAGCCCGGTTGCCGCCGTAGCGTTCCAGCACGCTGGCGAGATCGTCGTCGCGTTCAGGTGCCGGCAGCGCTGCAGCGGGCAAGGCCGGGGCTGTGCCGATCTCCGGTGCCACACGGGCAAGGAACGCGGGCGTGAATGCCTGCAAGGGTTCGACCGCAAGGAACAGCGCGACACGTTGCATCAGATTGCGCAGCTCACGTACATTGCCCGGCCAGTGCCAGGCCGACAGCATCGGCGCGCAGGCCTGGCACTCCGCATGCAGGTTCGCATTCGGTCGTACGCCCATCTCCGCCAGCGCATTCTTCAGGAACCACTCGGCCAGCGTCGCGATATCGTCGTGTCGCTCGCGCAGCGGCGGCAGCGTCATGCGCAGCACGCCGAGCCGGTAGAACAGATCGGCGCGGAACTTGCCCTGCGCGACCAGCTGCTCCAGCTTGCAATGCGTGGCGCTGACCACGCGCACGTCGATGGCAATCGGTCGCGTGCCGCCGACGCGCACGACTTCCCGTTCCTCCAGCACGCGCAACAGGCGCGTCTGCAGCGGCAGCGGCATTTCGCCGATTTCATCGAGGAACAGCGTGCCGCGATGCGCGGCCTCGAACAAGCCGGCATGGCCGCCACGGCGCGAGCCGGTGAAAGCGCCTTCTTCGTAGCCGAACAATTCGGATTCCAGCAGTGACTCGGCAATCGCGCCGCAGTTGACCGCGACGAAAGGCCGGTCGCCGCCGACGCCGCGCACGCTCTCGCGATG
>CAYZXP010000155.1:0-6810 GCA_964482415.1 uncultured Bifidobacterium sp. | reverse complement strand
GACCAACGGATTAAAAGTCCGCTGCTCTACCAACTGAGCTAACGACCCGAAAGACAAAGATTATATACAGTCGAAATTAGGTTTGTCAAACGCCTTTGAAAACTTTGCTTCGTGTATTTGATTCTCCCTGTTTGATTCCGGTTGCCTGCATCGGTGCGCCACCAGCGTCGTGGGTCACTTGAACTCGGACAGTCTTTCCTTCGCTGCCGCTGCTGCGTTCGAACTCGGGAATTTCCTCACCAGCAGGCTCAGCGTATCGCGCGCCGCGCTCTTGTCATTCAGGTCCAGCTGGCAGCTGCCCAGGTTCAGCAACGCTTCCGGCACGCGCTGGCTGTTCGGGTAGCGCGTAATCACGGTCTGGTAAGACGGAATGGCCTTCGGGCAGTCGAGCATTGCAAAGTGGCTGTTGCCGAGCCAGAAGTGCGCCTGCGCCGAGAGCGCGGAATCGGGATAACGCTGCAGGAAGGTGGTCAGCGATTCGGCCGCACTGCTGTAGTCACCGGTCTTGAACTGCGCCAGCGCCGCATCCAGCGCCCGCTGTTCCGCTGCCTTCTGTTCCGCGGCAGCGCGCTGCTCGGCCGCCTTCTGGTCCGACGCCTTCGGCTCGCTCGCCTTGCTTTCGAGCGCGACCTGCTTCTGTTCGACGGTACGCAGGCGCTGGTCCAGGTCGACGTAGAAATCGCGCTGGCGCTTCTGCGCATTGGCGACGTCGTTCGTTACGATCTCGAGCTGGCCGCGCAGGCCCGCCAGCTCGCTGCGCAGCTTCTCAAGTTCGCTGGCCAGATCCATCATGCTCTTGGTCTCGGCCTTCGAATCGATGCGCGCAACCGCGGGCGCGATCTTCGTGTCGATGCGGGTGGTCAGGTCGGCGATCTGCCTGCGCATCTCGTTGATGGTGCGGCGCGCCTCAACATCCTCGAAGAGCGCATGCGCACTCATCGGCGCCCCAATAAAAAGCGCCGCCATGACGGCGGCGCTGCTCGCTTTGAAATTGAGTTTCATCGCTCAGATCAGTAGACGATGTCTGCGCGGCGGTTTTGCGCCCACGCTTCCTCGCTGTTGCCGCTGGCCTTGGGCTTTTCCTTGCCGAACGAGACCGCTTCCATCTGCGAGTCACGCGCACCGGCCAGGCTCAGCGCACGGCGCACTGCCTCGGCGCGCTTCTGGCCCAGGGCGAGGTTGTACTCGCTGCCGCCGCGCTCGTCGGTGTTGCCCTGGATGATGACCTTGCGTTCCGGATTGCCGGCCAGGAATTTGCCATGCGCCTCGACGACGGACTTGAAGTCTTCCTTGATCGAGAAGCTGTCAAAGTCGAAGTACACGCTGCGCTTGGAAAGGATGTTGGCCGGGTCGTTCAGCGGGTCCTTGGATGCGGCTGCTGCGGCAGCGGCGTCGCGTGCTGCGGCTTCCTTGGCGGCCGCTTCACGTGCTGCGGCATCCTTGGCCGCCGCCTCCTTCGCGGAAGATGCCTTGGCGCCGGCGCCCGGAATGGCGCTCGACGCGGCCCCCGACGCAGGCGAGTTCGATTTGGCGACGCGATCCTCGACCGGCGCCTGGTCGTCGAGCTTCACGGTCGAGCAGGCGGCAAGCAGCACGAGGGCTGCGATACTGGCGGCGGATTTCAGTCCACGCATGGTTGGGTTCTCCCTGGTTAGATTAAGCAATTATTCCTGTGTTTACCGTGTGAACGGTCCCCACGCCGGCTCACGAATCGTCGAGGCCTTTGAGCTCAGACTGTAACGCGTACCACCGTCGATGGCTGCCACGGACAGCGTTCCGCGTCCGTCGGCATCGCTTGCAAACATGATGTAGCGGCCGTTCGGCGCGAAACTTGGCGACTCGTCGCGGGGACCGTCTGACAGCCGGGTTTCCTGCGATGTTGCCAAATCGAGTACATGGACCTGGAACCGCCCATCGCGCCGCGAAATATAGGTCAGCATTCTACCGTCTGGCGAGATGGCCGGGCTGATGTTGTAGCTGCCATTGAACGTCACGCGACGCACGTCGCCGCCTTCGGCGCTCATCCGGTAAATCTGCGGGCCACCGCTTCGGTCGCTGGTGAAATAGATGGTTCGGCCATCGGGCGAGAAGCAGGGTTCGGTATCGATTGCGCTGGAGCTGGTCAGGCGGCGCAGGTCGGTGCCGTCGGCATTGATCATGAAGATTTGCGTGAGGCCTTCCCGCGACAGCGCGATCGCCAGCCGCAGCCCGTCCGGCGACCATGCCGGCGCCGAATTGCTGCCCTTGAAGTTGGCGACGGCGAGGCGGTGGTTGGTCGCGAGCTCCTGCACGTACACCACCGGCTTCTTGTTTTCGAAGGACACGTAGGCAACGCGGCTGCCGTCCGGCGACCAGACCGGCGAGATCACGGGCTCGCTGGAGCGCAGCGCAATGAACGGGTTTTCGCCATCGGAGTCCGCCACCTCGAGCCGGTATTCGGGGCCGCTGCGGCTGACATAGGTAATGCGCGTCGCAAAGGCGCCGCGGATGCCGGTCAGCTTCTCGAAAATGTCGTCGGCGATCCGGTGGGCGGCAAAGCGGATGAATTGCGGCCGCACGGTCAGCGACAGCACCGGGTAGTCGGTGCCCTTGACGGTATCGC
Source organism: uncultured Bifidobacterium sp. (assembly GCA_964482415.1). Classification (GTDB taxonomy): domain Bacteria; phylum Pseudomonadota; class Gammaproteobacteria; order Burkholderiales; family Burkholderiaceae_D; genus Pernthalerella. Next base: position 4,208 of record CAYZXP010000155.1, on the reverse strand, counting down.
GCAGCCTGTAGCGGATCTCGGTGCGCCCGTCGCTGGTCGGGTGCACGCTGCCTCCGATCAGCATGTCGGCGCCGAGGGATTTCCACAGCGAGTCATTGACCGTGCCGGCGTCACGCACCGGCTCGGCCTTGCCGATGATCTTGAAAATGCCGCTGCGTTCGAGGTCGGCGCGGATGATGCTGCTGATCTGGTTTGCGCCCGGCGGATCGTCGCTGAATTGCCCGATGGCGATCGGGATCCGGTTGGCGCCGACGCCTGAAATGTCAACGCGCAGTTGCGCGCGGGCGGGCATGAGCGGGGCGAGGCAGGCGATCGAGAGGAGCTTCAGGAAGTTTCGTTTCATCTGATGTCGTGATCGTCGATTCAATTGTCCTTGGGACGGTGGGTGACCGTCAGGCTCGGTGGAACCTTGCCCGTGGCCGGGTCCGGTGGGAAGGGCACGGCACGGTCGATGGCCCGCCGGACGGCCTGGTCGAACGCAGTGACGCCGGACGAGCGCGTCATGGTGACGTTCTTCAGGCTGCCGTCAGGCAGCAGCTCGATCGCATACTCGACCCCGGGGTTGCCCGCGATCTCGTTCAGAGGCGGAAGTATTGTATGCGATTTTATTTTGCCGGCGATCAGGCGTGCATAGGTCGCGGAGTCCGTCTTGCCGGATGAACGTTCGGCGTCGCCGGCCGTGCCTTCGCCGGCCATCGATTGCATGCGCTTGAGGTCGCTTTCACGGCGCGCCTTCGCGCGCTGCTCGGCGAGCTCCTGCTGCTGCCGCTTGTTTTCCTCAATGCGGCGCTGCTCTTCTTCGTGACGGCGGCGCGCCTCTTCCTGGCGGTGCTTTTCTTCTTCCTGGCGGCGTTTCTCTTCCTCAAGGCGCCGCTTTTCTTCTTCCTGCTTGCGCCTGATCTCTTCCTGTTTGCGCTTTTCTTCGTCGGCCTTGCGCTTTTCCTCTTCCTGCTTGCGGCGCTCTTCGTCCTGCTTGCGCTTGAGTTCGTCCTGCTTGCGTTTTTCTTCGTCGTGCTTGCGGCGCTCTTCCTCGAGGCGGCGCTTCTCCTCCTCGGCGAGGCGCTTCTTTTCCTCTTCCTGCTTGCGCTTGTCTTCTTCGGCCAGGCGCTTTTTCTCTTCGGCTTCCTGCCGGCGCTTCTGCTCTTCGGCCAGCCGCTTCTTCTCCAGCTCCTTGCGCTCGTCTTCCTCGGCCTGCCGTTTGCGCTCGAGCTCTTCGCGCCGGGCTTTTTCTTCGGCGAGCTTCTGCTCCTTTTCGAGCTTGCGCTGCTTTTCCTTTTCGAGCGCGATGTCGGGATCAGGACCCTTGGTTTTGGGCGCAGGCGCGCGTTCCGGCGCGGCCTTGGGCAAGGCCTTCGCCGGTGGCGGCTTGACGGCGGGCGGCGGCTCACGCCTCGGTTCGGGCGCAGGCTTGGGCGCAGGCGCAGGCGCCGGCTTGGGCGGCTCAGGCAGCGGTTTTGGCGGTTCGGGCAGCGGCGCCGGCGGGGCGGCAAGACGCGGTTGCGCGCTCCAGATTTCCGCCTCGACCGTCACCGGCACCGTGTTTTTCCAGCGCACGCCCAGGCCGAGGAAGCCGAGCAGCGCGGCATGCACCAGCATCGCCAGCGCGAATGCGCGCCAGCGACCGGGTTCGGACGGGATCTGGTACGGGTTGGAGCGGGATTTCAAGGCAGGCTCAGCGGGCGGCGAGGCCCACGCGGGCGATTCCAGTCTTGTTGGCCAGTGCGATCGTCTGCACGACTTCGTCGTACTTGATGTCCTTGTCGGCCGAGATCATCAGCGGCATGTCCGGGTATTTGCGCTTGAGCGCGACCAGCTGTTCGCCGAGCTGCTCGCGGTTTTTCACCCGGCTGAACTTGCGGCCATGCACGCCGACGCTGGCCGCGCCGTCTTCGCGCAGTTCGATCTCAAGATATTCGGTCGGCGGCTGCGTCGACTGTCCTGCCTTGGGCAGCTTGATCTCGGTCGGCGGGATCATCGGCGCGACCACCATGAAGATGACCAGCAGCACGAGCATCACGTCGATGTAGGGGACGACGTTGATCTCTGCCTTCAGCTTGCGGCCGCGGCCGCCGCGCATGGTGGAGATCTGCGCCATCAGCGTGCCTGCCGCTGGAGGATGTTCGAGAACTCTTCAATGAAGGTCTCGAAGCGGATTGCAAGACGGTCGATGTCATGCGAGTAGCGGTTGTAGGCGACGACGGCGGGGATGGCGGCGAACAGGCCGATCGCGGTGGCGACCAGCGCCTCCGCAATGCCGGGCGCGACCGCTGCCAGCGTTGCCTGCTGCACGTTGGCCAGTCCGCGGAAGGAGTTCATGATGCCCCAGACCGTGCCGAACAGGCCGACGTAAGGCGAGACCGAACCGACCGACGCCAGGAAGGCGAGATGGGACTCGAGCGCGTCCATCTCGCGCTGGTAGGCTGCGCGCATCGCGCGCCGGGCGCCGTCCAGCAGCGTGCTGCCGTCGATGTCCTTGCCGCTGAACGACACGCGCGCCTTGCGGTATTCCTCCATGCCCGCCTCGAAGATGCGTTCGAGCGCGCCGTTGCGCTGCCCGCGGCGGCGGTTGGTGGTCAGTTCCTCGTAGAGCGCGTTCAGGTTCGCGCCCGACCAGAAGGCCGTCTCGAATTCGCCGGTCTGCCGCGTCGCGCTGCGGATGGTGAACATTTTGCGAAAAATGTAAGTCCAGCTCATGGCGGACACCAGCATCAGCAGCGCCATCACCAGCTTCACCAGCAGGGAGGCATTGCTAATCAGGGAAAGGAGCGACATGTTCTCGTGGACGGGCATGGCTTTATAAGTAGTTTGGTGTGTGGCCGCGTGCGATTGTACAAACCCGTAGACTGCCGGGAAGCTAAAAGGAAACGATCATGCGTCGCCGCTTTGTTTCATGATGTTACGAATCCTCGAGGCCACATGGTCGGGTATCGCGGCCGGCCTCAGGTCCGGCGTGCCGACACAGCCGACGCGAATGCTTCCGCTGCACAGCAGTCGCGGCGTTTCGCCATCCGCCAACCACGCTTCCTGCATGAAATTCACTGATGCGCGTCCCAGCTTTTCCACCGTGACCGTGATCTCGAGGCGGTCATCCAGTTTTGCCGGCGCATGGTAATCCATGGCCGTGCTTTTGACCACAAAGATGCGCTGTTCCCCGGTCGCCAGCGCGTGCTGGCCGATGCCGGCCGCACGCAGCCACTCGGTGCGCGCGCGTTCGAAGAATTTCAGGTAGTTCGCGTAGAAGACGATGCCGCCGGCGTCGGTATCCTCGTAGTAGACGCGCACCGGCCAGCGGAACACGGTCGTCATGCGCTGCGCTTGACGTTGAACGGCGAGAAGCCCTGGCAGACCGGCATCATCTCGATATGGTTGATGTTGACGTGCGCCGGCAGCGTGGCGACCCAGTACGCGGCTTCGGCGATGTCGTCGGAGCCGAGCGACTTGATGCCCTGGTAGACCTTCCCGGCGGCCGCATCGTCGCCCTTGAAGCGCACGTTGGAGAACTCGGTGTCGCCGGCCATGCCGGGCGCAATGTTGGTCGCCCTGACGCCGGTGCCGACCAGGTCGGCGCGCAGGTTCAGCGTGAAATGGTCGACGAAGGCCTTGGTCGCGCCATACACGTTGCCGCCCGGGTAGGGGTAGGAGCCGGCGACCGAGCCGATGTTGATCACATGCCCGCTGCCCCGTTCGACCATGCGCGGCAGCACCGCGCGGGTCATCCAGACCAGTCCCTGGCAGTTGGTCGCGATCATGGTGTCCCAGTCGGACAGGTGCGCCTGGTGCGCCAGCTCGAGGCCGAGCGCCAGTCCGGCGTTGTTGACCAGCACGTCGATCGCCTGCCAGTCGGCCGGCAGGCCGTCGAGCATGCGGTCGATCGATTCCTTATGGGTCACGTCCAGTTCGACGGGCAGCAGCGCCGGCCCGAGTTCGGCGGCCAGTGCGGCCAGGCGGTCGGTACGCCGGGCGGCGGCGATGACGCGGTGACCTTCGCGGACGAACCGGCGGGCAATGCCTGCGCCGAAGCCGGAGCTGGCGCCGGTGACGAGTACGATCATGCGAGACCCCTTGAGAGCTGGAACAGATTGGAAACGGGATGGAAACAGCGTGAAAAGGCTTGCGCATTTTAGCCGATACCGTACTGAAATCCGACCGCCAACCTTGCTGAAAACCGGGCTGTCTAATAGAATTTCGCGTCATTTCGTCTCGCGTGA
>CAYZXP010000154.1:0-6846 GCA_964482415.1 uncultured Bifidobacterium sp. | reverse complement strand
GCCATCGACCTTAAGCGTCTGCGTCAGGAAAAACAGCGCATAGAACTGGCCCGTGTACCAGACCACAGCCTGGCCCGCGGTGAGGCCGATCAGCGCGAGGATGACCACCTTCAGGTTCTTCCACTGGCCGAAGGCTTCCGACAGCGGCGCCTTCGATACCTTGCCTTCTTCCTTCATTTTCTTGAAGGCCGGCGATTCATTCATCGACAGGCGAATCCAGACGGAGATGCCGAGCAGGAAGACCGACACCAGGAAAGGAATGCGCCAGCCCCATTCGGCAAAGGCTTCTTCGCCGATCGCCGTGCGGGTCGCGAGGATGACCATCAGCGACAGGAACAGGCCGAGCGTTGCGGTGGTCTGAATCCACGCGGTAAAGGCGCCGCGCCTGTCGTCCGGTGCGTGTTCGGCCACATAGGTGGCTGCGCCGCCGTACTCGCCGCCGAGCGCAAGGCCCTGCAGGATGCGCAGCGAGATCAGGATGATCGGCGCCGCGATGCCGATGCTGTTGTAGTTCGGCAGCAGGCCGACGATGAAGGTCGACAGGCCCATCAGCAGGATGGTCACCAGGAAGGTGTATTTTCGTCCGACCATGTCGCCGAGGCGGCCGAACACGACCGCGCCGAACGGGCGCACCAGGAAGCCTGCCGCGAAGGCGAGCAGCGCGAAAATGAACGCGGTGTTGGGATCGGTGCCGGCGAAGAACTGCTTCGCAATGATCGCGGCGAGCGAGCCGTACAGATAGAAGTCGTACCATTCGAAAACGGTACCGAGCGACGAAGCGAAAATGACTTTCCGCTCTTCCGCCGTGATGCTTCGCGACGTAGCCTGGGCTTGGGCCATGGTGTCTCCTAAGTTATTTATTTACTATGCATTGGGCGTGGAATCGCACAATTGAGCCGAGTGTAGGATTGAAAACTTACGCATCCCTTGCTCGAAACTTACAAAAACTTACAGGGGTGGCGCAAAATAGCACGGTCGTGCGTACGCATATGCTATGCTGCGGCGGCCCCCGTGCCCGGGCGGGCAACCACAATAAACACAGGAGACTTTCCATGACCGATGCCGTCATCGTTTCGACAGCCCGTACCCCGCTGGCCAAATCGTGGAAAGGGGCGTTCAACATGACGCACGGGGCGACGCTGGGCGGCGCGGCACTGCGGGCCGCGATCGAGCGTGCCGGCATCGAGGCTGCACAGGTCGAAGACGTGATGATGGGCTGCGCGAACCCCGAGGGCGCGACCGGCTGGAACATCGCGCGACAGGTGGCGTTGCGCGCCGGCTGTCCGGTGTCTACCGGCGGCATCACGATCAACCGTTTCTGCTCGTCCGGCCTGCAGACCATTGCCAGCGCTGCGCAGCGCATACTCACCGGCGAAGGCGACATCTATGCTGCCGGCGGCGTCGAGTCGATCTCCTGCGTGCAGAACGAGATGAACATGCACATGTTCAAGGACCCGTGGCTGGAACAGCACAAGCCGGAAATCTACTGGCCGATGCTGCAGACCGCGGAGAACGTCGCCAAGCGCTACGGCATTGCGCGCGACCGCCAGGACCACTACGGCGTGCAGAGCCAGCAGCGTGCAGCGGCCGCACGCGACGCCGGCCGTTTCGCCGACGAGATCGTTTCGGTGACGACCACGATGGCCGTTGCCGACAAGGAGACCGCGCGCATCATCACGCGCGAGGTGACCGTGTCGGCTGACGAAGGCATACGCGCCGACACCACCTACGAGGGCGTGTCGCAGATTCGTACCGCGATTCCCGGCGGCGTCGTCGCGGCCGGCAATGCCAGCCAGTTTTCCGACGGCGCATCGGTAGCGATCGTCATGAGCGACAAGGCCGCTGCGGCGACCGGCAGGACGCCGCTCGGCGTCTTCCGCGGCTTTGCGATCGCCGGCTGCGAGCCCGACGAGATGGGCATCGGCCCGGTGTTCGCGATTCCGAAGCTGCTGAAGCAGACTGGCGTGAAGATGGAAGACATCGGCTTGTGGGAGCTGAATGAAGCCTTCGCGGTGCAGGTGCTGTATTGCGCCGACAAGCTCGGCATCCCGATGGACCGGCTCAATGTGAACGGCGGCGCGATCGCGCTCGGCCATCCTTACGGCATGTCGGGCGCGCGCCTGACCGGCCATGCGCTGATCGAAGGCAAGCGTCGCGGCGTCAAGTACGTGGTGGTAACCATGTGCATCGGCGGCGGGCAGGGCGCGGCCGGCCTGTTCGAAGTCGTCTGACGACTTCGCGCAGTTCCCGATGGCTTCGCTGATCCTGTCGCGGCGCGACCTCGACTTCCTTTTGTACGAGTGGCTCGACGTCGAGTCGCTGTGCGCGCGGCCGCGCTTCGCCGAGCATGGCCGCGAGACCTTCGACGCGGTGCTCGACCTGTGTGAACAGATCGCCACTGAAAAATTCGCCAGTCACAACCGCCAGTCCGACGAACACGAGCCGCAGTTCGACGGCCAGCGCGTGACCGTGATTCCCGAGGTGCGCGCCGCGCTGCGCGCGTTCAGCGAGGCCGGGCTGATGGCCGCCGCGCAGGACGTCGCCTATGGCGGCATGCAGCTGCCGTCGGTGGTCGACAAGGCGGGTTTCGCGTGGTTCAAGGGGGCGAACGTTGCGACCGCCGCTTACCCGATGCTCACCATCGGCAATGCGAACACGCTGCTCAAATGCGGCAGCCCCGAGCAGATCGATACCTACGTGCGGCCGCTGTTGGCGGGCCGCTTTCTCGGCACCATGTGCCTGTCCGAGCCGCAGGCCGGCTCCAGCCTGTCCGACATCACGACCCGCGCCGAGCCGCAGGCTGACGGCAGCTACCGGCTGCGTGGCAACAAGATGTGGATCTCCGGCGGCGAGCACGAGCTGTCGGAGAACATCATCCACCTCGTGCTGGCCAAGGTGCCGGGGCCGGACGGCAAGCTGATTCCGGGCGTGAAGGGCATTTCGCTGTTCGTGGTGCCGAAGTTCCTCGTGAACAGCGACGGCAGCCTCGGCGAACGCAATGACGTCGTGCTCGCCGGCCTGAACCACAAGATGGGCTATCGCGGCACCACCAACTGCCTGCTGAATTTCGGCGAGGGCAAGCACCATCCGCTCGGCCAGCCCGGCGCGGTCGGCTGGCTGGTCGGCAACCTGCACCAGGGGCTCGCCGCGATGTTCAACATGATGAACGAAGCGCGCATCGCCGTCGGCCTCGGTGCGGTGATGCTCGGCTATACCGGCTACCTGCATGCGCTCGACTACGCGCGCAATCGTCCGCAGGGCCGGCATCCGCAGGCCAAGGATCCGGCGAAACCGCAGATACCGATCGTCGAGCATACCGATGTGAAGCGGATGCTTCTGGCGCAGAAAGCCTATGTCGAGGGCGGGCTGGCGCTGATCCTGTATTGCGCGCGGCTGGTCGACGAGGAAAAGACCGCCGATGACGATGCGGCGCGTGCGCAGGCCACGCTGCTGCTGGACATCCTGACGCCGATAGCGAAGTCGTGGCCGTCGCAGTGGTGCCTTGAGGCGAACAGCCTCGCCATTCAGGTGCATGGCGGCTATGGCTATACACGTGAATACGCAGTCGAGCAGTTCTATCGCGACAACCGCCTGAACCCGATCCACGAGGGCACGCACGGCATACAGGGCCTGGACCTGCTGGGTCGAAAGGTCGTCATGCGTGACGGCGTCGCGTTCCGGTTGCTGTCCGCTCGCGTTACCGACACCATCGAACGTGCCGGCGCATTGCCGCAGGCGGCTGCGCTGCGCGAGCGCTGGCAGCGGCTGTCCGAGGTCACCGTGGCGCTGCACGCGGCCGGCGACCTGAACGTGACGCTGGCGAATGCGTCGGTCTACCTCGAAGCGTTCGGGCATCTGGTGGTCGGCTGGATCTGGCTGGAGCAGGCGCTGGCGGCACACGCTGCGCAAGCCGTGGCGCGGGGCGATGCCGGTTTTTACGCCGGCAAGTTGCAGGCATTCAAATACTATTTTGCTGTCGAGCTGCCGAAAGTCGATGCGCAGCTGGCTCTGCTGGCGTCGCTCGACACCACGGCCCTGGACATGCAGGACAGCTGGTTCTGAACTGACAAAAATTTTATAAAGATGATCAAGCACATCGTGATGTGGCAGCTGAAAGAGCATGCCGAAGGCCAGGACAAGGCCGCGAATGCGGCGCGCATGAAGGAACTGCTGGACGCCTGCGCGGGCATCGTGCCGGGGCTGCGCAAGCTCGACGTCGCGCTCGCCCAACCGGGCTTCGAGTGTACCTACGATGTCGTGCTGTATTCCGAGTTCGATACGCGCGAGGCGCTCGACGCGTACCAGAACCACCCGCAGCATGTCGCGCTGAAGCCCTTCGTCGCCGCGGTGCGCGCGTCGCGCCAGTGCATGGATTACGAGGCGGACTGAGCATGCACACCGTTCGCGAATTGTTCGACCTCAGCGGCCGTACCGCGCTCGTTACCGGTGGTTCGCGCGGCCTCGGGCTGCAGATGGCCGAGGCACTCGGCGAGCAGGGTGCGCAGCTCGTGATTTCGGCGCGCAAGCAGGACGAACTCGACGAGGCCGTCGCGCATCTCGAACGGCGCGGCTGCAAGGTGGCTGCCTGCGCGGCCAACCTCGGCGAGGTCGCCGGCGTGAATGCGCTGGCCGATTTTGCGCTGTCCACGATGGGCCAGGTCGACATCCTGGTCAACAATGCCGGTGCCACCTGGGGCGCACCGGCCGAAGACCATCCGGTCGAGGGCTGGGACAAGGTGATGAACCTGAACGTGCGCAGCATCTTCCTGCTGTGCCAGGCCATCGGCAAGCGCTCGATGATCCCGCGCCGCTACGGCCGCATCATCAACACCGCATCGATCGCCGGCTTTGCCGGCAACGGTTCGCCGCACATGCAGACCATCGGCTACAACACGTCAAAGGCCGCCGTGATCAATTTCACGCGCACATTGGCCGGCGAATGGGGCCAATACGGCATTACCGTGAACGCACTTGCGCCGGGCTTCTTCCCGTCGAAGATGTCGCGCGGCATGCTCGACAGCATGGGCGACGAAGCCGCGCAGCGCGCGCCGCTGCGACGACTCGGCGACGACGAAGACCTGAAGGGCGCGGTACTGCTGTTCGCATCGATGGCCGGCAAGCACATCACCGGGCAGACGCTCGCGGTGGACGGCGGCGTGTCGGCGGTGCTGATCTGATGGCCCAGCCGCTGCCTTTCCCGACCGAGATTCCCTTCCTGAACGAGCTCGGCGTCGAGTTTCTCGGCATGGCCGACGGGCGTGCGCAGATTGCGCTCACGCTTGAGCCGCGCCACATGAACAGCTGGCAGGTCACGCACGGCGGTGTCGTGATGACCCTGCTCGACGTCGCCATGTCGCTCGCCGGCCGCTCGCTCGACCCGCAGTCGCGCGCCGGCGTCACGGTCGAGATGAAGACCAGTTTCCTGCAGCCGGGCGGCACGCCGGGCGCGCGCATCGTCGCCAGCGGCCATGCTTTCCATCGATCGACCACGATGTGCTTCTGCGAAGCGGAGCTGCATGAAGGCTCGCGGCTGGTCGCCAAGGCGATGGGCACGTTCAAATACCTGAAGCGGCTCGACGTGGCCGACAAGCTTTCCCTTCCGGAGTCACCATGACCAGTTACCAGCGCATCGTGCTGGCGTCGCGCCCGCAGGGCGGCGTCGCGGCCGACAACTTCCGGCTCGAGACCGTGCCGCTGCCCGACATTGCCGACGGCCAGCTGCTGGTCCGCAACCACTACCTGTCGCTCGACCCGTACATGCGGATGCGCATGGATGACGTGAAGAGCTATGCGGCCCCGCAGCCGCTGGGCGAAGTGATGATCGGCGGTACCGCCGGTGAAGTGATCGCGTCAAAGCATCCGAAGTTCAAGGCGGGCGACAAGGTGGTCGGCATGTTCGGCTGGTCCGAGATCGGCGTATCCGACGGCAGCCTGCTGAAAAAGGTGGATACCAGCCGGGTGCCGCTGTCCGCCTACTTAGGCGCCGTCGGCATGCCCGGCATGACGGCCTGGTACGGGCTGAACCAGATCATCCGGCCGAAGGCAGGCGAGACCATTGCGGTATCAGCGGCCAGCGGCGCCGTCGGCAGCGTGGTCGGCCAGCTGGCCAAACTCGCCGGATGCCGTGTGATCGGCATCGCCGGCGGTCGGCAGAAATGCGATTACGTGGTCAATGAGCTGGGCTTTGACGCGTGCATCGACTACAAGGCCGGCGATCTGTTTGGCGGCATCGAGGCCGCGGCGCCGGACGGCATCGACGGCCTGTTCGAAAATGTCGGAGGCGCGGTGATGGATGCGGCGCTGGCGCGGATGAATCCGTTCGGCCGCATTGCGCTGTGCGGGATGATTTCCGCTTATGACGGACAGATGATGCCGGTGCACTACCTGCATATGGTGCTGAAGATGCGCTTGTCGATGCAGGGTTTCATCGTCTCCGAGCACATGGCGTTCTGGCCGCAGGGGCTGGGCGAGCTCGCGCAACTGGTCGGCGACGGCAAGCTGACATACCGCGAAACGATTGCCGACGGGCTCGCTGCCGCGCCGGCTGCGTTCATTGGCATGCTGCGTGGGAAAAATTTCGGGAAACAGCTGGTCAGGCTGGTCTGAGGAAAACAGGATGAAAGAATTCAGGGGCAAGGTCGCGGTGATCACCGGTGCGGCCAGTGGTTTCGGCCGCGAGTTCGCGCTGCTGGGCGCAAAACTGGGCATGAAACTGGTGCTGGCCGACGTGCAGAAGGAGGCACTGGACGCCACCGCCGCCGAGCTTGCGTCGGGCGGCGCCGAGGTGCTCGCGCAGACCTGCGACGTGCGCAAGGGCGAGCAGGTCGAGGCGCTCGCGCAGGCTGC
>CAYZXP010000153.1:3667-6846 GCA_964482415.1 uncultured Bifidobacterium sp. | reverse complement strand
ACCGGCCAGTTCGGCGCGACCCAGCCCTGACGGTGGACGATCCGGTGCCAGCGGACATAATCGTCGCGCACCAGTCGCTTGTGGTTCAGCACCTTCTGCTGCAGGTCCGCCGGCAGGTTCGCGGCGATCCAGCTGCGCACGGTGTCACGGAACGCCAGATCTTCCGGCGCGTAATTCAGGTCCATGCAGTCTCCGACGGTCTGATTGTTTTAAGCACGACCGTTCGGATTCTACCTGAGCAAAGAGCAGGAACATGCCCGGCCTTGCAGCGGCCGGGCGACGGAGGGATCAATCCGCAGCTTGCATTGCGGAGGCGGAGGCAGGCGGGAGATCAGCCGTACATTCAGCAACACAGCTGGTCGCGCATTCAGTCGCGCAGTCAGTCAATGTACGAGTGAAAGGCATCAGGATGCCGAACCTCGCCTTGTTGCGAACTGAAGGGCATGCTGCTGCATGCGGCCAGCAAAACCGCGGCGCACAGGCAAAGCAGAGTTTTCATCAGGTTCCTCGCTTTCATCGGATCGTTGAAGGTTCGCAGTGTCGGTGCGACAAGCTTCCCTGCCGTCGACAAGTCTGCAGTCTGAGCATGCCGGTTCGCGTAAGTTTCCATCGACCGTGAATGACGGATATCGTCGTCTCGAGATCAGCACATCGTGCGAACAACGATTTGCTCACTTCAGATCAGCCTAGCATTAGCATAAGTCAGTTGCGTCTGATTGTTCGACAAAAGAACGTTCAGCCGGTCCAGTTTGCGCTCCGTCAGGGCGAAGCGCGCTTTGGCCGGTGGTCAGGGGCAAAGACTTTTCCAGATCGCCTCTTCGCTGCTGCCGGGTCCGGGCGCACGCCAGTCCTGCGCGTTGTCGTCGACATGCAGCGTGCCGCCACCGGCCATGTTCTCCGGATAAATTTCGACGCGCAGCCGGCGCAGCTGCTTCGCGCTGCAATCGAGCTCGTAACGCGTGCGGGCGCTCAGGTACTCCTTGCCTTCGTGCAGCTGGATTTTGTGGAAGTCCTGCGAGCTGTCCACCGTCCAGCCGCGAGGGGTTCGTTCCGCCGCTTCGCGATCGACATACAGGATGCCGTCCCGGGTCTCCTGCAGCATGCTCCAGCCTGCGGCGGCATGGCCGGCTGCCAGCAGGCAGGCGAGCGCAAGGAAAGATCGCTTCATGGGGGTCTCCGTCGGGTGGTGATCTTCACGCCGCGAGTGTACCCGCGGCCTTGCCCTTGTGCAGGCAGGAATCAGGCCGGAATCAGCCCGGGTGGCTGCTGACCCAGCGCTGGATATCGGCCGCCGACATGGCGCCGCTGGTGCGCGCGACCTCGACGCCGTTGCGGAACAGCGCGAGCGTTGGAATGCTGCGTATGCGAAAGCGCGCGCTGGTCTGCGGCGACGCGTCGGTGTCAACCTTCACGAAGCGCACGCCGGGCATCTGCCGCGCCGCCGCCTCGAATTGCGGCGCCATCATCTTGCACGGACCGCACCATGCGGCCCAGAAGTCGACCAGCACCGGCAGTGCGGTGCCTTCGACGAAGCGCGCGAAATCGGCGTCGCCGAGCGCGACCGGTTCGGGCCGCATCAGCGCGGCGCCGCATTTGCCGCACGCGGGCGAATCGCCGAGGCGCGCTTGCGGCAGCCGGTTTTTCGCTCCGCAATCCGGGCAGACAAGCTGGATAGTGCCTTCCATGCTTACGCTTCCTTCCTGCTGTTGACGAGGGTCTCGATGCGCCAGTCGGCGCGTTCCTTGACCGGCGGACTGAGTTTACGGGCGGCGAGCGCCGCCGATTGCGTGGCCGGTCCGTAACCGCCGAGTTCGCTCAGGCGGTACCACTGGTAGGCCTGGCCGTCATCCTGAATCACGCCCTGCCCGTAGGAATGCAGGAAGCCAAGGTTGAACTGCGCCTTGGGATGGCCTTGCGCGGCGGCCTCGCGGTACCAGTGCGCGGCCTGCACGAAGTCCTGCCTGGTTCCCATGCCCTGCGCATACATCTGGCCCAGCTCGCACTGGGCGGCGGGCTCACCCTGGTTCGCAGCGCGGCTGAACCAGTCGAACGCGCGCACCAGATGGGGCGCAATGTCGCGGCGCCCGGCCGGCACGCGTCCTGCGTCGGGCACGGGAATCTCGCCGTCCTTGTACAGCTCGCCCAGCCTGAGCTGCGCGCCGGCGTTGCCCTGCGCCGCAGCCTTCTCGTACAGCGAGCGCGCGGTGCCGGCGCCTGAATGCTGGTCCTGCAGCATCTGCGCCAGCGCGAACTGCGCATCGGCATTGTCCTGCGCCGCGGCCAGTTCCAGCAGGCGGCGCGCTTCGGCTGCATCGCGCGCCACGCCTTCGCCCTTCAGGCAGGCGAGGCCGAGACGCGTCTGCGCGCGTGCGTGTCCGGCGGGAACGGCGCGTCGGTACCATTCGCTGGCCATTTCCGGATCGCGCTCGACGCCGCGGCCCTGCGCAACGTATTCGCCCATCCGCACCATCGCTTCCGCGTCGTTGGCGAAGACGGCCGCGCGCAAGGCCTGTACCGCGTCGGGGAAGACCTTGGCCAGCTCGAATGCACGATCGACGTCGGTGCGACTCATTTCCGACGCCACCATTTGCAGGTTGCGCGCGGAGCGCAAGTCGCCGCCGGCGAGCTTGAGCCACATCGCCGAGCGCACGCGATCGACGGGCCGGCCCTCGCCGCGCAGGTTCATGATCCCAAGCTGATATTTTGCGTCGCCGTGCCCCATCAGGGCGGCCAGCAAGTAGAAGCGGCGCGCGGCGCGGTAAAAATTGCGGGCCGTGGTCGCTGCGCGCATTTCCTGTGCGCGTTCGTACAAGGCGTCGGGGCTGGACTGGGAGAGTTCGTGCAGCGTTCTCTCGATGGCTCTCATCGGGCGTCGATACAAAATGAATATTCGTCTCGAAGTATAACGTTTGCCCGCCAGTGGCGGCCGGATCGGCAGCGCGCCGCACAGCCGATCCGGCAGGAATCAGCGCGCCAGGTAGCCGCCATCGACCGGGTAATAGCCTCCGGTGACGAAGGATGCGCGGTCTGATGCCAGCCAGGCGACGAGTTCGGCCACTTCTTCCGGCCGTCCCAGGCGCCCGATCGGATGCGCTGCCACCAGCATGTCGTTGACGGCCTTCTCGGTCTCGAACTTGCTGATCATCGGCGTATGGATGAAGGCCGGACCGACCGCGTTC
>CAYZXP010000153.1:0-3567 GCA_964482415.1 uncultured Bifidobacterium sp. | reverse complement strand
GTGGGCACGGTGTCGCCGCCGACGCCGGCATTGTTGCAGGCGACATGCAGCGCGCCGTAGCGGTTGACGGTCTGCGCAACCAGCTTTTCCATGTCGGACGGCTCGGCCACGTTGGCCTTCACGAACAACGCGTCGCCGCCCTGCCGTGCGACCAGGTCGACGGTCTCGCGGCCGCCGTCCTCGTTCATGTCGGAGACCACGACCTTCGCGCCTTCGCGCGCCAGCACCAGCGCAATCGCACGCCCGATGCCCGACGACGCGCCGGTGACCAGCGCCACTTTGTTTTGCAGCATGACTCCCTCCTTTTACGATGAAATGCCCGTTGTGCGGCTGCGCTCCGCAAACTACGCGGCGGCAGCCGACCTGCATGCATCACGTATATCGCCTGCGACGGGCCTTTTCCAGAATCCCGATCAAAAACCCTGAAGATTTCCGCGAAGCGGACGGCCGGCACCCGACGGCATTTGACTCCTCGTGCCGCCGGCATGAAAATATGATTTTTATACCCTTATCCCGCCGAACCCGGCCCTTTCCGGACACTCCGATTGCCGCACCGAATGCGTTCCCTGTCATTGTTTCGCGGGCTCACGGCATCCCTGCTGGTGGCGGCCGTGCTGCTGCAAGCGGTGCTGCCACTGCTTGGCATGCAGCGCGGAGGCGAAGGACGCGGTCACTGGATCGAGGTGTGCGCCAGTTCCGGTATCCGCTGGATACGGCTTCCCGAAGCCGGCAAGCCCGCGCCAGCCTCGTCGGAACACGCGGAACATCCTTGCGCATTCTGCGTTGCCGGCGAGCCACCAGCACGTTTTGATGCAAGCGCGTGGCTGGCCAGGCTGCCTGAACCCTCGCATGACACGGCAAAACCTGCCGACGAGTGCACGCAGCGTTTCGCCGGCCACCAGTTACGCGCCCGCGCCCCGCCTTTCTTCGCCTGATCGTCCGCGGCCGCACGGCCGCCCCATCCTGTTTTCCAGCTCCGCAACGCGCTGCCTTCCCAAGGCAGCCGTGCGCGTGGGCGGACTCCAACCACGATCAGGCCCGCGTCCCGCGCGACGGGCCCGCAACGACCATGAAAATCCAGAACACCACTTTCTCCGCCATCGCGCTCGCGACCGCGGCAATGACCTCCGGCGCCCGCGCCGCCGATCCTGCATTCCTTGATGAAGTCGTCGTCACGGCGACCCCGATGTCGGCACCGCTGTTCATCGAGACCGATCCCGCGATTCCGCGCCAGCCGCTGCCCGCGCACGACGGCGCCGATTACCTGAAGACGATTCCCGGTTTCACGGTGATGCGCAAAGGCGGCACGGACGGCGAACCCGTCTTCCGCGGCATGGCCGGCTCGCGGCTGAACATCATGGTGGACGAGCAGTCGCTGGCCGGCGCCTGCCCGGGCCGCATGGATGCGCCGACGGCCTATGTTTTCCCCGAAGCCTACGATCGGATGACGGTCATCAAAGGCCCGCAGACCGTGCAGTACCCCAACATGGGTTCGGCGGCGACGATCAGGTTCGACCGCGAACCGCGGACCTACACCGGCCCGGCGCGCAGCTTTATGGGCAGCGTGCTGGGTGCGAGCTTCGGCCGCCACGATGAGATCGTCCGTGGCGAAGCCGGCGATGTCGGCTACTACCTGCAAGCCGGCGCGAACAACTCGCAATCGGGCGACTACGAAGACGGCAACGGACGCGCCATTCACTCGCGCTACCGGCGCTGGAGCGCAAATGCCGCCGTCGGCCTGACGCCGGACCGTGACACCCGGTTCGAACTGGCGGCCACACGCAGCGACGGCTATGCCGCCTATGCGGACCGGATGATGGACGGCACGCGCTTCGATCGCGAGAACTTCACGTTCAAGGCAGAGAAGGCCAACCTGTCGCCGCTGCTGAGCAAGCTCAGCTTCCAGCTCGGGCACAACAGCATTGACCACGTCATGGACAATTACTCGCTGCGCACCGGCGCGATGATGCGCATGTCGTCGCGCGTCGGCATCACATCGACGCAGGCGCGCCTGACCGCCCGCCTTGCGCTCGCGCCGGACCTGGCGGCTGTGGTCGGTGCGAACTGGTCGGATTCGCAGCATGGCCGCGACCTCATGAGCAACGGCATCGTGACCGACGATGCGCGCATCGGCAATGCCGGCGTGTTCGGCGAACTGAGCAAGACGCTTTCGCCGACGCTGAAGTCCGTCAGCGGCGTGCGCATCGATGCATGGAGCGCCGATGACCAGCGCAGCGCCAGCAGCACCGCGGGACGCTCGCGCAGTGAGCGCACCTATGCGGGATTCACCCGGCTTGAACAGACGGTGGCGACGGGCACCGTTGCGTATGCCGGCATCGGCCATACGCAGCGCTTTCCCGATTACTGGGAGCTGTTCTCGATGAGCAGCGCGAACGCGCCGGCCTCAGGTGCTTCGGCGCTGAACACGGTCCGCACGGAGAAGACCACGCAAGCCGATGCGGGCATGCTCTACCGCCGCGGGCCGGTCGATGTCAGCGTGTCGGCGTTCCTGAACCGGATCAATGATTTCGTCCTGATCGACTACAACCAGCTTGCGACAGGCGTGACCGGCATCGCGACGAACGTCGATGCGCAGACCTATGGCACGGAACTGGCCGCGTCCTACCGCGTGAATGACCTGCTGCGGCTGACCTCCGGCATCGCGTATGTGCGGGGCACGGATACGACAAACGATCGCCCGCTGGCACAACTGCCCCCGCTCGAAGCGAGGCTGGGCTTTGCGATCGACCACCCGCGCTGGCTGGCCGGCGGCGTGCTGCGCGTGGTCGCGGCGCAGGAGCGCTATCACGCCGGCTTTGGCAATATCGCCGGCAAAGACCTCGGCCCGGCGGCCGGCTTCGGTACGGTTTCACTGAACGCAGGCTACCGTCCGACGAAGAACAGCCTGATCCTGTTCGGCGTCGACAACCTGTTCGACAAGGATTACGCGGAGTTCATCAGCCGCAGCGGCATGACCTCGATCGGCGGTTATGTGCCGACGATGCGGGTCAATGAGCCGGGCCGCGTGCTCTGGCTGAAGGCCAGCCTGGCATTCGACTGATGCATGGCCTGGCCGCCGGCTCTCCCGCAGCGCAGCACGCGGTATCGCTTGACGGGTACAAGATTCGCTGATTATTCTGAATCTGATAGCCATTTCAGAATCAGGGCTATATCGTCGCAGCATCAAAGAAACAAACTCTGGACGCAGGAGAAGACCATCATGAAACTGTGGAGCGATTTGCTTTCGACGGATTACGGTATCCTGAGCGCCGTCGTGATCGGCAGCGCGCTGGTGATTGCCGTCTTGACAGTGCGCATGTTCCTGAGGAACATCGAGCGCGACAGTCAGGGCGCCGAAGGCTGACCTGGCCATACCCGAAGCCCATCCGGCTTACCGGCCTGATGGGCTTTTTTTTTTGCGGCACGCTGCTGACCCGGCGCGCGTGCCGTATGGCGACCGATGATCAATTTCCAGACGCTCAATCAGCTGTACCTGACGATCCTTGCGCTGATCCTCACGAGCCTGTTCGTCGGCACGATGTCGCTCAGCGCGTCTGTCGGCGGCCC
>CAYZXP010000152.1:0-6977 GCA_964482415.1 uncultured Bifidobacterium sp. | reverse complement strand
CCCGGCTCGACGCTCGGCACTTACCAGCTCGACTTCACCTCGACCAGCGTCTTCGTGAAGAATGACCTCGACCTCGCCAAATCCGGCGTGCGCCTCACCGCAGGCTATCGCACCGAGCGCAACGAACGCTCGCAGCTGGCCGTCAACAGCGGCTACCAGATCGACAATGCCTACACCCGCTCGGCGTGGGAGCTGGGCGCGTCGAAGGAAATCGACGTCGACAACACCGTGTACGCGCGCGTGGCGACCAGCTACCGTTTCGCGAACATCGACGAGTTCACGACCAGCTACACGCCGGACTATTCGGTCGTGCCGCTGCGTCCGCAGACCTCGACGGATCAGGAAATCGGCTGGAAGCACCTGTTCGGCACGCGCGGCCGGATGGACGTGCGCGCCTACCGCAGCAATCTCGAGAACGAGATCGCCTACAACAACTACGTCGGCTTCGACAGCTGGGGCTATGTGCAGGGCTCGAACGTCAACCTCGCGCCGACCCGGCGCCAGGGCATCGACCTCGATCTCTCTTACCAGCTGACGCGCCAATGGCTGCTGGCCTCGTCGCTGTCGTTCCGCGACGCGCGCTTCCGCTCCGGCGAATATGACGGCAAGCGCGTGCCGATGAGCGCGCGCGAGGTCGTGTCGGTCCGTGCCGAATATGCGGTCGACGAAAAGCAGAAGCTGGGCGCGATGGCACGCTGGACGTCGAGCCAGTATGTGGCGATGGACTTCAACAACGAGAATCGCATGCCGGGTTATGCGGTCGCCGACCTGTACTACCTGTTCAAGGCTGGCCAGTTCGACCTGTCGGTGAAGGCGCTGAACGTGTTCGACAAGTCGTACTACTCGTATGCGACGCGCAGCTGGGATCCGACCAGCAGCTACCAGTACACCGCGGTGTTCCCGGATGCGGGGCGCTCGCTGTGGTTCTCGGCGCGCTACCGCTTCTGACGGAGCCTCCGGTGCGAAGCCTGCTGCGACCGCTCCTGCTGCTGCTGGCCGCCGCGCTGCTGGCTGCGCTGCTGGCGGTCGGTTGCGGCAGTGTCGGCTGCCGGTTCGGCGGCGCGGACGATTCCGCGCTGATGCTGTTGCGCACGCAGCGCGCGTCGCTTGCCTTTGCGGTCGGCGCGCTGCTGGCGCTGGCTGGCGCGCTGCTGCAACTGCTGTTGCGCAATCCGCTGGCCGACCCTTATGTGCTGGGTGTGTCCGGCGGCGCCGCAGTCGGCGCGGTGGCGTCGGGCCTGCTGCTGCCGCTGGCGTTGCAGTCGGTCAGCCTGCAGGCCGGCG
Organism: uncultured Bifidobacterium sp.; assembly: GCA_964482415.1. GTDB lineage: Bacteria > Pseudomonadota > Gammaproteobacteria > Burkholderiales > Burkholderiaceae_D > Pernthalerella. Next base: position 5,693 of record CAYZXP010000152.1, on the reverse strand, counting down.
CACTGGCCGGCGCGCTGCTGGCGATCATGCTGCTGTTCATGCTGGCGCGGCGCAGCCTGCTCGCGTCGCCGCAGCCGGCGGCTGTTCCAGGCGTGCGCCTGATCCTGACTGGCGTGATGGTGTCGACCGGCTTCGGCGCGCTGCTGGCGCTGTTGCTGTCGCTGGCGCCGGACACGCAGCTGCGCGGCACGATGTTCTGGCTGATGGGCGACCTCGACGCCGACGGCTTCGGGCTGCCCGCGTGGGCCGTGCTGTTCGCCGTCGGCTCTTGGGCGATCCGGCGGGCGCCGCACTTCAACGTGCTCGCGCATGGTGACGCCACCGCTCAGCTGCTCGGGCTGCCGGTGGCGCGCCTGCGCACAGCAATTCTTTTCTTTGCGTCGGTGGCGACGGCTGCCGCCGTCGCGCAGGCCGGCGCGATCGGTTTCGTCGGGCTGGTCGTGCCGCACGCGCTGCGGCTGTGGCTGGGCAATGACCAGCGGCTGCTGCTGCCGGCCGCGATGCTCGGCGGCGGCGCTGCGCTGCTGCTGGCCGACCTGCTGGCGCGCGCATTGCTGGCGCCGGTGCAGCTGCCGGTCGGCGTGGTCACCGCGTTGCTGGGCGTGCCGCTGTTCCTCGCGATGCTGGCGAGGTCGCGATGACGGTGCTGGTGCAAACAGGCGGACTGGGACTGCGCGCCGGCCGGCGCATCTTGCTGGCCGGCCTCGACTGGCAGGTCGGGCGTGGTGAGTTCTGGTGCGTGCTGGGCCGCAACGGCGCCGGCAAGAGCACGCTGCTGCAGGTGCTGTCCGGATTGCGCCGCCCCGACGACGGCGAGGTGAGCATCGCCGGCCGTTATCTTGACGCCATCCCTGCAAACGAACTGGCGCGGCTGCGCGGGCTGATGCCGCAGCAGTCTGTCGACAGCTTTTCATTTTCGGTTCGCGAGGCGGTTGCGATCGGGCGTACGCCCTGGCGGCTGGGCAGTGCGTGGGATTCGCAGCAGGACGAAGGCGTCGTGCGCGCCGCGCTCGCGCAGGTCGGCATGCACGGTCGCATCGATGACGACGTCACTGCGCTGTCCGGCGGCGAGCGCCAGCGCGTGGCATTTGCCGCCTTGCTGGCGCAGGATCCGGCGCTGATGCTGCTCGACGAGCCGACTGCGCACCAGGACGTTGCGCAGCAATTGCTGCTGATGCGCCTGATGCAGCAGCTGTCGGAGCGCCATGCGGTCGTGGCGACCTGCCATGACATCAATCTGGCCGCGCGGTTTGCCACGCATGTGCTGTTGCTGGGGCCGGGCTTTCACTTTGCCGGTCCGGTGGCGGAGGTGCTGACGACCGCGGCGCTGGAAAACGCTTACGGCTGCCGCTTCGAACGCGAAGGCGAGCTTTTCACGGCGCGCTGACGCCCGCCGCGTTTGCGTTTCAGGCCTTCGGCCAAAGGATCATCTGCGTGCAGCGGAACAGCGCGATGGTCTTGCCAGCCGCCGTCACGGTCGCGTCCCAGACCTGCGTCGTGCGGCCGCGATGGACCGGCGTCGCTTCGCATTCGAGCCGGCCGTCGCGGGCGGTGCCGAGATGATTGCTCTTCAACTCGATCGTCGTGAAGCTCTGCGCGCCCTCCGGCAGGTGCATCATGCAGCCGAAGCCGCAGGTCGTGTCGGCCAGCATGACGACTGCTGCCGCATGCAGGTAGCCATTCGGCGCGAGGTGATGCGGCTGCACTTGCAGCGCCGAGCGCAGCCGTCCCGGCTCGGCCGACAGCAGCTCGAAGCCGAGGTGCGCGGGCAGGGTGCCCTGCTGCAGCCGCATCCATTCGTCCAGGTCCTTCTCGCTCATTGCGTTCTCCGTAAAGTGGTCGTCTGCTTGCGGCGGGCCGCGTCGATCTGTTCGCACAGCAGCGCGGTGGCGCCGAGCATGCGCGGGCCGGCGCGGTTCATCACGCCGCCGTCAATCCGGAACAGGCTGTCATTGCGCACCGCCGTCAGGTTGCCGTATCCGCGCCAGCGCCCGAAGGCCTGCGCATCCTCGTCGCTGACGAAGATCGCTTCGGGGTCGGCCTTCAGCACGGCTTCACGGCTGACTGTCGGCACCAGCGGCGCGAGCTTGCCGAACAGGTTCACGCCGCCGCACAGCCGTATTGCCTCGGACACGATGTGCGCGTCGTTGAGCGTCATCAGCGGCGACGGCCAGATCTGGTAGAACACCCTGACCGGCTTGCGCGCCGAATAGCGTTCGCGCAATGCGCGCAGGTCGGCACGAAAACGCGCCGCGGCGGCGCGACCTTCAACCGTGCCGGCGAGTGCGCCGAGCCGCTCCAGCGAACTGGCAATGTCATCGAATTGGCGTGGCTCGCTGTCGAACACAGGCAGCCCGAGTGCGCGCAGCCGCTCCAGCTGGGCCGGGTTGTTGCCGCTCTTCCAGCCGACGATCAGGTCCGGTTTCAGCGCAATGATGCGTTCCATGTCGGCGCGCATGGCGTCGCCGACGGAAGGCAGCCGGGAGGCTTCTGCAGGGAAGTTGCTGTACGCAGAGACGCCGACCACGCGCGCTCCGGCGCCGGCGGCAAACAGGAGCTCGGTCGCATGCGGCGCGAGGCTGATGATGCGTGCGGCGGGCGCAGCCAGCGTGACCACGCGGCCGCTGTCATCGGTCGCGCTGACCGTCGCGCCGGCAGCCGTGGCCGGCAGTAGCGCTGCCAGCAAGCCGGCGCGCAGCAGGCGCGCAGCGGTCATATTTCGAGGTTGTCGATCAGGCGAGTATTGCCCAGCTTCGCGGCGGCGAGGACGACCAGCGGCTCGCCGGCCTCGAGGTCAGCGGCGTCAGGCGCCTGCAGGTCTGCGCGCTTGCGGATCGCCACGTAATCCGGCTGCCAGCCGCTGGCTGCCAGCCGTGCCATCGCGTCCTCGCCGAGCTGATCGGCATTGCGCTGGCCCGAGCGCACCGCGTCGGCGACCCGGTTCAGTTCGCGGTACAACGCCGGGGCTTCGGCGCGCTCGGCGGCCGACAGGTAGCCGTTGCGCGAGGACAGCGCGAGCCCGTCATCGGCGCGATACGTCTCGGCGGCGATGATCTCGGTGGGCAGCGCAAACTGGCGCGCCATGTTCCGGATGATCATCAGCTGCTGGTAATCCTTTTTGCCGAACACGGCCACGCGCGGCTGCACGCAGGAGAACAGCTTCATCACGATGGTGGTCACGCCGGTGAAGAAACCGGGCCGGAACTCGCCTTCGAGCATGTTGCCCAGCCCGTCGGGCGGCTGAATGCGGAATTCCTGCGGCTCCGGGTAGATGTCCCTCTCGGTCGGCGCGAACAGCACATACACGCCTTCCTTTTCCAGCTTTTCAACGTCGTCGGCAAAGGTGCGCGGATATTTGTCGAAGTCTTCGTTCGGGCCGAACTGCAGGCGGTTCACGAAGATCGACGCGACCACCGGGTCGCCATGCTTGCGCGCCAGCCGCATCAGCGACAGATGGCCTTCGTGCAGGTTGCCCATCGTGGGTACGAACGCAGTGCGCAGCTGGCCGCGCAGGTGGTCACGCAGTTCCGCGATCGAGGAGATGATTTTCATGATGGGATTCTTCGTCTTTGAATGAGCCTGGCGGGCGCCGTTGCCGCGCCGGCGGAAAATGCCTGTGCGGCGTCAGTTCGGCGAGTAGGCCAGCCGCACGTAGATCGGTGCGTAGGCCTCGGCCTGCGTAATCTCGATCAGGGTCTCTTTCGCGAGCTCGAGCATCGCGATGAAGTTCACCACGACCACCGGCACGCCGCGCGAGGTGTCGAACAGGTCCTGGAATTCGACGAATTTCGCGCTCTGCAGGCGGCGCAGGATGGCCGTCATGTGCTCGCGCACCGACAGTTCCTCGCGCGTGATCGTGTGCCTGGCGGTCAGCTTCGCGCGCCGCAGCAGGTCATTCCATGCGGACTGCAGGTCGGCGATGTTCACGTCGGGGAAACGCGTCACCACGGTCTGGTCCACATACACCTGCGTGCGCACGAAATCGCGACCGACCTGCGGCAGCGTGTCGAGCTCGAACGCGGCCAGCTTCATCTGCTCGTATTCGAGCAGCCGGCGCACCAGCTCGGCGCGCGGATCGACTGGTTCGTCGCTGCCTTCGACCTTTTTCGCCGGCAGCAGCATGCGCGACTTGATCTCGATCAGCATCGCCGCCATCAGCAGGTAGTCGGCGGCCAGCTCGAGGTTGCGCGTGCGGATTTGCTCGACATATTCGAGGTACTGGTGCGTGACCGCCGCCATCGGAATGTCGAGGATGTTGAAATTCTGCTTGCGGATCAGGTACAGCAGCAGGTCCAGCGGTCCCTGGAACGCCTCGAGGAAGACCTCGAGCGCATCCGGCGGGATGTACAGGTCGTTCGGCAGCTTGAACAGCGGCTCGCCGTACAGCTTCGCAAACGCGACGCCATCGACGACGTCAGGCGTGCTGTCGATGGCGGTGTCGTTGGACAATTCCACGGCGGGCGGCTCAGAAGCTCTGGTAAACGTAGGCTTTCTGCTTTACGCGCGATTCCTGCGCGCGGCGCATTTCGTCGAGGTCGATCTTGTCCTTGTCCCACAGCCGCGCGCGGCCGGCCTGCTGTTCGGCCTCGAGCTGCGGATTCTTCTGCTTCATGTCGGCGAGGAAGCGGCTGAAATCGGACACGTAAGCGGTTTGTTTGTTGAAAAGGCTCATGACCCTGGATTCCGGTTTGGGATTGTCTCGGTTGACGCGTATTTTACCTTCAGCGGATGCGCATGCCCGGCTTTGCGCCCGGCCACGGCTCCAGGATGTACAGGCCCGGATCGGCCTTCTCATCCTTCGCGGACGCGGCCAGCACCATGCCTTCCGATACGCCGAATTTCATCTTGCGCGGCGCCAGGTTGGCGACCATCACGGTCAGCTTGCCTTTCAGGTCTTCCGGCTTGTATGCGGACTTGATGCCGGAAAAGACATTGCGCAGCCGGCCTTCGCCGACGTCCAGCGTCAGCCGCAGCAGCTTGTCCGAGCCGTCGACGTGCTCGCAGTCGACGATCTGCGCGACGCGCAGGTCGATCTTCATGAAGTCGTCGATCTTGATCTCGGCGTCGATCGCCTCGATGTCCGCAGCCGGCGTGGCCGGTGCAGCCGGCGCCGCCTCGGCCGGCGGTTCGAACAGCGCGTCCAGCATCTTCGGTTCGACGCGCGTCATCAGATGAGAGTAAGGCTGCATCGCATGCTGGTCCGGCAGCGCCTGCGCGACGTCGCTCCACTGCAGCGGCGCGACGTTCAGCAGCGACTCGACCTGCGCTGCCAGCGCCGGCAGCACCGGCTTCAGGTAGATCGTCAGGATGCGGAAGGCTTCCAGCAACCGCGAGCAGACTTCCTGCAGCTTCGCATTGTTGGCCGGATCTTTCGCCAGTTCCCACGGCTTGTTCGCATCGACATACGCGTTCACTACATCGGCCTGTTCCATCACATGGCGCAGCGCCTTGCCGTACTCGCGCGCCTCGTACAGCGCGGCGACCTCGGCGCCGGCGGCGCGCAGTCCCGACAGGAAAGCATCGTCTGCGGTCGCCCAGCCCATGGCCAGCTTGCCGTCGAATTTCTTCGCGATGAAGCCGGCCGCGCGGCTGGCGATGTTGATGTACTTGCCGACCAGGTCGCTGTTGACGCGCGCGACGAAATCTTCCGGGTTGAAGTCCACGTCCTCGACGCGCGCATTCAGCTTGGCCGC
>CAYZXP010000151.1:0-7043 GCA_964482415.1 uncultured Bifidobacterium sp. | reverse complement strand
CCGGCGACTTCGCCGTCGGACTGTTCGAGGATCTCGGTCTTGAAGCCCTTGCGCTCGCAATAGCGCAGGTACTGGCGCAGCAGCATCGATGCCCAGTCCTGGGCCTCGGTGCCGCCGGCGCCGGCCTGAATGTCGATGAAGCAGTTGTTCTTGTCGAGCGGATTCGCGAACATCCGCCGGAATTCCATGCCTTCGACCTGCTTCTGCAGATCGGCCGCATCGGATTCGACGGCGACGAGGGTGTCGTCGTCATTTTCCTCGCGTGCCATCTCGACCAGGTCGGTGGCGTCCTGCAGGCCGTTGCGGATGTTCGTCAGCGATTCGACGACCGCTTCGAGCGATTTCTTTTCGCGGCCGAGGTCCTGCGCGCGCTTGGGATCTTCCCAGACGGCGGGGTCTTCGAGCTCGCCGTTGACTTGTTCGAGTTTCTCTGACTTCAGATCGAAGTCAAAGATACCTCCGAAGATCTTGCTCGCGCGCGGTCAGGTCGGCGAGCAGGGAGGTGAGGGCATTCAGGCGTTCGGCTTCCATGGTTCTCTGGCTTCCTGCAAAAGCCTGAGATTATACCGGACGCAGCAGGCCCGACGGCGGGCCAGCCGCTAGCTCGGCACGCCGGCCGAGCGGCCGCGGAATTCGCTGCCGATAAACTCCGAATCCTCGATGTCCGGCACGAAGCTGTTGTACAGCTCGGCCCAGTAGCCGAGCTTGCTGCCTTCCGCGCCGGTGTTGTGGCGCTGCGTGACGGTACGGCTGCGATCCTGGAACACGAAAGCCTGCAGCTGCAGCTTGTCCAGATCGGTGCGGCCCACATAAGGCGGCGCCGTGCCAGTCGACTCGACGGCGCCGTCAGCGCCGATCGCCAGGCCATGGCCGGCGTCGCGGTATTCGCTCTGGAAAGACAGCACCTTGACCTCGAGATCAAGTTGCGCGGTGCGATCCTTGCCGCTCTTGCAATTGAACGCCGTGCCGCCGGACATCAGGAAGGACAGCCGGGCAATCCGCGCGGCAAACTTGTAGGGCTGCTCACCGGCGTGCCGGTAATCCCCGCTGATCCACATGCCGGCCAGTTGCCCGCCCAGTGCTTCGAGCTCGCGCAGCTGCCGGCGGATGCTGTCTGCCCGGGCACGGGCATGCAGCTTTTCATCGGCGGTGGCGCTTGAGGCATTGCCGGCCCGGAGCGTCTGCGCGTTCCATTCAGCCAGCAGCTCCTTCATCGTCTCGCCCAGCCGCCCGCCGAATTTACCCTCGACCACGGCGGACGGCGACCCGATCAGGGAGGTGAGCGCGCGGCGGTTCTCGTCTTCCACCTGGTTCCAGCCGCTCGTCAGCGATCGCCCGAGCGGGCCCCAGTTGCTGCTTTGTGCCAGCCGGTTCACGCCGGCGGAGAATGAAATGACCGTCGCCTTGACGATCTGCCGGTCGATCTCGAACTGGCCCTTGTCCAGCGCCTCCTGCAAGTCCTGCCAGGCCTGTGCTTCAACGCGCCGCATGCCGAGCTCGTCATGCTTCCTGTACCGCGAAGGGAAAATTTTGGCGAGGAAATTGCGGAACCGGTCCGGCGTGATCAGCGAAATCGACGTGAAGCTGACCGGCTTGCCTTCCTGTATGCGCTTGAGCATCGCCGGATTGCCGAGCACTTCCGACAGGAAAACTTCGCGTGCGCGGTTCAGCGCGGCCTTGCGCCGCAACAGCGCGCAGAACGCTTCATCATGCCGGGCCCGGTCGATGAATTGGGCTTCGTCGAGGCCGGCGGTGGCGTCATTCCACAACTGGTCGAACGACGTCTCGTTGTACGGCGGCGGGTTGTCGTTAGCCTGCTGGATATGATCAGAGTCGTCGATCGTGCAGATTTGCGTGGCCCGGCGGACGGGCGGATCGGGTTGCAGGTCGGTGTACAACTTGTGCAGCACCTTCTCCGGCTTGGACTGCAGCGAGTCCGGATACAGCCCATAGGCCGACAAGGTGCCGTGGCGGGTCGCGCTGAACAGGGGTTTGCCGTCGGCCGACATCTCGGTGCGCGCGACGTTGACCCCGTGCGCGCATTCCAGCGTTGAATGCGAATTGCGGCCCGTGATGATGACTTTGTCCGGGTCGTCGGGATACCGCGGGTCCTGCTGTCGGTATTCCTGCAGGCGGGCACGGGTGATTGCCGAAGTCGTGCGCATGACCGTCAGCTTGTCGTCCCCGAAAATATGCCCGACCGGCGTGGTCACTGTGCTGACCTTCGCCATGCTGACGACGCCGGCTGCGCCGTCGGAACGCGCGGGCGACGAGCTCACCGGTACCAGCACCTCACTCTCGATGACGGACCAGTCGCGCTGCTCGTTGAGTACCCGCGATTTGCCGAGGACGATCAGCTGCTTGCCGGTGCGCTGGTCCGCGCCCGGGTGCGCGTGCAGGAAGGCGTCGATCACCGCCGCCATCAGGTCGGCTTCCGGCTCCCTGTCATTCAGGGTGATCGTCTTGAACGCGGTCTTTTCCCCTTCGGCCAGCCGGCGGCGAAGCTCGGGGTGTGCGCCTTCGGCATCGGTGATCTCGTTCCGGGCGGACGGGCTGGCTGCGCGCCGCGCCAGATCAAACAGCGCGTCGCGGCGCACTTCGAGCCGCCGAATGAAGGACTGGGCGAGATCGTCGAATGCCTCGCGGCGCTCGTCGCCGCGGCCCTTGGCCGCAGCGGGCACGTCGTCCAGCACCGACTGAAAGAACCTGAGCGCGGCGTCGACATACACCAGCCGTTCGTCCAGCCGACTCCTGACTGAATGCGGGCTCTGGTAAGTCTCGGCCTTCAGGCGGATCTCCTTCAGCTCGTTCAGCTTCAGGCGCAGTTCGGTCGCGCTGCTTTTCCACGGCTCGGTCGCGCCCTGTCCGGCAAGGTCGTCCAGCACGGTTTCCAGCTCGCTGATGGCCGAGGCGATCCTCGCCTTGTTGGTGTCGCTGGGAATGACGCCGACCTGCATCGCTTCGTGCGCGCTGTCGATCGCGTGCAGCACCTCATTGGTCAGATCGGTGTCGTCGCCATCGTCGCTCGAGTCGCGGGTGTGCTGCCGGAGCGCGTCAATCAGCTGCCGCCGCTGTTCGAGTTCAGCGCGCACGTTGTCGAGCGCCTGTTCGGGCTTCCTCGGCACGGATTGCATGGCTTCGGCCTTCTTGCAGACCTGCTCCATGGCCTCGAGCAGTTCCTGAACTTCCGGCTGCTCTTTCAGCGCTGCCGGCACGTTCAGGATCTGCTGTCGATAGGCTTCAACGCTCGGGGCAGCCTTGGCCGCGATGTCGATCAGGCTGCGTTCTTCGTCTTCATCATCATCGTCTTCGACGCCCGACCCGGCATCTTCAGGTGAATCCACGGCTTTCAACGGGCGGTATTTCCCTTCAGTCAGGGCAAGCTCAAGGCCGTCGCCGATGGCCTGCAGGTCGTCTTCCTCGTTGTTGTCGGGCTTCTGCTTTTCACGGCTGGATTCAACCAGTGACGACGACTCGGAAGCGCCGTCGGGCGACTTGTTACGGGGGCCGCTGGTTCGAAGACTCATCTGGGAAGCTCCGCAATCGGGTCAGCCGGCGGCTGCCGAGGCTGCGTCGCGCGTGCGCAGGCTCGCGTTACCGGCGGGGGTGGTTCGCAGGAGTTGAGTGGCCGGCCGGAGGAAACATTGCCGGCGGACAGGCTGCGTGCTGCATCATTCGTGCATCATCCCGCGTGGTGGTGATGCAACGCCGGCCGGAGGGCAGGGGAATCAGGCGGGCTCGCCGTATTCGAGCATCAGCTGCACAGAGGTCTTGCCGTTGAATTCGTTCGCGTCCAGCCGGTAGGCTGCGCGTATCCGGTCCGGCAGGCCGTCGGCATGGTTGAACCAGATCGCATCAAAGCGCCGGCCATCCTTTTCCAGTTGCAGCTTCAGGTGGCGCTCTTTCAATACGCGCTGGTTGAGCACGCGGAATTCGTCGCAGAACAGCGGCGGTGCGAAGCCCTGTCCCCAGACCTGCGTGTCGAGCAGCGCGATGAAATCGAGACTGAAGTACTCCGGTTCGAGCGAACCGTCGGTCTCCAGCACATGCTCGAGCTCGGCCGGCGTCAGCCATTCGCGCCCGACTTGCTCGAACGCCTGCGCAAACGCGTCGAAATCCGCTTCGCGCAGCGACAGGCCGGCCGCCATCGCGTGGCCGCCGAACTTGTCGATCAGCTGCGGATGCCGCTTGTACACGAGGTCGAGCGCGTCACGCAGGTGGAAGCCCGGGATCGAGCGGCCCGAGCCCTTGATCATGCCGTCGCCGGCCGGTGCGAACGTGATCGTCGGCCGGTAGAACTTTTCCTTCAGCCGTGACGCGACGATGCCGATCACGCCCTGGTGCCAGTCAGGATTGAACAGCGTCAGCGTCGCGTTGTCGCGCGGATCGACATGCTCCAGCGACGCCAGCGCCGCCTCCTGCATGCCGGCCTCGATTTCGCGCCGTTCGCGGTTGATCGTATCGAGCTGCCGCGCGATGTCCCACGCGCGGGTGCTGTCGTCGGTCAGCAGGCATTCGATGCCGAGCGACATGTCGGCCAGCCGTCCGGCCGCATTCAGCCGCGGGCCGGCGGCAAAGCCGAGGTCGAACGGCGTCGCGCGCCGTGCATCGCGTGCCGCCACCGAAAACAGCGCGGCCACGCCGGGATGCGCACGGCCGGCACGGATGCGCTTGAGGCCCTGCGCGACCAGCACGCGGTTGTTCGCATCGAGCTTCACCACGTCGGCCACGGTGCCGAGGGCGACGAGGTCGAGCAGGTGGTCAAGGCGCGGCTGCGTGTCGGCATCGAAACGGCCGCGCCGGCGCAGTTCGGCGCGCAGCGCCAGCAGCGTGTAGAACATCACGCCGACACCGGCGAGGTTCTTGCTCGGGAAGCCGCAGCCCGGCTGGTTCGGGTTGACGATCACGGCCGCGTCCGGCAATTCGGCCGCGGGCAGGTGATGGTCGGTGACAACCACCGGAATGCCGCGCCGGTTTGCCTCGGCCACGCCGGCGATGCTGGCGATGCCGTTGTCGACGGTAATGATCACGTCCGGCGATTTCTCGCGCGCGGTCAGTTCGACGATCTCCGGCGTCAGACCGTAACCGTATTCGAAACGATTCGGCACGATGTAGTCGACCGTGGCGCCGAGCGCGCGCAGCCCGCGGATGGCCACGGCACAGGCGGTTGCGCCGTCGCAGTCATAGTCGGCGACGATCACCAGCCGCTTGCCGGCGTCAATGGCGTCGGCAAGGAAGGCAGCGGCGCGGTCGACATGGGTCAGGTCGTCCGGGCGGATCAGCGCATCCAGCCCGGTCGACAGCTCCTTCGGTTCGCGCAGCCCGCGCGCGGCCATCAGCCGCGCCATGACCGGATGCAGGCCCTGCTGCGCAAGGAGTTCGGCTTGGCGGATCGAGTAGGAGCGCGTGGCGAGGCGGGTCATCGGTGCGGCGGTGTGAGATTCAGTGAGGAAAAATCAATCGACGAGGCGGGACAGCGACGGCGGACGCCAGAATTTTCTCATGCCGGCGCGGCCCAGCTGCCATTCGCGCACGCGCTGCGCATCGGTCAGCTGCAGGCTCACGCGCGCAATGGCGCCGGATTTCAGGTCGGCCAGCAGCGGCGCAGCGTGCCGGGCGTCGATCTCCCGCATCGCCGCCAGCCAGCTGCCCCAGTCGCCGGCCAGCGCACTGGCCGTCAGTGCATCGTCGATGCGTAGCGTGCCTGCGGACGGCAGGCCGGTCAGAAGATCGGCATACATGGCGGCAGCCGCGTCTTGTGCTGTCGCGCCACCCCACAGCCACAGCGCATTCACGCGGCGTTGCCCGTGCATTTCGCGCTGCTCGTTCAGCGGGTGCATGTGCCACAGCATCTGCACTTCATTGTGCAGCCGCCGCCAGCTGCGCTCGTGCGTGCCGCGCGGCAGCCAGACGTCGACGTTGTGTCCCGCCGCCGCATCCGGCGTGCAGGTGCGCAGCCCGGCCCAGTCGTCGGCGCGCAGGAACCAGTACCGCGCGTTGCCGTAGCGGACTTCATGCCCGAGCTCGTCGAACAGCGGTTTGGCGGCGTCGAACAGCGCGCGCGCGGCTGCCTCGTCGAGGTCGAGCTGGCGCGGGTCGGTCAGCACCAGATGGTCGCGCGCGACGTGGAAATGCGCCGGCTGCATCACGAACCAGCAGCCTTCGGCCGCGTCCAGCCCGAGCCTTTGCATCAGCGCATGGGCGACCGGCGGACTGTTGTCCGCCGTGGTGCCGGCCAGTAGCGTTTCATGCGGCAGCGCGGCGGCAAACGGGTCGCTGTCACGCTGCAGCCCCCGCTGCGCGCGCGCCAGCAGCAGCGCCAGCGCCGGCGCATCGAGTGCGGCCAGCAGGTCTTTCGCGTGTTCGGCAGGAGGCAGGGCGAAGGGCAGGAGCAGGGTGACGTGGTGCATGGGGTGGCATTTTAGGCGATTGACGGAGGTTGCCTCGGTTGCCGACGAATGTGGGGCGGTCCGGTGTGTGAAGTATTAAGGCACGGAATCCCGGCCGGCCGCAGGCATTCCCGGGGTGGTGGCCAGATGGACGATTTTGGAGCCGACGCCGCTTAAACCGTCATCCCGGCGCAGGCCAGGACCTGTTTTCGCTGAACCGATGGCCCTGTTCCGGGGCGCACGATCATGGATCCCGGCTTTCGCCGGGATGACGGAATTTACGCCGGCGCCCGTCAAAGCATCGCCCGGGCGCATGGTCGGGACCCGGCGGCTTTCAATCACCTCGAGTTTTCCCCTTGACGTCCCGGCAGCCACCGAACGAGCCACAGTTCCGCCCGTCCCCTTTTGTTCTGCCGCTATGACTATGGCAAACTGCCGCCTTGTCGAATCAAGTGGAGCCCCGTTTGGCCCTGTTCAACAACCTGCCTTTCGAATGGACGATAGGCCTGCGCTACACCCGTGCCGGCCGGCGCAGCGGGCGCAACAGCTTCATTTCCTTCATTTCCCTGATCTCGATGGCTGGCATCGCGCTGGGCGTGGCCGCGCTGATCGTCGTGCTGTCGGTGATGAACGGCTTCCAGAAGGAAGTGCGCG
>CAYZXP010000150.1:4836-7051 GCA_964482415.1 uncultured Bifidobacterium sp. | reverse complement strand
GCAGCTGTCGCGCGCGCAATGGGTCGAATGCGTGCTGGTCGGCGCCTGTGCCGGCCTGCTCGCCGCGGCCGGCGCGTCGCTGGCCGGCTGGGTGCTTGCGCAGCAGGTGTTCGATTTCGCATGGACCTTCAGCCCGCTGGTCTGGCTGGCCGGTCTGGTGGCCGGCGTCGTCAGTGCGCTGGCCGGCGGCTGGTTCGGACTGAAAGACGTGTTGACGAGGCCGCCCATGCTGACCCTGCGGGAAGGCTGAGCGCCGTCAAGCGCGGCCGGCCGCGCTGCCCGTACAGTCTCTGCACGTAGCGTCTTACGCAGGGGAGCCAGGGAGCATGCGCAGTCACTATGCCGTCTTTGCCGTTGCCATGCTGCTGGCCGGCTGCACGTCGATGGCGCCGGGCATCCAGTTTGCCGAAGCCGCACCGGCCGCCGGCGAGAGTGCAGCGCAGACCCATCCTGAAATCCGCAGGATCACGCCGGCGCTGGTGAAGTCCGAGCGCGACGCGCGCGACCGCCGCGTCGCCGACGACATCGGCGCGCTGATGCAGCCGGCCGAACCCTACCGCATCGCGGCCGGCGACGTGCTCGGCATCGTCGTCTGGGATCATCCCGAACTGTCGGCGACGATGCTGCCGCCGCCGGCCGCCGCCGGTGCCGGCGCGATCGGCATCGCCGCCAGTCCGATGCAGCCGGGCTCGGGTTTCGAGGTCGACCAGCAGGGCATGCTCGACTTTCCGTATGCCGGGCGGATGAAGGTGGCCGGGCTGACGCCACCCGAGGCGCATGCGCTGCTGACGAAGCGGCTGGCCGTTTACCTGCGTACGCCGAAGGTGTCGCTGCGCGTGATGTCCTACCGGAGCAAGCGCGTGTACGTCGATGGCGAGGTGAAGGCGCCCGGCGTGCAGCCGATCAATGACATCGCGATGACGCTGACCGAGGCGATCAATCGTGCCGGCGGCATGAACCCGGTCGCCGACCAGAGCCGCGTAATGGTCACGCGCGCCGGCAAGACCTATCAGGTGAACCTGCCGCTGCTGGTGCAGCGCGGCGTGAACCCGTCGGCGGTGGTGCTGCAGAACGGCGACCTGGTGCGCGTGCCGTCGCGCGAAGACAGCAAGGTGTTCCTGTCCGGCGAGGTCAGCGCGCCGCGCGCGCTGGCGATGCGCAACGGCCGGCTGACGCTGAACGAGGCGCTTGGCGAGGCCGGTGGCATCAATCCGGTGACCGGTGACGCGCGCAAGGTCTATGTCGTGCGGCGGCATGAGCAGGCGTCGGTGGTCTACCAGCTCGATGCGAATTCGCCGGGCGCGCTGGCGATGGCCGAAGGCTTCGAGCTGAGCCCGAAGGACGTGGTGTACGTGGCGGCCACCGCGCTGACCAACTGGAACCGCACGATCAGCGCGATGATCCCGGGCTCGCTGCCGACGGCAGTGATCGCAACCACGCCGGCGGTGCGCTGATGACGATGAACATCCTCTTGCTCTGCACCGGCAATCTCTGTCGCAGCCCGATGGCCGAAGGGCTGCTGCGCCAGGGCTTGCCGGTGCATGAGCTTTTTTCCGCGGGCATCTGCGCGCAGGAAGGCGCGCCGGCCGATCCGCTGGCGATCGAACTGATGTGGCAGCTCGGCGTCGACATCAGCGCGCACCGGGCGCGCCAGCTCAGCAGCTGGATGATGCGCGAGGCGGATCTCGTGCTGACGATGGAGCGCGCGCAGCAGCAGTACGTGCAGCGCCGCTATCCGTCTTCCGCCGCCAAGGTCGAGCGGCTCGGCGGCATCGCCGGCCCCGACATCCCCGATCCGTACGGGCAGGGCCTGCCCGCCTTCCAGCAGGCGCTGCAGCTGATCCGCGACGCGCTGCGCGCCCGCCTGCCGCAGCTGCGCGGGCACCGCGCCTGCGCCCTTGGTTGAACCCGGCAAAGGACCCCGCATGCGAACGTCCATGCCGCAGCTGAACTATGCGGGCGAACAGCCGGTGATTCTTTCCGGCGAAGGTGAAGCCGAGCTGGCGTCCTACATCGACACGCTGATTGCGCAGCGCTGGCTGATCGCACTCGTCGCGCTGACCGTGACGCTGGCCGGCGTGCTGTATGCGTTCCTTGCCCGGCCGGTTTATGAAGCGACGCTGATGGTGCAGGTCGAGGAAAAGGGACAGCGCGAGCCGAAGAACATACTCGGCGAGGCCGGCGCCATCATCGACTACAAGACGCCGGCCTCGGC
>CAYZXP010000150.1:0-4736 GCA_964482415.1 uncultured Bifidobacterium sp. | reverse complement strand
CGCGACGTCAAGGTGAACAACGAGCTGCACACCGCGCTGCTGACCTCGGCGCAGCAGCTGCAGCTGATCGCGGTCGGCCGCACCGGCAACGTGCGGCTGGTCGATGCGCCCGAGCGGCCCGGGACTCCGGTCACGCCGAACCGTCCGCGCATCATTGCGGTGGCGCTGTTCGGCGGTGTTTTCCTCGGCGCGCTGCTGGCCTTCCTGCGTCGCGCGCTGCAGACGGCAATCGACGATGCCGAAGACGTCGAGCGGCTGTTCGGCCTGCCGGTCTATGCGAGCATCCCGCACAGCCGGATGCAGCAAACCCTTGATGCGAACCGGCGCGACCCGACGCGGCTGGCGCTGCTGTCGCGCATCGCCAGCATGGATGCGGCGGTCGAGGGCCTGCGCAACCTTCGCACGGCGCTGCAGTTCTGCATGAGCCATGCGGGCAATAACGTGGTGCTGATCACCGGGCCGACTGCCGGTCTCGGCAAGTCCTTCGTGTCGGTGAACCTGGCGTCGCTGATGGCCGCCAGCGGCAAGCGCGTGCTGCTGATCGACGGCGACTTGCGCGATGGCCAGTTGCACCGTTATTTCCACGCGGAGCGCTCGGGCGGGCTGGCCGAGATACTCTGCGGCACGCCGCCGGCACAGCTGCTGCGCCCGTCGGCGCTGGAGAACCTCGATTTCATCGCCACCGGCATCCTGCCGCCCAATCCGTCGGAACTGCTGCTGCGCCCGGCTTTCTCGGCCATGCTGGCCGAACTCGCGCCGCAGTATGACGTGGTGCTGATTGATGCCGCGCCGCTGCTGGCGGTGTCGGACAGCCTCGTCATCGGCGCGCATGCGGCGGCGATCTTCCTTGCCGCGCGCGCCGGCGTGACCCGGCCCGGCGACATTGCCGAAGCGATGAAGCGGCTCGCGCGCGCCGGCCTCGCGGCCAAGGGCGTGGTCTTCAACGACGTCAGCCCGCGCCCCGGCGGCTATGGCTATGGCAACCGCTATGGTTACGGCCGCTTCCGGCAGCTCGGCTACTCGGATGACGCTGCCAGGACGGCGGACGCATGAACATGCACGCCATCGCCCGCGGCCCCGCACCTGTGCGCGAGACGCTCGCGCAGCCGCAGCGCCCGCTCGATCCCGGGCCCGCGCAGGAATTCCATTGCTGGCCGCTGCCGGGCTATGTGTGGCCGGCGCTCGAGCGACGCTACCACAGCATCTTCTGTTCCGAGCCGCTGCTGCGCCTGAACGGCGCGCTGACGCCGGCCATCGAGGCCTGGGTTGCACGTCGCGACGGGCGGATTCATGCCGCGGTGCTGTTCGAGCGTTCGGGACGCAGCGTGCGCGTGATCAGCGAAGCCTTCGACTTGCCGGCCGAGACGCTCGACGAGTTTGCCGATGCCGTGTTCGCGCACTATCCGGCCATCACGGCGATCCGGCTTCGCGCGGTCGCGCTCGAGGGGCGCGTGCGCCGCTATCCCTGCCTCGTATCGACCTGCTCGGACGATTACATACTGCCGTTGCCGGCGAGCGAGGATGCGTGGCTGGCTTCGCTGTCGGCGCAGACTCGCGAGAAAATCCGCTACCACTGGCGTCGCACGCAACGGCGCCAGCCTGGCCTCGTCTTCCGCACGCTGCGGGCCGGCGCGATCGAAGCCGCGCAATTGCGCAGCGTGATCGCGTTCAATCGCGCGCGCATGCAGGCCAAGGGGCGCCGCTTCGGCATGGACGAAGAAGACGAGCGCCGGCTGTGCGCGCTGATGCGCGAACGCGGCCAGCTGTCCGTCATCGAGATTGACGGCGAAATACGCGCCGGGCTGTTGTGCACGCTGGCCGGCGATGACATCACGATGCATGTGATCGCGCATGACCCGGCCTTCGACGACCTGCGGCTGGGCTTCCTTTGCTGCGTGATGACGATACAGGCGGCGATCTCGCAAGGGCTGCAGCGCTTCCATTTCCTGTGGGGGCATTACGACTACAAGACGCGGCTGGGCGGGCAGCGGACGGTGCTGTCGCAGCTTCTGCTGCTGCGTTCGCGCCGGGCGGCGCTGCTGCATCCGCGGCTGCTCGCCGCGCAGTGCGTCACCGGCCTGCGTGCGCTCGTGCGCCGCTACCGGCAGCGTGCGGCTGCGGCGCGGCGCTGACACCGGGGCTGGCACGCGCATGTTCATCGACACCCGGCAGGTGGGCGACGGCAGGGCGCTGATCGCGACCGTCTGCATCATCGGCGGCGGCGTCGCCGGCCTGACCATTGCGCGCGAGCTCGATGCCGAAGGCGTGGATACCTGCGTGCTGGAGAGCGGCGGCTTCGAGCCCGACGACGCCACGCGTGACCTCTGCCGCGGCGAAGCCACCGGCATCGACTACCAGTTTGCCGACGGCTGCCGCGCGCGCTTCCTTGGCGGCAGCAGCAATTGCTGGGGCGGCTGGAGCCGTCCGCTGGATCGCTGGGATTTCGAGCAGCGCGACTGGATGCCCAACAGCGGCTGGCCGTTCGGGCTCGATGAGCTGGCGCCGTGGTATGCGCGCGCGCACCGGGTGCTGAAGCTCGGGCCGGTGAATTTCGAGCCCGCTTACTGGGAGGCGGCGATCGGCCGCAGCGACGTGCGCCGGCTGCCGCTGACCAGCGGCAGCGTGCGCGACACCGTGTCGCAGTTCAGCCCGCCGGTGCGCTTCGGCCGGCACTATCGCAGTGAGCTGAAGGCGGCGCGCCACGCACGCATTTTCCTGCATGCGAACGTGACCGAGATCGTGCCCGATCCGCTGTGCACGCGGATACAGCAGGTGCGCGTGCAGACGCTCGACGGCAAGCGCATGACGGTCGCGGCGCGGCTGTTCGTGCTGGCGACCGGCGGCATCGAGAATGCTCGCCTGCTGCTGGCATCGAACCGCGTGATGCAGGCCGGCCTCGGCAACCAGCATGATCTTGTCGGCCGCTATTTCATGGACCATCCGCGCATGGTGGTCGGCCGCGTGCGCTTCAGCGACGCGTGGTCGCGCAACAAGCTGTATGACATCAAGTACAACTACATGAACGGCGCGGTCGCAGCGCACGGCCAGCACATCGCGGCTCAGCTGGCGCTGACGCCGCAGGCCATGGCGCGCGAACGTGTACTGAATGCGCGCGTCTGCTTCTGCTCCGAATTCCCCGGTGAGGGCAGCGCCGGCGCGCTGGCCCTGTTCCGCTGCAAGCAGGCCTTGCTGGCGAAGGACCAGCCCGGTCGCCGCCTTGCCGATGACCTGCGCGCAATGGCGCGCGATCCGCTGAATACCTTCCTGTACGGGCTGACGCGGCTGTGCCATCCGCGCGCGCTGATCCGCAATGTCGGTTTCCAGCTGATCGTCGAGCCGCTGCCCGACCCCGACAGCCGCATCACGCTGTCGCCCGTCCAGCGTGACGCGCTGGGACTGCCGCGCGTCGAGGTGCATTGGCGGCTGGATCCGCTGGTGCGGCGCACCGCCGACCGCACTCTTGCGCTGGTCGCGCAAGAGCTGCAGGCCACCGGCGTTGCGCAGGTCAGCGCATTGCCCTCCATGGAGCGTGACGGCTGGCCGGCTAGCTTCGAAAAGGAAGGCACCTGGCATCACATGGGCACGACGCGCATGCATGACGACGAACGTTGCGGCGTGGTGAACCGAGACTGCCGCTTGCACGGGCTGAGCAACTTGTATGTGGCCGGCAGTTCGGTATTCCCGACGGCGGGTGCCAATTTCCCAACCATTACGCTGACCGCGCTGTCCTTGCGTCTGGCAGACCATATTGCAAACCAACTGCGCAGCCCGGCCAGTGCGCCAGTTGATGAAAGCACGATTGCATCGCTGCTGGCCGGCGACACGACGGACCGGGCCGCCGCCTCGGTCGATGCCGGCAGCCTGCCGGCGACATGACGCGCTGATCCTTCAGCGGCCGGTTACCAACGGCTGAACGCCCGCCCGCAGCTCGCTGCCGGCGGGCGTTTTCACGGTAGCGATGTCCCTTTTCCTTCTCCTTGTTGTTCTGCGAAGAAATTTTCCTCACGAAAATTTTTTGCTTTCCGGTCGGAACTCTTCTCGTAAGGCAATGCTCTGACACAGGCATTTGCAAGCGATCTTTCGAGAGATCAACAACCAGAAGGAGAATCACAGATGTTCAACGTGTCATTTAACGCCAACGCAATGCGCCTGATGTCGCTGACGGCAGCGGCAAGTGTTTCGGTTTTGCTCGCAGCCTGCGGCGGTGGCACGGGTTCGGCACAGTATTCGATCGACAGCAACGGCAACCTGACCTCGGCCACAGCAACGACCAAGCTGGCCAATGGTTCGACGCAGACGACGACCGTCAGCTCGACGCCGTCGACGACCGCCGGCTCGACCACGACCACCACGACCACCGGCACGACCACGACGACCAGCCCGACGACGACCGGTACCACCACGACGACGAGCCCGACCACGTCGACCGCGCCGACGACCACCACCGGCACTACCACCGGCACCACCACGACCAGCCCGACCACGTCGACGACGACCCCGACCACCGCGCCGGCCACGTCAACGACCACGACCGCCGCGATGCCCTACGGCCAGACCGGCACCAACTGGACGATGACCTTCTCGGACGAGTTCACCGGCACTGCGCTGAATGCCGCGCGCTGGAATGACACGATCTGGTACGAATCGTCGAACTCGACCAAGAACTATGCCGTCTCAAACGGCAGCCTGAAAATCTGGCCGCAGCGTGATGCGACCGGCAAGTTCTTCAACCGTAC
>CAYZXP010000149.1:0-7114 GCA_964482415.1 uncultured Bifidobacterium sp. | reverse complement strand
TCTGCGAGATGTCGAGCGCGAGGATGGAAAAGCCGATCACCTTGCCCAGCAGGCCGAGCTTGATCTGGATGCCGTTGACCCACCACGCCGATTCGCTCGGGCCGTGCAGGCGCTCGGCCAGCACCTCGGTCAGCTGCGCGTTGTCGTAATCCTGGCGGCGGCCTTTTTCGATCAGGCCGGAAAGATAATCATGCACGGCGCCGTAGTGGCCGGCCGGCGGCTGCGCGGGGCCATAGGCCAGACGCACCGACTGCTCCCAGGCGTCGAGCGCCTGGCGCTCGCGCATCAGCTTCCATGCGCGCGAGCCCACCCACAGCGTGGAGGCGACGAACACCGCGATGATCATCATCGTGATGCCGGTGGGGTCGGCGTTGACCAGCACGCCCCAGATGTTCGCGCGCCAGCACAGATAGGCCGCGAACAGCAGCAGGCCGGCAAAGCACAGCCACTGCATGAAGAAGCGGTCTGCTTCGGAACCGAAGCCGGGGCCGTGGGGGGAGTGGGCGCGGGGTTGGAAAAGTCGGGAAAGCGGGATCAACCGCCGTGCCACACCATTCATGCTAGCTAACCTTGTCTCGTTCTTGTTTTGCCGTCCCCGCAGCGAAACGCAGTGAGTTTGCGTCGTTGCGATAGACCAGCGGCTTTTCTTCAACCGGACGGTTCCGTCCGCGCAGCACGATCTGCTTGACGTCCTCGTGGTACGGGGACTTGCCGCAAACCGGGTCCGCATTCTCCGCATCCCCCGTCAGCGCATAGGCCTGGCATCGGCAGCCGCCGAAGTCCTTTTCCTTTTCTGGACAGGTCCGGCACGGCTCCTTCATCCAGCCGTAGCCACGGAAGCGGTTGAAAGCTTCGCTGTTATACCAGATATCACGCAAACTTTCTTTAGTGACATTCGGAAAAGTGAGCCCGGGCAGGGTCTGCGCCGCATGGCAGGGCAGCGCCGAACCGTCGGCGGCGACTGCGAGGAACACCGAACCCCAGCCGTTCATGCACGCCTTCGGCTTGTCCTCGAAATAGTCGGGCACCACGAACAGCAGGCGGATCTTGTTGCCGAGCTTGGCGCGGTATTCGTTGACCACCGCCTCGGCGCGCTCGAGCTGTTCGCGCGTCGGCATCAGCTGGTCGCGGTTGACCATGCCCCAGCCGTAGTACTGGGTGTTGGCCAGCTCGAGGTACTCGACGCCCATCTCGACGGCCATCTCGATGATGCGGCCGACATGGTCGAGGTTGTAGCGGTGCAGCACGACGTTCAGCACCATCGGGTAGTCGTACTTCTTGATCAGCTTGGCGACGCGGTTCTTCAGGTCGAAGGTCTTGGTGCTCGACAGGAAATCGTTCATTTCCTTGGTCGAGTCCTGGAACGACAGCTGGATGTGGTCCAGACCGAGGTCCTTCATCTTCGCGATGCGCTCCTCGGTCAGGCCAACGCCGGAGGTGATCAGGTTGGTGTAAAAGCCCAGCTGGTGCGCCTCGCCGATCAGCTCCTCGAGGTCGTCACGCAGCAGCGGCTCGCCGCCGGAAAAACCCAGCTGCGCGGCGCCCAGCTTGCGCGCCTGCCGCAGCACGTCCTTCCATTCGTCGGTCGACAGTTCCTTCTTGTTGCCGGCGTAGTTCAGCGGGTTGTAGCAGAACACGCAGTGCAACGGGCAACGGTAGGTGACTTCGGCCAGCAGCCACAGCGGTGGCGCTATTTGCGTTTGTTCAGACAATCCAGCCTCGCTCGGTTGCGATTTCAAGGAATCCGGTCACGTCCTTTTCCAGCCCGGTGGCATTGAAGGCCTGCTCGATGTCGGCAATGATCGCGTTCACGTCGCGCACGCCGTCGCAGCGCTTCAGGATTTCGGACGCCGGTTGGTTCAGCTTCACCATGCCTTCCGGGTACAGCAGCACGTAAGCGCCCTGCGCTTCCTCGTACTGCATGCGGAACAGTCGGGCCAGCTTCGGCTTCGATGACATGTCGATCATGGGTACGCCTTTTCGATCGCGTCCGAGATCTGCCACAGCACGTCGAGCTTGAACTGCAGGATATCGAGCGCGCGCTCCTGCTGCTCGCGCGTGGTGAAGTAATCGAGCGTGACCTGCAGGCCATGCTCGACGTCGCGCTGCGCCAGCGGCACGCGGCTGCGGAAATAGGCGAGGCCCTCGTCCTTCACCCACGGGTAGTGGGTCGGCCAGTTGGCCAGCCGGTCCTTGTGGATCTTCGGCGCGAACATCTCGGTCAGCGACGAGCAGACCGCTTCCTGCCACGGGCGCTGGCGCGCGAAGTTCACATACGCGTCGACCGCGAACTTCACGCCCGGCACCACCTTCTTCAGCGACCACAATTCGTCGCGCGGAATGCCGACCGCATCGCCAAGCCGCGACCAGGCCTCGATGCCGCCTTCCTTTTCGCCGTAACCGTCATGGTCGATGATGCGCTCGATCCACTTGCGGCGCACGTCGCGGTCCGGGCAGTTGGACATGATCGCCGCGTCCTTGATCGGGATCATCACCTGATAGTAGAAGCGGTTGAAGACCCAGCCGCGGATCTGGTCAGGCGTCAGCTTGCCCTCGTTCATCCGCACGTTGAACGGATGGTTGATATGGTAGTTGTCGCCCTTTGCGCGCAGGCGCGCCTCGAATTCTTCGCGGCTCCAGGGCAGCTGGTCGTTCAGGTTGGCGGGTGCGTTCATAGTTCGATCTCCATGCCATCAAATGAGACTTCGATGCCGTGCTTCGCCAGCGTCGCGCGCTCGGCCGAGTCTTCGTTCAAGATAGGGTTGGTGTTGTTGATGTGGATGAGCACCTTGCGGCGCGCGCCGACGCCGTCGAGCACCTCGATCATGCCGCCCGGGCCGGACAGCTGCAGGTGGCCCATGTCGGCCGCGGTCTTCTGGGTCAGGCCCAGCGTGATCATCTCGTCGCCGGTCCAGACGGTGCCGTCGACCAGCACGCAGTCGGCCTGTGTCATCGCGTCAAGCACATGCGGCTCGATCTCGCCGAGGCCGGGCGCGTAGAACAGCTTCTTGCCGGTCACGGTGTTCTCGATCATCAGTCCGTTGTTGTCGCCGGGACCCGGGTTCTCGCGGTGCGGCGAATACGGCGGCGCCTTGCTCTTCAGCGGCAGCGGGTGGAAGCGGATGCCTTCGATGCCCGGCACCTCGATCGGCGCGAAGCGGGTCGCGTCGGCCGACAGGCCGTCGATCGCGTGCCGCTCGACGCCGCAATAGTGCGACAGCACCTTCGCCAGCGGCAGCCCGTGGTTCAGGTCGTCCCACACCGACTCGGTGCAGTACAGGTTCATCTTCTTGCGGCCTTCACGCAGCATCAGCAGGCCGGTGATGTGATCGATCTGCGCGTCCATCACCATCACCGCGGCAATGCCGGAATCGCGGATCGCGCGCGCCGGCTGCAGCGCCGGGTTCGAGCGGATCTGCTGCAGGATGTCGGGCGACGCATTGATCAGCACCCAGTCGGTGCCGTTGGCCGAGACCGCGATCGACGACTGCGTGCGCGGCTTCGCGTTGATCGTGCCCTTGCGCACGCCGGCGCAGTTGGGGCAATTGCAATTCCATTGCGGGAAACCGCCGCCTGCTGCGGAACCAAGGACCAGGATTTTCATGATTTTCAGGAGGTCGTTTTAATAGGGCTGCGTAGGCTGCGCTGCGCGATTCGGAAGGCGACAGCGCGGGCGAGCCGCCGCAGCGGGGCCGGAAGCAGCGGTCCCGCACACGGATGAGGGTCGTGTTGCGTGCATAATCGTCTCCTGTCGCACTGCCTGCAAAACCGGCTTTCCCGAGGGAGAGCCACGTTTTTCGCGGTTCGCCGCGGGCGCGCGCGCCTGTTGTTTTCATTCTTTGTTTCTTTAATTTTAGCCTCGCGCCCCGCAAAAAAAACCGATGCTCTCCGCCCCCTTTGACCAGATCGACCTGCCCGTCGGCGACGGCCACACCCTGTACGTCGCCCAATACGGGCAGCCGGCCGGCCCGGCCGCGGTGGTGCTGCACGGCGGACCGGGCAGCGGCACGCAGCCGTCGGTGCTCGACTGGTTCGACCTCGCGACGCAACGCGTGGTGCTGTTCGACCAGCGCGGCGCGGGCCGTTCGATCCCGCAGGGCGGATTGGACGGCAACGACAGCCACCGGCTGGTGGCCGACATCGAACGCATCCGCGAGCATCTCGGCATCGACCGCTGGATGGTGGTCGGCGGCTCGTGGGGCGCGACGCTGGCGCTGCTGTATGCGGGCGCGCATGCAAGCCGCATCAGCGCGCTGGTGCTGCGCGGCAGCTTCCTGGCGAGCGAGCGCGAGATGCAATGGTTCTTCCAGTCGCTGCGCGCGCTGGTGCCGCAGGGCTGGGCACGGCTGACCGACGGCTGGAGCGACGCGCAGAAGGCGGCCGTGCTGCGCACGCTGGCCGAGGCGCTGCTGCACGGCGACGCGGCACAGGCAACCGATGCCGCGCGCCGCTGGAACGACTATGAAAACGCAGTGATGGCGGCGATGTCCGGCAAGCTCGACGGCGCGGACGCCAGGCCCGGCGAAATGCCCGGCGAACTGCCTGTGCGCGTGCTGAACAAGTACCGGCTGCAGGCGCATTACCTGTCGAATGGCTGCTTCACCAGCGAGGCAGCGCTGCTGAGCGATGCCGCTTCGCTGCGGCAGACGCCGGTGGCCATCGTGCACGGCACCCACGACCTCGTGTGCCCGCCCGAGAATGCGCTGCGGCTGGCGCAGGCGATGCCGCACGCGCGGCTGCAATGGATTGCCAATGGCGGACATACGCCCGCCGACCCGGCGATTGCGCAGGGGCTGCGCACCGCGATTGCGGCGCTGCGCGGCTGAGCCGGGTCTGCCCGGAGAGCGCCTTATTTCTGCAGCTTGCGGTAGATGGTGTTGCGCGACACGCCAAGGGCGCGCGCGGCGGCCGACACATTGCCGTGGTGCTCGTCGAGCGCCTTCTGTATGGTCAGCAGCTCGATGTCTTCCAGCCGCGCCGACGCCGGCAGCGACAGCGCCGAAGGCGGCGCGCTGGCGACCGTTGCTGCCGGCACGGCTGCCACGCCGATGTCGTCAAGGAAATCCTCGGGCAGGTGCTCCGCCCTCACCTCGCGTTCACTGCCGGCCATCACCAGCGCGGTGCGCAGCAGGTTGGTCAGCTGACGGAAGTTGCCCGGCCAGTTGTGCCGCTTGAACAGGCCCATCACTTCCGGCGACACCGTGAACGGCTCGCCGCTGGATTCGGACGCCAGCATCCGGTGGATCACGACCTCGAGGTCGCTGCGCTCGCGCAGCGGCGGCAGGCGCACGACCAGGCCGTTGAGCCGGTAATACAGGTCTTCGCGGAACAGGCCCTTGGCGATCATGTCGCGCAGGTTGCGGTTGGTCGCGCAGATCAGCGCGACATTCACCGGGATCGACTTGTTGCTTCCCAGCGGCATGACCAGCCGCTCCTGCAGCACGCGCAGCAGGCGCGCCTGCAGCGGCAGCGGCATGTCGCCGATCTCGTCGAGGAACAGCGTGCCGCCGTTGGCCTGCAGGATCTTGCCGGTGCTGCCTTTCTTGCGCGCGCCGGTGAATGCGCCGTCTTCGTAGCCGAACAGTTCGGACTCGATCAGCGTCTCGGGAATCGACGCGCAGTTGACCGCGACGAACGGGCCGCCGGAACGCGGCGAATCATTGTGGATCGCCTGCGCGAGCAATTCCTTGCCGGTGCCGGTCTCGCCGGTGATCAGGATCGGTATGTCGCGCCCCATCACCAGGTTGACCTTGCGAATCAGCGTCGACACTTTTTCATCACCGGTGTCGAGGTAATGCAGGCTGGACAGCCCGCGCCGGTGCGCCAGCTCATCCGTGCGCGCCTCTTTTCTCGCGGTCTGTCCGTCGTCGCGCGCGCGCCGCTCGGTATCGATGCCGCCAGCCTGCACGATCAGGTTGGGCGAACGCAGTGCGGCACGCGCGGACACGCGCACGCCGTTATGCAGGCAGAGGTCAAGCAGGCCCGGCGTCGCGGTCCGATAGTGATCGAACAGCGCCGACACCGGCATGCCGAACAGGGAACTGAAGGTATGGGTCTGCAAGGCCGACAGCGGCAGCCCGAGCTGGAACAGGCCGCTGCGGTTGGCCGACAGGAAGCGGCCCGACATCGAGAACGAAGCAATGCCCTCCATCAGCGTGCCGATGAATTCCGGGCGGCTGTGGAAGTGCAGCGTGATCGCATCCTGGAACGCCGCCGAGAACAGCTGGTTCTCGATCATCTGCGCAGACATGCGCACCAGCGCCATCGTGTGCTTGTGGAAGCTGCGGTGGTCGCCGGTCACATCGAGCACGCCGATCAGCTTGCCCTGATGGTCCATGATCGGGGCCGCCGAACAGGTCAGGAAATGGTTAATCGCGAGGAAATGCTGGTCCGCATGCACCAGCGTCGGCGTCTGCTCGGCGATGGCGGTGCCGATTGCGTTCGTGCCCTTGCTCTGCTCGGACCACGCCACACCGGGACACAGCGCGACACGGTCGGCCTTCTCGATGAAATCATCATCCCCCATCGACTGCAGGATCGTCCCCTGCGCATCGGTGAGCACGACCATGCTGTGCGTGTTGACGATCTGTTCATACAGCGTCTCCATCACCGGCAGCGCATAGCTCGCCAGGCCGCGGTTCTGGTCGATGCGGCAAGCGAGGTCGGCCTTCAGGATGGGCGAGTAATCGGCCTCGGACTCGGGGGTCAGCCCGTAGGAGGCGGAGCGGCGATGGGATTCTTCGATCATGGCGGCCTGTTCCGACGCATGAAACATGCCCAAGGTCGATGGCGGCCGCTCAGGCACAACCAACCCGGAATTACCGGAAATCCCCTCTCTTCCCGCGGCTGCGGGCGATCGCGACTGCGCCATCTCTTGTCCCCATACAACCTACTGTGTCTTTTTTTATCGGTGTTGTCTGGAAGAATGTAGCACTTGTTCCGTTATGAAGCAAAAGGGAATCAAAGGCCCTCTTTTGCTCCGGTGAACCGGATGGCACGGCTATTGCGAAGCAAGGTCGGACCGAGCCGGGCGAACGCATTTTCATGCTTGCAATCCGCGCACACCGTTTTTATTACAACATCAATGGAGATTATCGAATGAGCAACACGATCC
>CAYZXP010000148.1:3603-7207 GCA_964482415.1 uncultured Bifidobacterium sp. | reverse complement strand
TGGCGATGGATGCGTATGCATTCACGCCGCTGCAATAAAGGACAAGGACAATGAACGCATCATCGAACCCGGCACGGCAGTACAGCGGCTTTGCCAAAGGCCTGCACTGGCTGATGGCGCTGCTGATCGCCGGACTGGTGGCGCTCGGGCTGTATATGCACGAGCTGCCGCTGTCGCCGCAGAAGCTGCAGCTGTACTCATGGCACAAGTGGGCCGGCGTGACCGTGTTCGTGCTGCTGCTGGTGCGGCTGGCGACGCGCATCGCTTTCCCGCCGCCGCCGTTGCCGGCGCAGATGTCGCGGCGGCTGCAGCAGGCAGCGCATGCGGGCCACCTGGCGCTGTACCTGCTGATGCTGGCGATCCCGCTGTCGGGCTGGGTGATGAGCTCGGCCAAGGGCTTCCAGACCGTCTGGTTCGGCGTGCTGCCGCTGCCGGACCTGGTCGGCAAGGACAAGGCGCTCGGCGCGCTGCTGGCCGAAGTGCATGAAACGCTCAGCTGGGTGCTGGTGGCTGCGGTCGTCGCACATGCCGCCGCCGCGCTGAAACATCATTTCATCGACCGCGACGACGTGCTGGCGCGCATGCTGCCCGCCCGTGGCCGGACGACCAAGGAGAAAACATCATGAAGACCACCCTGCTGGCGCTCGCGCTCGCCGCGCCGCTGTCGCACGCGGCCGAGTTCAATCAGGTACAGTCGCAGCAAAGCAGCATCGGCTTCAGCTACCAGCAAATGGGCGTGCCGATGGACGGCAAGTTCCGCAAATTCAGCAGCCGGATCGCGTTCGACCCGGCACAGCCGGCGAAGGCCCAGGCCGCGTTCGACATCGACCTCGCCAGCATCGACACCGGCGGCGCCGAGTCGGACGAGGAAGTGGCGGGCAAGAGCTGGTTCAACACCGCGAGCTTCCCGAAGGCGAACTTCACATCGTCTGCCGTGAAGGCGCTCGGCGGCAATCGTTATGAAGTGAGCGGGCGCCTGACCATCAAGGGCAGGACCCGGGACATCGTGGTGCCGGCCACGTTCACGCAGCAAGGCAACAGCGGCGTGTTTGCGGGCGGCTTCACGATACGGCGCGGCGACTTCGCGATCGGCGAAGGCACCTGGGCAAAGTTTGACATCGTTGCCAACGACGTGA
Organism: uncultured Bifidobacterium sp.; assembly: GCA_964482415.1. Taxonomy (GTDB): domain Bacteria; phylum Pseudomonadota; class Gammaproteobacteria; order Burkholderiales; family Burkholderiaceae_D; genus Pernthalerella. The sequence goes on along the minus strand of CAYZXP010000148.1, from coordinate 6,071 downwards.
ACGTGAAATTCCGCATTACCGCGACAGCGGCGAAATAACCCCCACCATCGACCTGAACGGAGAAGACCCCATGAAAACCCTCAGCAAAATCAGCACCGCCCTGCTCCTCGCCGCCGCCATCAGCGCGCCGGCGTTCGCCGCGCCCGAGACCTTCGTGCTCGACGCGAACCACACCTTCCCGCGCTTCTCGTACAGCCACCTCGGCTACTCGCTGCAGATGTCGCGCTTCAACAAGACCACCGGCACCGTGACGTTCGACAAGGCCGCCAAGACCGGCTCGGTCGACATCGTCATCGACGCCAAGTCGATCGATACCGGTTCCAAGCTGTTCGACGAGCACATCCAGGGCGAGGATTTCCTCGACACCGCGAAGTATCCGACCGCGACCTTCAAGTCGACCAAGGTGAATTTCGAAGGCGACAAGCCGGTGTCCGTCGAGGGCAACCTGACGCTGAAGGGCGTGACGAAAAAGGTCGTGCTGACCGTCACCTCCTTCCTCGCGATGCCGCACCCGATGCAGAAGAAGGATGCGATCGGCGCGAACGCGCACACCACGGTCAAGCGCACCGACTTCAACATGGGCAAGTACGCGCCGCACGTCGGCGACGAAGTGCGCATCGACATCGCGCTCGAAGCCGTCAAGCAGTAAGCGACGCCGCCTGCCGATACAATGCCCGCTGGACACCCGGCGGGCATTTTTGTTTGCGGCGATGAAATCACACGAACCAGGCAGCACCTCCGGCGCACGGCCGCCGATACCCTCCGGCGTCTGGGCGCTCGGCTTCGTCAGCCTGCTGATGGACGTCTCGTCGGAAATGATCCACAGCCTGCTGCCGCTGTTCATGATCGGCACACTCGGCGCCAGCGCGCTGATGGTCGGCCTGGTCGAAGGCGTCGCCGAGGCGACCGCGCTGATCGTCAAGGTGTTCTCCGGCGCGCTGTCGGATTACCTCGGCAAGCGCAAGGGACTGGCGCTGCTCGGCTACACGATGGGCGCGCTGTCCAAGCCGCTGTTCGCGCTCGCGCAGGGCAGCGGGCTGGTGCTGGCCGCGCGCTTCGCCGACCGCATCGGCAAAGGCATACGCGGCGCGCCGCGCGACGCGCTGATCGCCGACCTGACGCCGCCCGAAATACGCGGCGCCGCCTTCGGCCTGCGCCAGTCGCTGGACACGGTCGGCGCCTTCCTCGGCCCGCTGCTGGCGGTCGGACTGATGCTGGCCTGGAACGACGACTTCCGAGCGGTCTTCTGGGTCGCGCTGATCCCCGGACTGCTGTCGGTGCTGGTGCTGCTGTTCGGCGTGCGCGAGCCGCGCACCGATGCGCCGCATGTGCGGCGCAACCCGATCTCGCGCACGAACCTCGCCCGGCTGGATCGGCGCTACTGGCAAGTGGTGGCGATCGGCGCGGCCTTCATGCTGGCGCGCTTCTCCGAAGCCTTCCTCGTGCTGCGCGCGCAGCAGGCCGGCATTGCGATCGCGCTGGTGCCGCTGGTAATGGTGGCAATGAATGTCGTGTATTCGGCGTCAGCCTACCCGTTTGGCAAGCTGTCCGACCGCGTCAGCCACCGCGGGCTGCTGGCTGCGGGCCTGCTGGTGCTGCTGGTCGCCGACGGCCTGCTGGCGCTGGCGCCGACGCCGGTCACGCTGTTCGCCGGCGTGGCGCTGTGGGGGATTCACATGGGCATGACGCAGGGCCTGCTGTCGGCCATGGTCGCCGACACCGCGCCGGCCGACCTGCGCGGCACCGCATTCGGCTTCTTCAACCTCGTTTCCGGCATCGCGCTGCTGGTGGCCAGCGTGCTGGCCGGGCTGCTGTGGGACCGGCTGGGCGCGGCCTCGACTTTTATCGCCGGCGCCGGCTTCTGCGTGCTGACGCTGCTGGCACTGCTGCGGCGACGCTGACCGGCCGCGGCCAGCCTGCAGCCACTACTTCGCGGCCGGCATGTAGAGCTTGTCCTTGTCCAGCCGGTAGGTCCACGGCAGGCCGCTGTTCTTCCAGCCATTGACGACGCGCTTGCCGGCGTCCGGGCCTTCCTTCGCGACGTCGCCCTCGAAGCCGTCGACCACGGTAAAGACACGGGTGTAGCCGAGCTCGGCGAGCAGGCTGGCCGCCTTCGACGAGCGGTCGCCGGAACGGCACATCAGGATGACCGTCGCCTCCTTGCCCAGGCCTTTTGCGGCCATGCGGCGTGCCACCTCGGCGTCGAAATCGTTGTTGTACTCCAGCCGGAACCGCCCGGCCTTCTCGTCCCACGCCGCATTCGCCGGATGCTCGAGCAGCGGCACGTGCGCATCGACCAGCGTGGCCATGCCGGTATAGCTGACCTCGCCACGGGTACGGATGTCGATGAACATCGCCTGCTCGCCCAGCTGCTGCTTGAGCGCATAGGCCTCCTTCGCATCGACATACAGGCCGGGCTTGGTCTGTTTGGACGGCGGCACCTGCGCGGCGTCCAGCGCCAGCGCCGG
>CAYZXP010000148.1:0-3503 GCA_964482415.1 uncultured Bifidobacterium sp. | reverse complement strand
GTTGTCTTTCATAACGTCACGCAGATCAACGCCGAACAGGGCGGCCGCTACGACGGACCGGCCGGCAACTGCGGCGGCACGGTGACGGTACTGCCGGACGGCGCGATGCAGGCTGCCGGTGCGTGCACGGTGATCGACGGTGATGGCGATGTCGCGATCTACCAGTTCCAGCACCTGCCGGGACAGCCGCGCGGCAGCTTCGCGCGCGCCGGCGGCACCGGCAAGTTCGCCGGCGACATCAGGACGGGCTGGTACGAGCAGACGACGCAGCAGGACAATGGCGCCGGCGGCCTCTGGGGCGGCGCCGACGCATCGGTCTGCCAGTAAGGGAGGAGCGCGGCCGCCGCAGGGCGGCCGCGGGTCACGGCGTCAGGAGTTGGCGCTGCCCGGCGCGGGCGCGACGCCCGGCGCGGTCGCCGCGACGCCGATCTGCGCCTCGAATGCGCGCAGCCGCTTGTAGACCGAGATCAGCTCGACAATCGTGCCCCAGCTGCGCACGAGGAACTGGAACGACATCTCGACGCGGCCGAACGCGCGCACGATCTGCTGCATCACGCCCAGCGTGATCGCGCCGGCCACCACGGTCGGTCCGAGCGCGATGTACGGCACCAGCACGCCGAACTGCAGGTAGCTGAACTTGGCGACGTCGAAGTACATGTAATGGAAGAACAGCCGGAAATAGTTCGCGCGCACGTGCGCGAACAGGCCGGTAACCACCGGATCGCTGGCGCGCGATGCATCGTCTTCGCCATGCACCAGCTCCTTGCGGTAAGCGGCCTCGACACGCTGGTTGTTGTACTCGAGCCCCGGCAGCTTGATGCCCACCAGCGCAAGCACCACCGTGCCGGCCAGTGCAAACAGGATCGCCACATAGACCAGCGCATGATCGACCTGGCCCAGCAGCGGCACTTCGGCCACCTTCTTCGACAGGTTCCACAGGATGGGCAGGAAGGCAAACAGCGTCATCAGCGAATCCATCATGCTCGAACCGAGCGATTCCATGATCGACGCGAAGCGCTTGGTGTCCTCCTGCACGCGCTGGCTCGCGCCCTCGATACGGCGCAGCGTGCCCCAGTGCTCCATGTAGTAGCCGTTCATCGCGTCGCGCCAGCGGAACACCCAGTGCTTGGTGAAGAAGCCCAGCAGCACCGCCACCAGCACATAGGTGCCGGCCAGTTTGCCGAAGGTCGTCAGGAAACCGAAGAACTCGTCGATGCTCACCGCACCGGGCTTGCCGAGCGCTTTTTGCACGATGTCGTAGAAGCCGCCGAACCAGTCGTTGATCGCGACGTCGATCTCGACCTGGTACCAGGTGCCGAGGACGATCAGCGCTGCGCCAGGCCACGCCCACAGCAGCCACTGGCGAGAGAAGAAGAAGGATCTGAACATGCTTTGTCTCTCAGATAATTATTTTAATTTGAAGTTTTCGCAGGGATCGCTGCGCCCCGCCGCTTCGGTCAGCCAGACATAGTCGTAGCGGCCGGCGAGAGACTTTATCAGTTCCGCGCGGTCGCCGCCCCGCTCGTAAAAGCCAATCGACGAAATTTTCAGCGAAGGTGCCAATGCTTCAAGCACCTGCGGCACGCCATAGTCCTTGCGCACGTGGCCGTTGCCTGCCACCAGCACGGCCGGCGCGTGCGCCAGCAGCATGTTCGCCATTGAAATGTCGGTCGCGCGCTGCACCAGCCGCATCGGCGCGAGGTACCTGTCAGGCAATTGCCCGCAATGGCCATCGATCAGGTCGCCGTCGAGCCGCGCCACGGCGGCCGGCGACAGCGGCGCCTGCCGGTAAGGCGACGCCAGCGCGTCGGTGAGGCTCGCCTCGCCGCCCGCCATCAGCTGCTTTGAATACCCTTTCGGCAAGTTGCCGCCGACCAGCGGCAGCGCCTGCGCGCGGATGTCGCCGAACAACGGCTGATGCAGCGGCCAGCGCCATCCCTTCGCATCGAAGCCGGCCGCCTCGAGATCGCGTTGCAGCGGGCCGCCGGCCGCGACGCGCGCGCCGGATGGCAAGTGTTCGGCGACGACGGTCGTGCCGGGACGCGCAAAGTGCGCAATCAGTTCGCCGCGCAAGCGATGGTGCTGCGGGTTGTCGTGCAATTCGCCGAGCAACACCAGATCCTGTTGCCGCAGCCGTTCGGCCAGCAACGGCTCACTGATCTCCTCGCCGGTATGCAGGTCGATCACCTGCGCTTGGGCGGCCATGGCGGCCGCTGTCATCGCGGCCAGCGCCGCAGCGCGCGCTGCGCGCGCCAGTCTCGTCTCGGGAAAGTTCATGCTGCCTCGCTGGGGCGGTACGCTGCCGCCCGTCTTCATGGCTGGATGGCGTCGTTGTCTTGCGGTGCGGTTGCGTCAGGCTTGCAGGCGGCGCGTCCAGTCGGCCAGCGCCGCCAGTACTTTGCGCAGCTGTTCCGCGGTGGCCGCATCGGTGAGCTTGCCCTGCTCGTCGAATTTCGTCGGCGCGGCGGATATGAAGGCTTCGGGCTGGTTCAGCGGGTGGGCATTGAGGGCAACAAACACCTGGCGCAGATGGTACTGCGCACGCGACGTACCGAAACCGCCTGGCGTCGCGCCGATCAGCGCAATCGGCTTGCCGGCGAAAGGCTGCTCCGGCGGGCGTGACGCCCAGTCGATGGCATTTTTCAGCACGCCCGGTATCGAATAGTTGTATTCAGGCGTGGCGATCAGCAAGGCATCGGCTGCCCGAATCTGTTCGCGCAGCTGCTGCACCGCGTCAGGCAGGCCCTGCGCGCGCACATCCTCGTCATACAGCGGTATCGGCGCGATGTCGAAGACGGACAGGGTCGCGCCGGGCGGCAGGAGTTCGGCGCAGGCGCGCAACGCCGCGCTATTGAAAGACGCCTTCCTGAGGCTGCCGCTGATGCCGAGGATATTCATGACTTCTCCTTGCCGGTTGGGGAATTTTGCAGGAACGCCAGCGTCGAATTTTGCCTGAACCGGCGTGCGCGCGCATCGCAGCCACGCCTCAACCAAGGAGGAAGCCATGGCGCAGGACAATCTTCAGGCACGGGCACGCGGCAATTTTCCGCTCAATGATCCCACGCAGTCGCTGATGCATGACCACAACTATGTGCGGCAGCTGATGCAGTATTACCTCGGCACGCAGGACGAGCGTGTCAGGCAGCAGGCCGGCCCGAAGATCTGCGAGGCGCTGCAGCTGCACACGACGCTGGAAGAAGCGGTGTTCTATCCGCGCGTGCAGGAGATCGATGCGGCGCTGGTCGAGAAATGCCAGGACGACCACCAGGGCGCCGACGAGCTGCTGGTGCAACTCCAGGAACTGCAACCGGGCGAGGCCGCATACGATGACCTGATGCAGCAGCTGCACGACATCGTGGTCGCGCACATCGAGCTGGAGGAACAGCAATTGTTTCCGGCCATACGCACGGCCGGCATCGACCTGCAGGACCTTGCGCTGCGCATGCAGGCGTATGAATCGAACCTGATCTCGACGCAGGCCGCCAGCGGCCGCGGCGCGCAGC
>CAYZXP010000147.1:0-7368 GCA_964482415.1 uncultured Bifidobacterium sp. | reverse complement strand
GAATTTAGTCCCGCCTGTGCCGCTGTGCCGGCATCCCGAACCAATTTGGTTCAAGGTGGCCACAGTAGTTCAATATTGGGATCGTCGGACTAGCGACGCTCACGCCTACTAAACGAATCCCGCAGCCAATGCGCATAAATGGTTCAAGGAATATATGGCAAACGCGTACACGGCAGGAGAAGGAAGTCTACCGCAAACACGCCGCATGTCAACGGATTTCGTCGTCGTGCAAACCCGTCGGGAAAACGCCGCAGCGATGCTGCGGCAGCGCGTTCAGAACAGGCGTTCCTGCGGCGCGAGTGCGGCGTCGAGCAGCGAGTGCATCGCGGTAATCTTGTCGCGCACTTCAGCCACCGGCATGTCGGCGAACGGGCCGTCTGCCGAGCGCGACGCGAGGAAGTCAGCGGCGATGCCGAGCGCGGCCATCACCGCAATGCGGTCGGTGCCCTTCACTTTGCCGGAGTCGCGGATAGTCCCCATGCGCTCGTCGAGGTAAGCGACCGCCTGCTTCAGCGCGAGCTCCTCGCCTTCCTTGCAGGCCAGCCGGTAGGCCTGGCCCATGATGGTGACGTCGATGGTCGTCATGCGGCCTCGCGATCAACGGCGTCGGCCGGCAGCGATGCGATCAGCCTGGACACGCGCTCGTGCGCCTCCTGCATGCGCTGCGCCAGGCGCGCATTCTCCGCCTTCAGCAGCGCGAGCTCACCCCGCAGTGCAGCGTTCTCGCCGCGCAGTGCGTGGGTAAGCTCGACCAGCTGCCTGACTTTGTCCAGCAGGGAAGTGAAATCAAAGACCATGCGGCACTATAGTCGCGGCCAAGAATTTCCGTCAATACAGACTTCGACCGACAAACCCGGCGTTGCCGTTTGCATACCATCCTGCGGCATCATGCGCTCCCGGCCAGGCCGGCCTGCGCCATCGCCGCATCGCCGTCATCGGTCCACAACTGCCCGTCGACCGTAATCAGTGCGGCGTTGATCACCTTGCCGGGGAACAGCGTCGCACACGCTTCGCGGTAGCGCGCCAGTTGCTGCTGGTAGTCGGATTGCTGCCATTCATACAAGTTGCGCTTGTAATCGAGGATCCACAACGCGTCGTCGAAGATCACCAGCCGGTCGATGCGCATCAGTTCGCCGCGATGCACGAGCTCCATTTCATTGCGCGCAAACGTATGGACGTCCGGGTCGAAGAAGCGCGCCAGCGACGGCTGCGACAGGATGCAACCGGCCTGCTTGCAGGCGGCGTCCGCTTCGTCGTCGCTGCAGCCGAGCCAGCGGGCGACCACGCCCGGCGGCGGCAGCGTGACCGGCCAGAGGCCGGGGTTGGTCACGCGCTCCATCAGCGCGTGCAGGCGCTTGCCTTCGAGCGTGGCCGCGTTGTCGGCGGCAGCGTCGGTGTTGCGCGCCGGCGGCGGCAAGGCCGGCGGCCGGAACGATATCAGCTCGAAGCCCGCATCGCCGCCCGCTTTCGTGGCCGGCACGATGTCCGGCGTGAACGCCGGCACCGCCAGCAGCCGCTCGTACCAGCTGCCGGACTGCACGCCCGGCTGCGGCCCCTTCTTGCTGCGGTCGTCATGCACGCCGCTGATCACGAGCACCTGTTTGGCGCGCGTCGCCGCGACATACAGCAGGTTCCAGTTTTCCTGCAGGCGGAAAGCCTCTTCCTGTTCGAACAGTTCGGCGCGCGAGACACCGCGCTCGGACATTTTGCCGAATACGGAAAAATGGACCGGCGCCAGCGCGTCCTGCGGCCACTCGCACAGCACGCCGGCCTTGTCCTTGCCGGCGTCGCTGTGGTTGGCGCCCATCACCGCGACCACGTCGGCTTCGAGTCCCTTGGCGCCGTGCACGGTCATGATGCGCACCGCGTCGAGTTCGGCATCGATGTCGGCCTCGTCAGGCGCTTCCTGCTCGCTGCCGCGCTGCTTGCGCCGCAGGTGCTCGAGGAAACGCGCGATGCTCGGGTAACGGCCGGCGTCGAGCTCGAGCGACAGGGCAAGGAAGGCGTCGAGGTTGCCGAGCACCTGCAGCCGCGTCTCGTCGGGTGCGGCCACCGCATAGCGGCGCACCAGCTCGCCTTCGTGCAGCACGCGATCGAGCAGGTCATGCACCGGCAGGTAGCGCGACGCCTCCAGCCAGCCGGACAGCAGCGCCTGCGCGCGCGCCAGCGCCGGCGTAGCGCCGCCGTCGCCGACCCGCTGCTGCAGCCGCTGCCACCAGCTGCCGTCGCCGCGCGCCAGCAAGATCAGGTCATCATCACCAGCGCCGGCAATCGGCGACTTCAGCAGATGCGCGAGCGCGAGGTCGTCGGCCGGCATCGTCAGCCAGCGCAGCAGCGCGATGAGATCGCTTGCTTCGAGCGTGTCGAGCAGGCCGCCGGCACGGCTGGACACGAAGGGCACGCCAGCCTCGCGCAGCCCGCGTTCATACGCGAGCAGATGAGTGCGGCTGCGCACCAGGATCATCATGTCGGCCCAGCGCAGCGGGCCATCGGCGTTGCGGAACTGCGCGCGCGCATGGTGCAGCGCGTGGCCGACCAGCTCGCCCTCCTGCTCGCGGCGCCGGTCCTCCTGCTCGACGGCCGGCGCAAGCAGCGGATCGCGCAGCACGAGACCGTTGGCCGCTGCCGAATCGCCGTCGGCAGCGGTGGCCACCAGCGGCAGCCGCCAGACCACGCCTTCGTTGTCGGACAAGGTTCCCTGCGTCGCATACAACCGGTTCTCGCGCATCGCGTCGTTCAGTACCTGCACGATCGCGCGGCCGTTGCGGCGCGTGACGCTGGTGCGCAGGTCAGCGGCGCCCGACTGCCGCAGCATCTCGCGCGCCGCTTCGAACACGCGCGGCTCGGCGCGTCGGAAGCGGTAGATCGACTGCTTCGGGTCGCCGACGATGAAGACGCTCGGGCGCTGGCCGTCGCCGTCATAGGCGTCCAGCCACGCGCGCACCACATGCCACTGCAGCGGATTGGTATCCTGGAATTCGTCGACCAGGATGTGGCGGTAGCGCGCGTCGATGCGCGCATGCAGGTAGGCCGCATGCTCGTCGCTGGTCAGCAGCTTCCACGCATGCAGCTCGAGGTCGGCGAAATCCATCTTGCGGCGGTCGGCCTTGATCGCCTCGTAGTGATCGATCACGGCTGCGCCTATCGTGAACATCGCCTCGTTGAGCTGCCGCACGGTCAGCTCGGCGCCGCGCGCGCGCCGCTCCAGCAGTTCCTCGCCCAGCGCCGGGTAGTCCGACCCGAACAGCGCGAGGTCGTCGACCGCCAGGGCGGCGCGTTGCGGCACCGAGGGCGCGGACGAGCGCAGCCCGCCGGCCTGCGTAAGGAAACCTGAACACAGCTGTTCGAACGACTCCAGGCTGGCGCCGGCCGTCATCGCCATTTCAATGGCGTTCGCATGATCCTTCTGCGTCCTGGTGCCGGCGCCGAGCATCGGCGCGATGCGCAGGATGCGCGACACCAGCGGCGCGTCGTCCCACAGCGCAAGGCGCGCGTCGCGCTCGCCGTCTTCGCCGCAGCGGTCGACCATCTCCTGCAGCGGGTCACCGTGCAGGTTCGCGATCACCCATTCGGCGCGCTTGTCGAGGAAGGCGTCGACCAGCTCCTTGCCGCTCCAGTCGCCGGCGATCCGGTAGACCGTCATCAGCGCGTCGCGCAGTTCCGCATGGTCGGCATGGTTCATCGATTGCATGAAGCGCAGCCATGCGGCATCGGCGATCTCGCCGGTGCCCTCTTCCAGCCCGAAGCCGTGCGGCACGCCGGAGGCCAGCGGCGCGATCTGCAACAGCCGGATGAACCAGCTGTGGAAGGTATCGACCGCCAGGCCGTGCGGGCTGGCCAGCACGCGCGCATACAGCGCGCGCGCTGCCGGCAGCAGCTGCGCGGCGCGCGCCGGCGCCAGGCCACGCTGCTGCAGCTCGCCGATCACCTTGCTGTCGTCCGGCTCCAGCGCCAGTTGCCGCAGCAGCTGCAGCAGCCGCTCGCGCATCTCGCCGGCCGCCTTGCGCGTGAACGTGATCGCCAGCAGCTCGGCCGGCTCCGCGCCTTCGAGCAGCAGCCGCAGCATGCGCGACACCAGCAGCCAGGTCTTGCCGCTGCCGGCACAGGCCTCGACCGTCACCGAGCGCGCCGGGTCGCAGGCGATACGGACGAACTCCTGCGCGTCGACCGTGCGGCCGTCGGCGAACAGCTGGTCAGCTTGCGTCATCACCAGCTCCCCTTGCGGCACAGGCCGCGCATCTTGCACCAGTCGCAGCTCTTGCCGCTGCCGTACGCGGGCAGGCTGGCGCCCGCTGCGATCGACCGCAGGTTCGCGGACAGCTGCGCGTGCAGCGCGTCGCGCCATTCGTCGAGGTCTTCCGGCTCGAGCGCCGCGTCGGGATCGTCGTCAACCGCCACATAGGCGGCGCGCACCGGCGCGGGATCGAGCAGCAGCGTGTAGAAAGGCAGCTGGTGGTCTTCATGGTCCCTGAGCTTGCCGCGCAGCGCCGGCACGCGCGTGGTCTTGTAGTCGATCACCATCAGTTCGCCATCGGCGTTGCGGTCGATGCGGTCGATCTGGCCGACCAGGCTCACGCCGGCGCCGTCGGCGCCCAGCGGCCTGTCTTTCCATTCCTCGCCGAACGCAAAGGTCCAGCCGTCGGATTCGTGGCGGTTTGCCCAGTCGACGTAGGCGTCGCAGCGCGACAGCCAGCGCACCCGGAACGCGAGCGCGGCGGGATTGCGCGCGGTCTCGGCCGCGAAGACTTCGTCGGAGATCGCCTGCATCAGCGCCAGCCGCTGCGACGGCGGCACGCGCTGCTCGCGGATTTCGTCGTGATAGCGCTTCAGTATCCGGTGCAGCCAGTCGCCGTAGTCGCGCCGCTCGGGCAGCTCGGCGACTTCGTCGGGTGCGCTCAGCGCGAGCATGCGCGACGCGAAGAACTGGTAAGGGCAGGCCACCAGGCTGTTGTAGCCGCTGGCCGACAGGCGCGCCGGCAGCAGCGCCGGCGCGGCCGGCGACGGCATCGCCTGCGGCTCGGCGATCAGGCGCGCGCTTGCCAGCTGCGGCCGGCGGCGCGGCAGCGCGCCGAGGCCGGCCGCTTCCAGCGCCAGTTCCAGCCGCTGTATCCATGCGCTCGGCTTGACCTCGTCGCCGTCGCGACGGGCCTGCCAGGACAGCACGACCTCCGGACAGCTCAGCAAGAGCGACGCGAACTCGCGCAGCTGCTGCCGCTGGCGGCTCTCGCGCGTCTCCAGGCCGAGCTCGCGCCGCACCGCGTTCGCAAAGAACAGCTGTTCGGCCGGACGCGACGGCAGGTGTTCGGCGTCGGCGCCGACCACGATCGCTGCATCGAACTCGCGCAGCGTGCTGCCGTTCAGCGGCACCATCATCACTCTGCGGTCTTCGCGCGGCGCAGTGAATACGGTCTGCTCCATCTGCAGGTCCACCAGCACGCGCCATTCGGACAGCGTGAAGCGCTGATCGAGCCTCTCGCAGTCGCGCGCGAGCTTCTCCAGCATTTCCATCACCTGCGCGCCGGCCTTGTCGGCCGCCAGCGCTTCGGTGCAGCCAAGCGCGGTGAACGCCGCGAGGGTGTCCTCGACCCAGTCGGCGACAGGACGCGCGGCGCGATAGCGACCGGCCTCGCGCGCGATCGCGTCGACCAGCGCGCGTGCCGAAAGCTGGCCGGCGAGTGCGCCGGCCAGCGCATCCCATCCGGCGCCGGGGCCGGCGGCAACCAGCGCTGCTTCGAGCGCGCCGCGCTGCACCGGATCGACCAGCGCGTCATGATTGATGAACGGCGCCTTGAGGAAATCGAGCAGGCGGCCGACGTCCCCGCCCGAACCGGCCAGTTCGATCCATGCATGCAGCACCGCGGCCGCGCGCGTCGTGGACAACTTCCAGCCAGTCTCGTCGGATACGACCACCTGCGCGCGCTCGAGCAGCGCGCGCAGCCGGCGCGCGACGACACGGTCCTGCGGAATCACCGCGATGCGCTGGCGTCCGGCAGCGATCCAGTCGACGATCGCCTGCGCCGCCATCTGCGCCTCGTTCTCCATGCCGCCGGCCTCGTGCAACCAGATGCCGGCCGGCACGGCGGCCGGCGTGCCGGCGCAGGGTTCGCCGTCGTCGAGCAGTTCGGGCCAGCTCGCCGCAAAGGCAGCAGGCATCGCCGCGGCCGACCAGTCGAGCTGCAGCAGCTGCACCGGCTGCAACTGCGCCCAGGTGTCGAGGAAGGCCGCCTCGAGCGCATCCGGCTGCCACGGCGAACACCAGAACAACGGGTGGGCGGCCAGCTCGGCGGTGCGCTGCAGCGCCGCGTGCCGCGCCATGCCCGGGTCGCGTTCGTCGCGCTCGACCTGCCACAGCTTCCAGACCAGCTGCGCCTCGTCCGACAGCAGCGCCGCCGCGCGAGGCGACAGCTGTGCGAGCGCTGCCTGCCAGCGGTCCTCGACGTCTTCCGGCTGCGCCAGCGCGGCCGGCAACAGCGCGGCGGTGAGTTCATCGGCCAGCCCGACCAGCGTCTGCGCCAGCGGCAGCAGGTCGGTGTTGCGGCGCGCGGCAAACAGCTTTTTCAGCCAGCCGGTTTCGCGCAGCGACGCATACAGCGCCATCAACCGCTCGGTGGACGTCGCCGGCAGCTCGGCCTGCGGGTCGGGCGGCTGCTGCTCCAGCCAGGAATCGAGCGTGCGTATCTGCGGCGGGATGAAGCTCTCGCCCAGTTCGGCGGCCAGCGCAGCGCGCAACAGCCCGATATGGGAGAAGGTCGGCACCAGCACGAGGCAGTCGGGCAACTCGCTTGCGCCGGCCTGCGCGAGCAGCACGCGCGCCGCGTCGCGCCAGAAGCCGGGACCCGGCGGCAGCTTGTGTACGATATGCGGCATCAGATGAACGGGCGGGGGTTGGATGGGGTTATCGCACGGCATTGTATGCGACCGCGCAAGGCCATCCGCACAAAGGCGCACTTTCCGGAAAAATCGGTTATGATTCGTACAGAGTTCCCGCCGCGCCTCCTCCTGCAGCAAAATCCCATTCGATTACGCGCGACACATTCCGGTGTGTTCACAACAGTGCAGGCGAAGTGCAATCCGAGTCATCAACCAAGAACAACGCGGGCCGGTTTTTACCTCTCACTGAGGACAACATGAGCGACAACATCAAACACATTTCCGACAGTTCTTTCGAGACCGACGTGATCAAGTCCGACAAGCCCGTGCTGGTCGACTTCTGGGCCGAGTGGTGCGGTCCCTGCAAGATGATCGCCCCGATCCTCGAGGAAGTCGCGAAGGAATACGACGGCAAGCTGCAGATCGCGAAGATGGACGTCGACGCCAACCAGGCCGTGCCGGCCAAGTTCGGCATCCGCGGCATCCCGACGCTGATCC
>CAYZXP010000146.1:0-7428 GCA_964482415.1 uncultured Bifidobacterium sp. | reverse complement strand
CCGACAACAACGGGCGCAAGGCCGACTTCCGCAACGTGATCATCATCATGACCACGAACGCGGGCGCGGAAAGCCTGCAGAAGCGCACCATCGGCTTTACCGAGACCAAGCAGGCCGGCGACGAGATGGCGGACATCAAGCGCATGTTCACGCCGGAGTTCCGCAACCGGCTGGATGCGACCATCAGTTTCCGCGCGCTCGATGAAGAGATCATCATGCGCGTCGTCGACAAGTTCCTGATGCAGCTCGAAGAGCAGCTGCACGAGAAGAAAGTCGACGCGACCTTCAGTGAATCGCTGCGCCGCTTCCTGGCGAAGAAGGGCTTCGATCCGCTGATGGGCGCGCGCCCGATGGCGCGGCTGATCCAGGACATGATCCGCAAGGCGCTGGCCGACGAGTTGCTGTTTGGCCGGCTGGTCAGCGGCGGCCGCGTCGCGGTCGAGCTGGACGAGAACGAGCAGATTCGTCTCGAGTTCACCGAAGGCGATACCCCGCCGCCGGCGGCGCCGCCTCAGGAAGCGGCCGAGGTCGAGTAAACCGCACGCTGCAAAACAAAAACCCCTGCCGTCGCCGGCAGGGGTTTTTTTTCGTCTTGCCGTTCAGGGCGCCAGTGGCTTCTTCGCGGCCTGCTTCTGCCGTATCTCGGCCAGCGTCGCCTGCATCAGCGATGCGCGCTCGGCAGTCCACGGGTGCAGCGCAGTGTAGCCATTGGTCAGCGTGGCCGGATAGGCGATGGCGAGCTTGTCGAGCGTCCGTGGCGCGAGCGCCGGATCGAGTCCCGCGCGCGCCAGCATGTATAACGCCAGGCGATCCGCTTCCTGGTCGAGCTTGTCTTCCATGGGCTTGAGGCCGGCGCTGCCGGCGAAGGCGCCGAGATCGGGATGCAGCGGCAGCAGCGCATCGATCACGCCGGCGGTGGTGGCGGCGTTCTGCATCGTGCGCGCGTGGCGCAGCGTGCCATGCGCGATTTCGCGCGCGAGGATGATGGACAGTTCGGCGTCGGACAGCACGTCCAGCATGCCGGTCGTCACCATGATGCGCCGCCCGTCCGTGTAGGCGTTCACATGCGGCGCATTGCCGACCTCGATCGCAAATGCACAGGCCGGCGTGAGCGCGACATTGGCCGTGACCGGCGCGCCGTTGCGCAGCAGCGTTACGTTCAGATCGCTGGCATTGCGCATCAGCGGCAGCACCAGTTTCGCAGCGTCGGTCTCGGCCTGCGCGCCTTGCGGTACCGGCTGGCCCTCGATGGATTGCAGCACGTCGCCGCGCCGTATGCCGGCGCGCATGGCGCCGCTGCCGTCGAGCACCTGCAGCACCTGCAGCGCGTCGCCCAGCTTCAGCCGCGATTCGGCCGCGGCGCGCAGTTCAGGAGGATACGAATAACGGTTCTTCGCGGTGAAACCGAGCAAGGGCCTCGCCGACGCCTTGCAGAGCGCGGTGTTCTTTACCAGCAGCGGCGTGATCACGCGATAGACGCGATCCTGTCGGCGCAACAGCGTATCGAACGCTTGCTCGGTACTGAAGCGCGCCAGGTTGCCTGAGGTGCTGCCCGCCGGCCGGCCGGGATCCGACGCGCAGGAGGCGAGCAGCAGTACGACCGGCAACGCGACGAGGACGCGCTGTACGGTGGGCGGGAGCAGACGGAGCAGCATGGGAGTCCGCCTCAGGCAGCCTAGTGCTTGCCGGTGCTGCCGAAGCCGCCGGCGCCACGCTCGCTGTCGCCGAATTCGTCGACGACCTCGAAGCCCACCTGCACGACCGGCACGATCACCAGCTGCGCGAGGCGTTCCATCGGGTTCAGCACGAACGCCGTATCGCCTCGGTTCCAGGTCGAGACCATCAGCTGTCCCTGATAATCGGAGTCGATCAGCCCGACCAGGTTGCCCAGCACGATGCCGTGCTTGTGGCCGAGGCCGCTGCGCGGCAGGATCAGTGCGGCATGGCCCGGATCGCCGATATGGATCGCGAGACCGGTGGGGATCAGGTGCGTGCTGCCGGGTTCGACGGTCAGCGGCGCGTCGAGGCAGGCGCGCAGGTCGAGTCCTGCGCTGCCGGGCGTCGCATAGGCGGGCATTTGCTCACGCAGGCGTTCATCAAGGATCTTGACGGCGATATTCTTCATTGGTTTTTCGTATCAGGCGCGCAGGCGTTGCGCGATTTCGGCGACCAGCATCGCCGCGAGCGCTTCCTTGCTTGCGCGTGGCAGCGGATGCGTACCGGCATCGTCGAACAGTACCAGTTCGTTGTCATCCTTGCCGAAGGTCTGGTGGCCGATGTTGCCAACCAGCAGGGGAATTTTTTTTCTCAGTCGCTTGGCTGCACCGTGCTGCAGCAGGTTTTCCGATTCGGCGGCGAAGCCGACGCAGTAAGGCGGCGACGGCAGCGCAGCGACGGCTGCGAGGATGTCCGGGTTCTCCGCGAACGCCAGCGATGGCATGCCGCCTTCCTGCTTCTTGATCTTCTGCGTGCTCGCCGCGGCTACGCGCCAGTCGGCCACCGCCGCCACGGCGATGAATACCTGCTGACCGTCGATGTTCGCCATCACCGCGTCATGCATGTCGCGCGCTGTGGTCACCGGCAGCATGCGCACGCCGGCCGGGGCGGGCAGTGCGGTCGGGCCGGACACCAGCGTGACTTCGGCGCCTGCTGCGCGCGCTGCGCGGGCGATCGCATAGCCCATCTTGCCCGACGAGAGGTTGGTGATGCCGCGCACCGGGTCGATCGGTTCAAACGTGGGACCGGCGGTGATCAACACCTTGCGACCCTGCAGCAGTTGCGGATGGAAGAATGCCTCCAGCGCATCCAGCAAGGCTTCCGGCTCCATCATGCGGCCAAGGCCGGTTTCGCCGCAGGCCTGCTCGCCGGCGACCGGGCCGAGCAGCGTGATGCCGTCGGCGCGCAGTTGCGCGGCATTGCGCTGCGTCGCGGGGTTCTCCCACATCTCGACATTCATTGCCGGCGCGATCAGCAGCGGCAACGATGCCGGCCGCGCGAGGCAGAGCGTGGACAGCAAATCGTCGGCCGCGCCGTGCGCGAGCTTGCGCATGAAGTCGGCCGAGCAGGGCGCAATCACGACGGCGTCCGCCTTGCGGGTCAGGTCGATGTGCGCCATGTTGTTGGCGACGCGCGGGTCCCACTGGTCGGTGTAGACCGGCTTGCCCGACAGCGCCTGCATCGTCACCGGCGTGATGAAATGGCAGGCAGCGTCGGTCATCGCGACCTGCACCTGCGCGCCGGCCTTCACCAGTCCGCGCGCGAGCTCGGCGGCCTTGTAGCAGGCGATGCCGCCGGAGAGTCCCAGCACGATGTTTTTGCCAGCGAGTTTCATCGGGTATGCGCGTCAGCGGTTGACGCGCCGCAGTTCGTCCAGCACGAATAATGCCGCACCGATCGTGATCGCGCCATCCGCGACGTTGAACGCCGGCCAGTGCCAGCGACCGATATGGAAATCGAGGAAGTCGATCACATGGCCATAGGCGATGCGGTCGATCAGGTTGCCGACCGCGCCGCCGAGGATCAGCGACAGCGACCAGCAGAACATCCGCTGGCTCGCATTCTTCTTCAGCATGAAGACAATGAACACCGACACGCCAAGCGCCAGCGCGCTGAAGAACCAGCGCTGCCAGCCACCCTGGTTCGACAGGAAGCTGAAGGCCGCTCCCTGGTTGTAGACCATCACCAGGTTGAAATAGCTGGTGATGGTCTCGGACTGGCCGTAGGACAGCAGCCGCGACATCGTGATCTTCGACAGCTGGTCGAGCAGCACCGCAACGGTCGCGACGCCGAGCCACAGCATCAGGCCTGAGCTTTTCTTTGCCATCGTTCGCCTTCGTGATCAGGCCACGCGGCGTGCTTCGCCGGTGCCGAACAGGTTGGATACGCAGCGCCCGCACAGCGCAGCATGGCCGGCATCGGCACCGACGTCCGCGCGGTAGTGCCAGCAGCGCTCGCACTTGCGGTACTTCGATGCGTTCACCACCACCTTCTCGTCGGCGTCGCCGGCGGCCGCAACGACTTGCGCGGCCGAGGTGATCAGCACGAATTTCAGGTCGTCGCCAAGCGCCTGCAGCAGCGCGAGACGGTCGCCGGCCGCATGGATCTCCACCTCCGCCTGCAGCGACGAGCCGATCGCGCCGGATGCGCGCACTTCCTCCAGTTGCTTGAGCACGCCGGCGCGGATCTCGCGCAGCGTCGCATATTTGGTCAGCAGCGCGTCGGCGTCGCCGACGGCCGGCAGCGCGTAGAAGGTCTGCGTGAAGATCGTCTCGCCGGATGCCTCGTAGACGGCCTTGTCGGCCAACACCGACCAGGCTTCCTCGACGGTGAACGACAGGATCGGCGCCATCAGGCGCAGCAGCGACTGCGTGATGTGCCAGATCGCGGTCTGCGCCGAGCGGCGTGCAGCCGAGGTCGCGCCGCTGGTGTACAGGCGATCCTTCAGGATGTCGAGGTAGAAGCCGCCGAGGTCTTCCGAGCAGTACATCTGCAGCTTCGCGACGACCGGATGGAATTCGTAGTCGTTGAAGTGCGCGCGGATCTCGTCCTGCAATTGCGCCATGCGCGCGATCGCATAGCGGTCGATCTCCAGCAGGTCACCGATCGCGACCGCATCCTTCGCCGGATCGAAGTCCGACGTGTTCGCCAGCAGGAAGCGCAGCGTGTTGCGGATGCGGCGGTAGCTCTCGACCACGCGCTTCAGGATCTCGTCCGAGATCGACAGTTCGCCCGAGTAGTCGGTCGATGCGACCCACAGGCGCAGGATCTCCGCGCCCAGCGTGTCCGACACCTTCTGCGGCGCGACGACGTTGCCCTTGGACTTCGACATCTTCTTGCCTTCGCCGTCGACCACGAAGCCGTGCGTCAGCAGTGCCTTGTACGGCGCGCGGCCGTCCAGCATCGACGCGGTCAGCAGCGACGAATGGAACCAGCCGCGGTGCTGGTCCGAGCCTTCGAGGTACAGGTCAGCCGGGAAGTGCGATTCAGCCGCATGTGAGCCGCGCAGCACGGTCTGGTGCGTGACGCCGGAATCGAACCAGACGTCCAGCGTGTCCTTGTTCTTCACATAGTTGGCCGCATCGGCGCCGAGGATGTCGGTCAGCTCCAGCTTGTGCCAGGCTTCGATGCCTTCCTTCTCGACCAGCTGCGCCACCTTCTCCAGCAGCGCCGGCGTGTCCGGATGCAGCTCGCCGGTTTCCTTGTGCACGAAGAAGGCCATCGGCACGCCCCATTGCCGCTGGCGCGACAACGTCCAGTCCGGCCGGTTCGCGATCATGCCGTGCAGGCGTGCCTTGCCCCACGACGGATAGAAACGGGTTGCCTCGACCGCCGCCAGCGCGGTCTCGCGCAGCGATGCGCCGCCGGCCTTCGGCGTGCGGTCCATGCTGGCGAACCATTGCGAGGTCGCACGGTAGATGATCGGCGTCTTGTGGCGCCAGCAGTGCATGTAGCTGTGGTCGAACATCACCAGCTTGAACAGCGAACCGCCCTCCTCCAGCGCCGCGCAGATCGGCTTCGACGCTTCCCAGATCGTCATGCCGCCGAACAGCGGCAGCGTCGACGCGTAGCGGCCGTCGCCCATCACCGGGTTCAGGATGTCGTCGTCCTTCATGCCGTGCGCCTTGCAGGACGCATAGTCTTCCACGCCGTATGCGGGCGCCGAGTGCACGATGCCGGTGCCGGAATCGGCGGTCACGTACTCGCCGAGATAGACCGGCGACAGGCGGTCATAGCCCTGGTCTGCCGCTGCCAGCGGATGACGGAAGCGGATCAGCGACAGCGCCTCACCCTTCGTCGTCGCGATCACGCTGCCCGTCAGGCCGTAGCGCTGCAGGCAGTCGTCGACCAGATCTTTCGCGAGGATCAGCAGCAGCGGCTCGCCGTTGCGCTCGGTCTGCACCAGCGCGTAGTCGAATTCCGGATGCACGTTCAGCGCCTGGTTCGACGGGATCGTCCACGGCGTGGTGGTCCAGATCACCACATAGCCCTTGTCGCACGGCAGCGAGGACAGGCCGAACGCCTGCGCGACCTTGTCATGCTCGGCGAACGGGAAGCCGACGTCGATCGCCGGATCGCGCTTGTCCTGATATTCGACTTCGGCCTCGGCCAGCGCCGAGCCGCAGTCGAAGCACCAGTTCACCGGCTTCAGCCCGCGGTACACATAGCCCTTGTCGAGGATCTGGCCGAGCGCGCGGATCTCGTCGGCCTCGTTCCCGTGGTTCATCGTCAGGTACGGGTTGCCCCAGTCGCCGAGCACGCCCAGGCGGATGAAGTCCTTTTTCTGCCGCTCGACCTGTTCGGCCGCGTAGGCGCGCGACTTCGCCAGCACCTCGGCCGTCGGCAGGTGCTTGCCGAACTGCTTTTCGATCTGGATCTCGATCGGCATGCCATGGCAGTCCCAGCCCGGCACGTACTGCGCGTCGAAGCCGTCGAGCTGGCGCGTCTTGACGATCATGTCCTTCAGGATCTTGTTCACCGCATGGCCGATGTGGATGTCGCCGTTCGCATACGGCGGGCCGTCATGCAGGATGAACTTCGGCCGGCCGGCCGACGCCTTGCGGATGCGCTGGTACAGCTGCTTCTGCTGCCACTGCGCGACCCACTGAGGCTCGCGCTTGGCGAGGTCGCCGCGCATCGGGAAGGCGGTCTCGGTCATGTTGACCGGGTATTTGTTCTCGGGCTTCTTGCTGTTGTCGGACATGGATGGGCTTCGGTTGGCTATTCAGGATTCTGGGTTCACGCAGCGGAACGCTGCGCAAAAAATTCGCGGGCGGCACGCGCGTCGGCGTCGATCGCGCGCGTCAGGCTGTCGAGGTCGTCGTACTTTGCTTCGTCGCGCAGCTTCTTCAGGAACTCGACGCGGATCAGCTTGCCGTAACAGTCGCCGCTGAAGTCGAACAGATGGACTTCGAGCAGCACGCGACCGTTGTCCTCGACGGTCGGGCGCACGCCAAGGCTGGCGACCGCCGGCCACGGACGTTCGCCAAGTCCGTGCACCTGCACGACGAAGATGCCGGAGGCGGCCGGGCGCTTGTGCGCGACCTTCAGGTTCAGCGTCGGGAAACCGATGGTGCGGCCGAGCTTGCGGCCGTGCTGCACATGGCCGGAGATCGCGTACGGATGGCCAAGCAGGTCCTCGGCGCGCGCGAAGTCACCGGCCGCGAGCGCGGCGCGCACGGCCGACGACGAGATGCGCGTGTCGTCATGCATCACGGTCGGCAGCGCGACGACCTCGAAGCCGTGTCGGCGACCGGCCTCGACCAGCATCGCGAAGTCGCCGGCACGTTTGGCGCCGAAGCGGAAGTCGTCGCCGACGATCAGCCATTTGACATGCATGCCAGCGACCAGCACATCGTCGATGAAGCGCTCCGGCGACATGGAAGCGAAGCTCGCGCCGAAGTGCTCGACGATCACGCGGTCGACGCCGCA
>CAYZXP010000145.1:0-7435 GCA_964482415.1 uncultured Bifidobacterium sp. | reverse complement strand
GAGCGCGAAGCCTTCGACCTGTTCGGCATCCTGTTCGACGGCCATGACGACCTGCGCCGCATCCTGACTGACTACGGCTTCATCGGCCACCCGTTCCGCAAGGACTTCCCGGTCAGTGGCTATGTCGAGATGCGTTATGACCCCGAACAGAAACGCGTGATCTACCAGCCGGTGACGATCGAGCCGCGCGAGAACGTGCCGCGCGTGATCCGCGAAGAGAACTACGGAGTCCGGTAAGACCATGGCTGAAATCAAGAATTACACGCTCAACTTTGGACCTCAGCACCCGGCTGCGCACGGCGTGCTGCGCCTCGTGCTTGAGCTCGACGGCGAAGTGATCCAGCGCGCCGACCCGCATATCGGCCTGCTGCACCGCGCGACCGAGAAGCTGGCCGAGACCCGCACTTTCCTGCAGTCGGTGCCGTACATGGACCGCCTCGACTATGTGTCGATGATGTGCAACGAGCACGCGTACGTGATGGCGATCGAGAAGCTGCTCGGCGTCGAAGTGCCGCTGCGCGCGCAATACATCCGCGTGATGTTCGACGAGATCACGCGCCTGCTGAACCACCTGCTGTGGCTGGGTGCGCATGCGCTCGACGTCGGCGCGATGGGCGTGTTCCTGTATGCGTTCCGCGAGCGCGAAGACCTGATGGACTGTTATGAAGCAGTCTCGGGCGCGCGCCTGCATGCGGCCTACTATCGTCCGGGCGGCGTCTATCGCGATCTGCCGGACAGCATGCCGCAGTACAAGGCCTCGCTGATCCGCAACGACAAGGCGATTGCCCGCCTCAACGAAAACCGCCAGGGTTCGCTGCTCGATTTCATCGAGGACTTCACCAATCGTTTCCCGACCTATGTCGATGAATACGAAACGCTGCTGACCGACAACCGCATCTGGAAACAGCGACTGGTCGGCATCGGCGTGGTGTCGCCCGAGCAGGCGCTGGCGATGGGCTTCACCGGCCCGATGCTGCGCGGCTCCGGCATCGAATTCGACCTGCGCAAGAAGCAGCCGTACGAAGTGTATGACCTGGTTGATTTCGACATCCCGGTCGGCGTGAATGGCGATTGCTATGACCGCTACCTGGTGCGCATCGAAGAAATGCGCCAGTCGAACCGCATCATCAAGCAGTGCGTCGAGTGGCTGCGCAACAACCCGGGCCCGGTGATGACGGACAACCACAAGGTGGCGCCGCCGTCGCGGATGGACATGAAGTCCAACATGGAAGAGCTGATCCACCACTTCAAGCTCTTTACCGAAGGCTTCCATGTGCCCGAAGGCGAAGCGTTTGCATCGATTGAGCATCCGAAGGGCGAGTTCGGCATCTATCTGGTGTCCGATGGCGCGAACAAGCCGTATCGACTGAAGATCCGCGCGCCGGGCTTTGCGCACCTGCAGGGACTGGATTTCATGGCGCGCGGCCACATGATCGCCGACGCGGTCACGATCATCGGCACGCAGGACATCGTGTTCGGCGAAATCGATCGCTGATCCCGGAAGAACAACGAGTACGACAGAAGGCAGGACATGCTGTTATCACAGGAAGCGTACAGGAAAATCGATCGCGAACTCGCGAAGTTCCCGGCTGACCAGAAGCAGTCGGCGGTGATGGCCGCGCTCGCGATTGCACAAGTCGAGAAGGGCTGGCTGTCGCCTGAAGTCATGCAGGACATCGCTGACTACCTCGGCATGCCGGCCATCGCGGTGCAGGAAGTCGCGACCTTCTACACGATGTACAACCTGAAGCCGG
This sequence comes from uncultured Bifidobacterium sp., assembly GCA_964482415.1. Classification (GTDB taxonomy): domain Bacteria; phylum Pseudomonadota; class Gammaproteobacteria; order Burkholderiales; family Burkholderiaceae_D; genus Pernthalerella. Next base: position 5,681 of record CAYZXP010000145.1, on the reverse strand, counting down.
TCGGCAAGCACAAGCTGACCATCTGCACCAACCTGCCATGCCAGCTGACCAACGGCGATCGCGCCGCGGCCTACCTGAAGGAAAAGCTCGGCATCGACTTCAACGAGACCACGCCGGACGGCCTGTTCACGCTGAAAGAAGGCGAGTGCATGGGCGCCTGCGGTGATTCGCCGGTGATGCTGGTGAATAACCACCGGATGTGCAGCTTCATGTCGAACGAAAAGATCGACGCGTTGCTCGAGGAACTGAAGAAATGACCTGCCTGCACGATCGTCATATCAAGCCGCTGATCCTCGCGGGTCTGGACGGCAGCAACTGGCACCTGGCCGACTATGTGAAGCGCGGCGGTTACTCCGCGCTGCGCCGCATCCTCACCGAAGGCATGACGCCCGAGCAGGTGATCGCCGAACTGAAGAGTTCGGCGCTGCGCGGCCGCGGCGGCGCGGGTTTCCCGACCGGCCTGAAGTGGAGCTTCATGCCGCGCAGCTTCCCCGGCCAGAAGTACCTCGTCTGCAATTCGGACGAAGGCGAGCCGGGCACGTTCAAGGACCGCGACATCCTGCGCTACAACCCGCACTCGGTGATCGAGGGCATGGCCATCGGCGCGTACGCGATGGGCATCACGCAGGGCTACAACTACATCCACGGCGAAATCTGGGACACCTACCAGCGCTTCGAGGAAGCACTGGACGAGGCACGCGCTGCCGGCTTCCTCGGTGACAAGATCCTCGGTACCGAATTCTCGTTCCAGCTGCATGCGTTCCATGGCTATGGTGCGTACATCTGCGGCGAAGAGACGGCGCTGCTGGAGTCGATCGAAGGCAAGAAGGGCCAGCCGCGTTTCAAGCCGCCGTTCCCGGCCAGCTTCGGCCTGTACGGCAAGCCGACCACGATCAACAACACCGAGACCTTCGCGGCTGTGCCGTTCATCATGAACATCGGCGCCGAGGCGTACCAGGCGATCGGCAAGCCGAACAACGGCGGCACCAAGATCTTCTCCGTGTCCGGCGACGTCGCCCGGCCGGGCAACTACGAAGTCCCGCTCGGCACGCCGTTCGCGACGCTGCTCGAACTGGCCGGCGGCATGCGCGACGGTCGCAAGATCAAGGCGGTCATCCCCGGCGGTTCGTCGATGCCCGTCATCAAGGGCGACCTGATGATGCAGACCGACATGGACTACGACGCCATCGCGAAGGCCGGCTCGATGCTTGGCTCGGGCGCGGTGATCGTGATGAACGAAGACCGCTGCATGGTGAAGTCGCTGCTGCGCCTGTCCTACTTCTATTACGAGGAATCCTGCGGCCAGTGCACGCCGTGCCGCGAAGGCACCGGCTGGCTGTACCGGATGGTTCACCGTATCGAGCACGGCGAAGGCCGGGCCGACGATCTCGACACGCTGCTGTCGGTCTGCGACGGCATCCAGGGCCGCACGATCTGTGCGCTCGGCGATGCGGCCGCGATGCCGGTGCGCGCGATGATCAAGAACTTCACTGACGAATTTGCGTACCACATCGAGCACAAGCGGTGTCTGGTGCCTGCATACATCTGACCGGAACAGTCATGGTTGAGATTGAGATAGACGGCAAAAAAGTCGAGGTGCAGGAAGGCAGCATGCTGATGGATGCGGCCAACCGACTCGGTACCTACATCCCGCACTTCTGCTATCACAAGAAGCTGTCGATTGCGGCCAACTGCCGCATGTGCCTGGTCGAAGTCGAGAAGGCACCGAAGCCGCTGCCGGCCTGCGCGACCCCGGTCACGCAGGGCATGATCGTGCGCACGCACAGCGACAAGGCAGTGAAGGCGCAGAAGGATGTGATGCAGTTCCTGCTGATCAACCATCCGCTCGACTGCCCGATCTGCGATCAGGGCGGCGAATGCCAGCTGCAGGATCTCGCGGTCGGCTACGGCGCATCGTCGTCGCGCTATCACGAGGAAAAGCGCGTGGTCGCGCCGAAGGACGCCGGTCCGCTGGTCTCGATGCAAGAGATGAGCCGCTGCATCCACTGCACCCGCTGCGTACGCTTCGGCCAGGAGATCGCCGGCGTGATGGAGCTGGGCATGGTCGGCCGCGGCGAGCATTCCGAGATCACCAGCTTCGTCAATGGCGCCGTCAGCTCTGAGCTGTCGGGCAACATGATCGACCTGTGCCCGGTCGGCGCGCTGACCTCGAAGCCTTTCCGTTACAGCGCCCGCACCTGGGAGCTGTCGCGCCGCAAGTCGGTCAGCCCGCATGACAGCCTCGGCTCGAACCTGATCGTGCAGGTCAAGGGCGCGAAGGTGATGCGCGTGCTGCCGCTCGAAAACGACGCAATCAACGAATGCTGGCTGTCCGACCGTGACCGCTTCTCGTACGAAGGCCTGAACAGCGACGAGCGCCTGACCACGCCGATGATCAAGCAGGGCGGCGAGTGGAAGGAAGTCGACTGGCAGACCGCGCTGGAGTATGTCGCGCACGGCCTGCGCAACATCCGCCACGAGCAGGGCGCCGATGCAATCGCATCGATCGCCGCGCCGTACGCGACGCTGGAAGAGCTGGCGCTGCTGGGCAAGATCACCCGCGGGCTCGGCTCGCAGAACATCGACTTCCGCCTGCGCCAGAGCGACGCGGTGAAGGATGCGAAATTCCTGCCGTGGCTCGGCATGGCGATCGCTGATGTCGCGAAGCTCAAGCGCGTGTTCGTGATCGGCTCGCACCTGCGCAAGGATCATCCGCTGCTGTCCGCAAAACTGCGCGGCGCCGTGCAGCGCGGCGCGAAGCTGTCGCTGCTGAATGCCAGCGTTGGCAATCCGCTGATGGCCGTTGCCAACAAGATCACCGCCGCGCCGTCCGACTGGATCGCGCAGCTGGCCGGTATCGCCGTGGCGGTCGCCGAAGCCAAAGGCATCGCCGTGCCCGCCGAGTTCGCCGGCGTGCAGCCGTCCGACACCGCGAAGCAGATCGCCGCCAGCCTGCTGGCCGGCGAGCCGCGCGCGGTCCTGCTCGGCAACGCCGCTGTCCAGCATCCGCAGGCGTCGCAGCTGCATGCCCTCGCGCAGTGGATCGCCAGGAACACCGACGCGAAATTCGGCGTCCTGACCGAAGGCGCGAATACCGTCGGCGGCTATCTGGCCAACGCCAACGGCGCTCTCGCACAAGACCTGTTCGCCACGCCGCGCAAGGCCTACCTGCTGCTGCATGCGGAGCCGGAACTGGATTGCGCGAATCCGCAGCAGGCGCGTGCGGCGCTGGACCAGGCCGACATGGTCGTTGCCCTGTCGCCTTACAAGCACGGCATGGACTATGCCGACGTGCTGCTGCCGGTCGCACCCTTCGCCGAAACCTCGGGCACTTTCGTCAATGCGGAAGGCCGCGCGCAGAGCTTCAACGGCAGTACCCGTCCGCTCGGCGACACCCGCCCCGGCTGGAAAGTGCTGCGCGTGCTCGGCAACCTGCTGTCGCTGCAGGGCTTCGACTACGAAACCTCCGAAGCCATCCGTGCCGAAGTGCTCGGCGCGTCCTCGCTCGACGCCCTCGACCTGTCCGGCAAGCTGAACAACGTCGCGAACCTGCCGCTGCCGGTGCCTGCGGCGACTGCACCGCAAGGCCTGCAGCGCGTGGCTGACGTGCCGCTGTACGCCAGCGACGCCATCGTGCGCCGCGCCGCGTCGCTGCAAGAGACTGCTGACGCGAAGCCGCCGCGCGCGATCCTGTCGACCGCACTCGCGCAGCAGCTTGGCGTGACGGACGGTGCCAGCGTGCGCGTGAAGCAGGGCAGTGGTGCCGTCGTGCTCGCCTGCGAGATCGACGCCAGCCTGCCCGAGAACGTCGTGCGCGTGGCCGCCGGCCACAAGTCAACTGCAGCCCTCGGCGCGATGTTCGGCGCTGTCGTGGTGGAGAAAGCCTGATGGATCTGCTGACCCAATTCACCACCCTGGGCGAAGGCCTGCTCGGTCCGCTGTGGCCGATCGCCTGGAACCTGATCAAGATCGTCGCCGTCGTGCTGCCGCTGATGGGCTGCGTTGCCTACCTCACGCTGTGGGAGCGCAAGATGATCGGCTGGATGCACGTGCGCATCGGCCCGAACCGCGTAGGTCCGGCCGGCCTGCTGCAGCCGATCGCCGATGCGCTGAAGCTGTTGCTGAAGGAAATCGTGGTGCCGGCCAAGGCCAGCAAGGGCCTGTTCGTGCTCGCACCGGTGATGACGATCATGCCGGCGCTGGCCGCGTGGTCGGTCGTGCCGTTCGGCCCGGACAAGGCGCTGGCCAACGTCAACGCCGGCCTGCTGTTCATCATGGCGATCACGTCGCTCGAGGTGTACGGCGTGATCGTCGCCGGCTGGGCGTCGAACTCGAAGTATGCGTTCCTCGGCGCGATGCGCGCGTCCGCGCAGATGGTGTCGTATGAAATCGCGATGGGCTTCGTGCTGGTCATCGTGCTGATGGTGTCGGGCAGCCTGAACCTGTCGGCCATCGTCGCCGGCCAGACGCGCGGCATGGGCGCCGACATGGGCCTGAACTTCCTGTCCTGGAACTGGCTGCCGCTGCTGCCGATGTTCGGCGTCTACATCATCTCCGGCATTGCCGAGACCGCGCGCCATCCGTTCGACGTGGTCGAGGGCGAGTCCGAGATCGTTGCCGGCCACATGGTCGAATACTCGGGCATGTCGTTCGCGATGTTCTTCCTCGCCGAATACGCGAACATGATCCTGATCTCGATGCTGGCCACGCTGATGTTCCTCGGTGGCTGGAGCGCGCCGCTGGCGTTGCTGGACTTCGTCCCGGGCTGGATCTGGCTCGGCATCAAGACCTTCTGCGTGGTCTCGATCTTCATCTGGGTGCGCGCGTCTTTCCCGCGCTACCGCTATGACCAGATCATGCGACTGGGCTGGAAAGTGTTCATCCCGCTGACCGTCATCTATCTGGTGATCGTCGCGGTCTGGATGCAGACCTCGTGGAACATCTGGAAGTAAGAGGGCTGGAACCATGGAAGCGATCAAGGATTTTCTCGGCAGCCTGATGCTGCGTGAGCTCTTCAAGGGCCTCGCGCTGACCGGCCGCTACATGTTTGCCCGCAAGATCACCGTGCAATTCCCGGAAGAGAAGACGCCGATGTCGCCGCGCTTCCGCGGGCTGCATGCGCTGCGTCGCTACCCGAACGGCGAAGAGCGCTGCATCGCCTGCAAGCTGTGCGAAGCGGTCTGCCCGGCGCTGGCGATCAGCATCGAGTCCGAGCAGCGTGAAGACGGCTCGCGCCGCACCACGCGCTACGACATCGACCTGACCAAGTGCATCTTCTGCGGCTTCTGCGAAGAATCGTGCCCGGTCGACTCGATCGTCGAGACGCACATCCTCGAATACCACGGCGAGAAGCGCGGCGACCTGTACTACACCAAGGACATGCTGCTGGCGATCGGCGACAAGTACGAGCCCGAAATCGCAGCCAACCGCGCAGCCGACGCGCGCTACCGATAACAAGACCATGGAATTCACCACTTTCCTCTTCTACGCGTTCTCGGCGCTGCTGGTGTTCGCCGCGCTGCGCGTCGTCACCGACCGCAACCCGGTGCACGCGGCGCTGTACCTGATCCTGTCGTTCTTCTCGGCTTCCGCGATCTGGATGCTGCTGAAGGCCGAATTCCTCGCGATCGTGCTGGTGCTGGTCTATGTCGGCGCGGTGATGGTGCTGTTCCTGTTCGTCG
>CAYZXP010000144.1:0-7450 GCA_964482415.1 uncultured Bifidobacterium sp. | reverse complement strand
AGCCAGGTCTTTTGCGATTCGGTGGCTTCGTCGAAGTAGGTCTGGTTGTCCATGGGATGTGCTGGTTGGAGTGGATTGGCGTCTGTGCGGGGCGTTCAGAAGTCACTGGATTCCGGCCTGCGCGAGGATGACGATTTAAAGGGCGTCGGTTTCAGCATCGTCATCGCGGAGCAGGTCATGCTTTGCGCCGACGACAAGCGCGTGACCATCTTCCGGATCGCCAAACACGTTCACCGGAACAGGTTCAACACCCCATCCAGTCCCGAAAAATTCAGCGCGACCGACGCCTTCGCCTGCACCACCGGCTTCGCGCGGAAGGCGACCGACAGCCCCGCGACTGACATCATCTGCAAATCGTTCGCGCCGTCGCCAATGGCGATTGCTGCGCTCGGCGGCACGCCGAGCGCAGCGCTCTGGCTCTCGACCATCGCTTTCTTTGCGTCGGCATCGACGATATCGCCCATCACGCGACCGGTCAGCTTGCCATTGACCACCTCAAGCAGGTTGGCGCGCGTCACGTCCAGCTCCAGTTCCTTCTGCAGGCGCTCGGTAAAGTAAGTAAAGCCGCCGGACACCAGCACGGTGCGCAGGCCGGCCGCCTTCATCGTGTGCAGCATCTCGCGCGCACCCAGCGTCAGCTGCAGCCTTTCCTCGAAGACCTTGTCGAGCGCGGATGCATCCAGCCCTTCGAGCAGCGCGACGCGCCGCTGCAGGCTTTCGCGGAATTCCAGTTCGCCGCGCATCGCCGCTTCGGTGACCGCGGCCACTTCGGACTTCAGCCCCTGCATGTCGGCAATTTCATCGATGCATTCGATGGTGATCAGCGTGGAATCCATGTCCATCACGACCAGCTTGAAATCAGCAAGTTGCAACTCCGCCGGCACGAAGGCGGCATCCATGCCGGACGCGAGGCAGGCGCCGAGCACGGTTTCGCGCAGCTCCGGGGAGTCTGCCACGCCGTCGCAGCGGAACACATGCTTTGCGATCGGCGTAAAGCGGGCGGCGCCGGCCAGCTCGGCGACGCGACGGGCGGCGCTCTCGCTGATGTTCGGACCTTGCAGTATCAGTTTCATGGTGTGGTGTTTCATGGGGTCAGGCGGCCAGCGCCTTGATCGTCGATTTAACTTGCGACACGCGCGCAGCCAGGTCGGGCATGTTCGCGGTGATCCGCAGCTTGTCCTGGCCGGACAGTTTCACATGCCGGTTCTTCTGCACCAGATCGATGATGCGCATCGGATCGACCGGCGGCTTCGGCTCGAACTGCAGCAGCGCCGACTCGGCATGCGCATCGATCTTCACGATGCCGACCGTGCGCGCGGCAATGCGCAGCCGGTGTGTCTCGACCAGCGCCTTGACCGCGTCGGGCAGGTCGCCGAAGCGGTCGATCAGCTCTTCCTGCAGCTCGTCGATACCTTGCTGCGCGTCGCAGTTGGCGAGACGCTTGTAGATCGACAGGCGTTCGTGCACGTCGCCGCAGAAGTCGGACGGCAGCAGCGCCGGCACGTGCAGGTTGATCTCGGTGGTGGTCGACAGCGGCGCAGCGAGGTCCGGCTCCTTGCCGTTCTTCAGCGCCTTCACCGCGGCATTCAGCATGTCGGAATACAGCTGGAAGCCGATCTCGGTCATCTCGCCGGACTGGTTCTCGCCGAGCACCTCGCCGGCGCCGCGGATCTCGAGGTCGTGCATCGCCAGGTAGAAGCCGCTGCCGAGCTCTTCCATTTGCTGGATCGCTTCCAGCCGTCGCCCGGCCTGCTTGGTCAGGCCCTGCACGTCATGCACCAGCAGGTACGCATACGCCTGATGGTGCGAACGGCCGACGCGGCCGCGCAGCTGGTGCAGCTGCGCGAGGCCGAAGCGGTCGGCGCGGTGCATGATGATGGTGTTTGCGCTCGGCACGTCGATGCCGGTCTCGATGATGGTGGTGCAGAGCAGGATGTTGAAGCGCTGCTGCACGAAATCGCGCATCACCTTTTCCAGGTCGCGCTCGTGCATCTGGCCGTGCGCGATCGCGATGCGTGCCTCCGGCAGCAGCTCTTCCAGCTTGGCCTTGCGGTTCTCGATGGTCTCGACCTCGTTATGCAGGAAGTAGACCTGGCCGCCACGCTTCAATTCACGCAGGCAGGCCTCGCGGATCACGGAGTCGGATTCGCTGCGCACGAAGGTCTTGATCGCCAGCCGCTTCTGCGGCGCGGTCGCGATCACCGAGAAATCGCGCAGCCCCTCCAGTGCCATGCCCAGCGTGCGCGGGATCGGCGTGGCTGTCAGCGTCAGCACGTCGACCTCGGCGCGCAGCGCCTTCAGCGCTTCCTTCTGGCGCACGCCGAAACGGTGTTCTTCGTCGATGATGACCAGCCCGAGCCGCTCGAATTTCACGTCCGGCGACAGCAGCTTGTGCGTGCCGATCACGATGTCGATGGTACCTTCGCCCAGCCCCTTCAGTGCCTGCGTGACTTCCTTGCCGGTGCGGAAGCGCGACAGCTCGGCGATGCGCACCGGCCAGTCGGCGAAGCGGTCGGCGAAGGTCTGCGCATGCTGCTCGGCCAGCAGCGTGGTCGGCGCAAGGATCGCGACCTGCTTGCCGCCCATGACCGCAACGAAGGCCGCGCGCAGCGCGACCTCGGTCTTGCCGAAGCCGACGTCGCCGCAGATCAGCCGGTCCATCGGGCGTCCGGAGGTCATGTCCATGATCACCGCATTGATCGCCGCCTGCTGGTCCGGCGTCTCTTCGAAGCCGAAGCTGTCGGCGAAGGCCTCGTAATCGTGCGCCGAGTATTCGAATGAATGTCCCTTGCGCGCGGCGCGGCGCGCGTACAGGTTCAGCAGTTCGGCCGCGGTGTCGCGGATCTGCTCGGCGGCCTTGCGCTTGGCCTTTTCCCACTGGCCGGAGCCGAGCGCGTGCAGCGGCGCGTCTTCCGGCGACGCGCCCGAGTAGCGCGAGATCACGTGCAGCTGCGACACCGGCACGTACAGCTTGGTCTCTTTTGCGTATTCGAGGTGCAGGAACTCGGTCTCGCCTTCACCGAGATCCATGCTGATAAGCCCCTGGTAGCGGCCGATGCCATGGTTGACGTGCACCACCGGGTCGCCGATCTTCAGCTCGGACAGGTCGCGCACCATCGACTCGACCTGCGTCGCGCCTTCCTGCCGCTTGCGGCCGGCACGGCGTCCGGAGCCCGCATACAGCTCGGTCTCGGTGATGAACGCGATGTTGCCGAGCTCGGCCGACAGCAGCGCACCCGCATGCAGCGGCGCGACGCACAGCTGCAGCTTGTCGCCGCCGGCGAGGAAGTCCTCGAGGCTCTCGCAGGCTTTCAGCGGCAGGTCATATTCATTGAAATATTCGCGCAGCGTCTCGCGGCGTCCGCTCGAGTCGGCGCAGATCATCACCCGGCGGTCGGTCTGCAGCAGGAAGGAGCGCAGGTTGGACAGCGGGTCATCGAGCCGGCGGTTGACGGCAATGTCGGGCAGTGGTGCGGACAGCTCGGAGGCGGCCGTCGCCGGCTGGATCACCCAGCGGCCATGCGGCTTGACCAGCGTGAAGAAGTCTTCGTCGGTAAGGAAGATGTCCTCGGGCGGCAGCAGTGGACGTTCGCGGTCGGCCTTCAGGAAGTTGTAGCGCGACTTCGTGTCGCTCCAGAAGCGGCGGATCGATGCCTCGATGTCGCCGACCAGCGCGAAGCCGCTGCCTGCGGGCAGGTAGTCGAACAGGGTCGCGGTCTGTTCGAAGAACAGCGGCAGGTAGTATTCGATGCCGGCCGATGCGATGCCGTTGCCGATGTCACGATAGATGTTGGACTTCGACGGATCGCCCTCGAACACTTCGCGCCAGCGGCCGCGGAAAGCGGTGCGCGCGGCTTCGTCCATCGGGAATTCGCGTCCGGGCAGCAGCCGCACTTCCTTCACCGGATACAGCGAGCGCTGCGTGTCGACGTCGAAGGTGCGGATGGTCTCGATGCTGTCGCCGAACAGGTCGATCCGGTAAGGCAGTACCGAGCCCATCGGGAAGAGGTCGATCAGGCCGCCGCGCACCGAGTATTCGCCCGGCGACATCACCTGCGCGACGTGCGTGTAGCCGGCCAGCGTCAGCTGCGATTTCAGCTTCGCTTCGTCCAGGGTTTCGCCCTGCTTGAAGAAGAAGGTGTAGCCGGCCAGGAAGGACGGCGGTCCCATGCGCAACAGCGCGGTGCTGGCCGGCACGATCAATACGTCGCAGTCGCCGCCCTGCAATTCATGCAAGGTGGCCAGCCGCTCGGAGACGAGGTCCTGGTGCGGCGAGAACGCGTCGTAGGGCAGGGTCTCCCAGTCGGGCAGCAGGTGGCAGCGCAGCGCCTGTCCGCCTTGCCGGCCGAACCAGTCGATTTCGGTCAGCAGTCGCTGCGCGTCGGGCGCATCAGCGACGACGACGACCAGCGTGCGTTGTTCGGCTTTCAGCGCATGCGCGGCGCGCGCAAGCGCCAGCGATTCGGCAGCGCCGTGCAGCGCGGGAAGAAGGAAACGGTGGCCGGGCTTCGGCGGTTTGAGGAAATTCGCGTCGGATGACATGGCAGGCCGCGGCAAGATCGCGGATGGCCCGCAGGGCGGGCGTGAAGCTACAATGGCGTGATCGAAAAACCAAAATTATAGATGAGATGAGCTTCCCCAGCTTTGTGGCCCTGATACCCGCAGCCGGTGTCGGTGCGCGCATGGGAGCATCGATCCCGAAGCAGTACGCGCCGCTGGCCGGCAAGCCGATGCTGCAGCACGTGATCGAGACCTTCAGTTCCGCCCGCGAGATCGACCATGTCTACATAGTGGTCAGTCCGGCCGACGCCTACATCGACGAATTGCCGTTGCCGGCACGCTGCACCGTATTGCGCTGTGGCGGCGACACGCGGCAGGCGTCGGTGACGAACGGCCTGCGCGCCATCGCGCCGCAGACGGAACCAGACGACTGGGTGCTGGTGCATGACGCGGCACGCCCCGGCCTGACCGTCGAGCTGATCGACAAGCTGATTGCCTTCGCGAAGGATGATGCGGTCGGCGGCCTGCTGGCGGTGCCGGTGGTCGATACCATCAAGCAAAGCAATGGCCACGGGCGCTCGGAGCGGACGGTCTCGCGCGAGATGTTGTGGGCCGCGCAAACCCCGCAGATGTTCCGGCACGGGATGCTGCTCGACGCGCTGTCGCGCGCGCAGGACATTACGGACGAGGCCAGCGCGATCGAGGCGCTGGGTCTGCATCCGAAGCTGGTCGAGGGCAGTGCGCGCAATTTCAAGGTGACGCTGCCGGAAGACCTGGCCGTCGCCGAACTCCACCTGAAAGGACTGTGATGACCCCGCTGCCGTTTCGCATTGGCCAGGGTTACGACTGCCATGCGTTGGTGCCCGGACGCGCGCTGGTCATCGGCGGCGTGACGATTCCGCATCGCACCGGGCTGCTTGGCCATTCCGATGCGGACGTGCTGCTGCACGCGATCACCGATGCGCTGTTCGGTGCTGCCGGCCTTGGCGACATCGGCCGGCATTTCCCGGATACCGATCCGCAGTTCAAGGGCGCAGACTCCCGCCGGCTGTTGCGCGAGTGCGCGCGTCGCGTCGCCGACGCCGGCTATGCGGTCGGGAATGTCGATGCCACCATCATCGCGCAGGCGCCGAAGATGGCGCCGCACCTGCCAGCGATGATCGGATTCATTGCGGCAGATCTCGGCATCGATGCGTCGCAGGTCAACCTGAAGGCCAAGACCAATGAGCGGCTCGGCTGGGAAGGGCGACAGGAAGGCATCGCCGCGCATGCGGCCGTGCTGCTGCTGGCCAGGTGATAATAGTTCTCATCAAGTCTGGATAAAAAATCTATAGCTTTTATCAATAGGGCGGATTGATTATCCCAATTTGAGCTTTGAAAACGCTGCGACCACAATGCAAAGCGGAAAACCCGGACGCGAGAGTCAGTTTTCAGCCGTGCTCGTACGCCACCAGAACACCACAACAGACATGTGGCGGCGATTTCCTGATGTGCATTCAAAAGGAGAAGCAAATGTCCAAGCAATTGAAAGGTTCCAAGACCGAAGCCAATCTGAAGGACGCGTTTGCAGGTGAGTCACAGGCGAACCGCCGCTACCTGTACTTCGCGAACAAGGCGGACATCGAAGGTCAGAACGACATTGCAGCGCTGTTCCGCTCCACTGCCGAGGGCGAAACCGGCCACGCGCACGGCCACCTCGAGTACCTCGAGCAGTGCGGTGACCCGGCGACCGGCCTGCCGATCGGCAATTCGCGCCAGAACCTGATGGCCGCCGTCGCCGGCGAGACCCACGAATACACCGATATGTATCCGGGCATGGCCAAGACTGCCCGCGACGAAGGCTTCGACGAGATCGCCGACTGGTTCGAGACGCTGGCCAAAGCCGAGCGCTCGCACGCGAACCGCTATCAGAAGGCGCTGGACTCGCTGGTCGACTGAGCACCGGCAGTTTGCCGCGATCCTCTCGGCATCCGCGAGAGGGTTGTGCGAAGCGCAGCAACCTCTCCCCCGCTGGCGCTTCGCACAACGCTTCCCCCACACAAAAATCCAGGGACCTCATCATGGCACGTGAAGGCAACCTCGAAGCGCCCACCCGACACCCGCTCGACTGGCTGAGCGACGAGTTCTACGATGAAGCGTCGCTGAACAAGGAACTCGAACGAGTCTTCGACATCTGCCACGGCTGCCGGCGATGCGTTTCGCTGTGCGCGTCCTTCCCGACGCTGTTCGACCTGGTCGACGAGTCCGACACGATGGAAGTCGACGGCGTCGACAAGAAGGACTACATGAAGGTGGTCGACCAGTGTTACCTGTGCGACCTCTGCTACATGACGAAGTGCCCGTACACGCCGCCGCACGAATGGAATCTCGACTTCCCGCACCTGATGCTGCGTGCGAAAGCGGTGAAGTTCCGCAAGGGCGAGGTGGCGGCGCGCGACCGCTTCCTGTCGAACACTGACGGCCTTGGCATGTTCGCCGGCATACCGATCGTCACGCAGGCGGTTAATGCGGTGAACCGGGCAAAGGTTACCCGTGCCGTCGTGGAGAACGTGCTCGGCGTCGACAAGGACGCGTGGCTGCCGGAGTTCGCGACCACCAAATTCCGTTCCGGCGCGCCGACATCGAAAGACTATCGGGTGAAGGACGGCGCGAACACGCCGGGCAAGGTCGCGATCTATTCGACCTGCTACGTGAACTATAACGAGCCGGGCATCGGCCATGACCTGCTGGCGATCCTCGACCACAACGAAATCCCCTACGTACTGGTCGAGAAGGAAGCCTGCTGCGGCATGCCCAAGCTGGAGCAGGGCGACCTGCAGGGCGTGGCTGAAAAGAAGGCGATCAACATCCCCCATCTCGCGAAGCTGGCCAATGACGGCTACGCTATCCTCACGCCCATCCCTTCCTGCACGCTGATGTACAAGCAGGAGCTGCCGCTGATGTTCCCCGA
>CAYZXP010000143.1:0-7607 GCA_964482415.1 uncultured Bifidobacterium sp. | reverse complement strand
CCTGGCCGCCGTAGTGGTTGATCAGCATGACGATGTCCTGCTGCACCTCGCCGCCGAGCACCCACTCGACGACTTCCATGGTTTCTTCGTCCGTGATGCGCATGCCCTGCACGAAGGTGCCCTGCTTGCCGATCTTCTTCAGCGCGCTGTCGATCTGCGGGCCGCCGCCGTGCACGACCACGGGGTTCATGCCGACCAGCTTCAGCAGGATCACGTCGCGCGCGAAGCCATGCTTCAGGCGCTCCTCCGTCATCGCGTTGCCGCCGTATTTGACGACGATGGTCTTGCCGTGGAACTTGCGGATATAGGGCAGTGCCTCCGCGAGGATTTCGGCCTTGATCTCGGGAGCGATGGAGGTGGTGGGCATTGCGGTGACGGTCGAAGAAGGTAGATCGGTAAAATTTCGGGGATTTTACCGCCAAACCATCGATGACCGTACGATGCGGCGGATTGTGTTTACCAGCAGGCGGCCTCTGGCTGCCGCAAACCAGCTATCCGGAGTACAGATGAGCGAGTGCGTTCGATGCGGAAAAACCTTCCAGTGCGGCATGGCCGACGCCGGTGCGCCGGAGCCGTGCTGGTGCACGACCCTGCCGCCGCTGCCGGCCAGCCAGCTCGGGCGTGAAGCCGCCGGCTGCTATTGCCCCGAGTGCCTGCGCGCGCTACTTGCAGGCGCGCATGGTGACGCCGGCGTAAGCTGACGCGACCGCGGCCAGCCGTGTCGCACCGGCCTCGGTGACGCCCGGCAGCCGGTAGGCGAAGCGGGTCGAGTTCAGCGGATGCTCGCCCATGCGCGCGTCCGCAAAACCGGCCTTGTGCAGCTTTTCGACCTGCGCCATCGCCAGTTCTTCCTTGCTGAACAGCCCGGCCGAGACGCCCCAGCGGCGCGGCGACTCTTCGCGGATCACCGCGGTGTCGGCAAATCCCTTCTCTCGCAACTGCGCCAGCCGGCGGGCGGCAGCGGCGTCGGTCGCCTGCGGCGGCAGGAAGACCAGATAAGAGGGCGGCGGCTGCACGACACGCCGCTGCGGTATCCCCGTCATCGACAGCCGCGACAGCTGCGGCTCGAAGCTTTCGGCGGCCTGTGCGCTGAAGTCGCCGAGCTCCACGCAGACGGCCCGCGCCAGTTGCGACGGCGCAGCGTCGGTGGCCGGCGGCGTGCCGGCCGCAGCAGGCGCCGGCGCCTGCTGCGCCGCGCGTTCCTGCGCGGCGCGGTGGCGCGCCAGCCTTTCCTTTGCGGCCTGCATCGCGGCCGCCGCCGGGTCGATCACGCTGATGCGATCGGCATTGACCTGCTGCGCCAGCCGCTCGGGCTCGACGCCAGTCGGTCGCAACGGCTTCAGGATCAAGGCGAGCACTGCCACGTTGGCCAGCAGCAGCACGAAAAAGAGCACTCTCATTTCGCCTCCGTCAATGCGGCCACGTGCAGGCCGAGCAAAACCAGGTTGTCGATGCGTTCGCACGCAAACGGCAGCTGCGGCGCGACATACGGCGCAGCGCCGCCGGACAGCACGCACAGCGCCGACGGCAGCTGCGCGTGCGCCTGCAGGATGGCGCCGACCTGCGCCTGCAGGCAGCCGCTGACGATCGCCTCCTGCGTATTGTCGGCGAACAGGCGGCCTGTGCGCGCATCATCGACTGCCGGCAGCAGCGCCGTATTGAGCGCGAGCGACTGCGCCATCGTGCGCAGGCCGGGCAGGATCATGCCGCCGATGAAACGGCCGGATGCATCGAGCGCGTCGACGGTGGTGGCGGTGCCGGCAGTGACGACCAGCAGCGCGCGACCGGGATGGCGGTGGCGCGCGCCGATCTGCGATGCAAAGCGGTCGCAGCCGAGCTGGCCGGGATCGCGATAGCCGTTGACGACGCCCGCGCAGGCGGCCTGCGAGCGGAACCAGTGCGGCGCGCCGGCCTGCGGCGCGGCGGCGGCCAGCGCGGCCTCGATCCGGGCGGCGACGGCTGCGCCGGCGACGTTCGCCACCAGCACCTGCGTGAACGGCAACGGCAGCGACTGCCATTGCGAAGCCAGCGCCGGCAGCTCGTCATGCGCGAGCGCGCCGGAGGCGATCCAGTCGCCGGCGGCGGCGCCGGGCCGCGCGGCGGCCCATTTCACGCGGGTGTTGCCGGCGTCAACCAGCAGCAGCATGGAAGCTTCCCGGGCCGCCCTGCGGCCGCAGCGACAAGTCGCCGGCGGCGACCTGCACGATGCCGCTGCCAGTCTCGAGCAGCAGGCAGCCATAGGCGTCGATGCCGCGCGCGACGCCCTCGTGCAGCACGCGCCCCTGCTCGACGATCATCACCGGCAGGCTCGCGTACGCATGCCAGCGCTGCCAGCGGTCGACGAAGGGCGCCAGCCCTTGCGCGTCGAACAAGGCCAGTGCCGCCACCAGCGCATCGGCCAGCGCGGCCAGCAGTTCGTTGCGATCGATGCCCTCGCCAAGCGCGGCGACCGGCGCGGCCACGCCTTCGTCGCGTGCGCGATTGGCGCGCACGTTCAAGCCGACACCGATCACGGCCCACAGCGCAGGCGCCTCGGGGGCGGCGCGCGACATGACGGTCTCGACCAGCACGCCGCCGAGCTTGTCACCGTCAATCAGCAGGTCGTTCGGCCATTTCAGCGTGACCGGGTGGCCGCGCGAGCGCAATGTGTCGGCCAGCGCCACGCCGACGGCCAGCGGCAAGCCGGCCAGCCGCGCAACCGGTCCGGCAAAGCGCCAGGCCAGCGAGAAGCACAGGCTGTCTTCCGGCGCCGACAGCCAGCTGCGGCCGGCACGGCCGCGGCCGGCCGTCTGCAATTCGGCGGCCAGCAGCACGGGCGCGCGCAAGTTGTCGATGCGCTCCCGGAGGTCGGCATTGGTCGAACCGGTCGCGGCGACGACTTCCACCGCCAATCCGCGGCGGCTTGCACAGCACAGGCCGGCGATACGCGCGGCATCGAGGAAAGAGGACATGCTGTCATTGTATCGGCTGCGCCGGCCGCGGGATGACTGGCGCGCGAAACTCCAATACACTGGCCCGCATGTCCGCCCCCTTGTCCAGCGAACTCCCGGCTGCCGCATTGTCCGAAAGCGCAACACCACAGGCGTCGGCCACGGCGCGCATCGCGCTCTTTTTTTACCTGCTGCTGGTCGTCTATGCGAGCTGCTACCCGTTCTCGGGCTGGCGCGACAACGGGCTGGCGCCGTGGTCCTATCTGTCCGAGCCGATGCCGCGCTACTGGACCGGCTTCGACCTGGCCGTCAACGTGCTCGGCTATGTGCCGCTGGGTGCGCTGGCGGTGCTGGCGCTGTATCCGTGGCTGCGCGGCGTGCGCGCAGTGCTGCCGGCCGCCGCCGCGGCCATGCTGCTGGCGACGCTGCTGGAGTGCGTGCAGACCTACCTGCCGTCGCGGGTGCCGAGCAACCTCGACCTGATCACCAACGCCACCGGCGCGCTGACCGGTGCGCTGGCGGGCTGGCTGCTGGCCGCCCCGGTGCTGCAGCGAAGCCGCGTGCGGGCGCTGCGCGCACGCTGGTTCTCCGACCAGGCCAGCCGCGGGCTGATCGTGGTCGCGCTGTGGCCGCTGGCGCAGATCTACCCGCAACCCTACCTGTTCGGCCACGGCCAGTGGCTGCCGCTGCTGTCCTCATGGATGTCCGACATCGCCGAGATGCCGGTCGATCTCACCGGCCTGGTCTGGGACGGCTTCGGCGCGGGCATCGAACAATTCCTGCTGGCCGAAGTGGTGATCACCGCCTTCGGCATGACCGGCGCGGTGCTGACGCTGCTGTGCCAGACGCGACCGCACGCGCCGCGCGCGCTGCTGGCGCTTGGGCTGCTGCTGTCGGCGGTCGCGGTGAAGACCCTCGCGCATGGCCTGCTGTTCGCGCCCGGCAACGCGTTCAGCTGGATCACGCCGTCGTCGGGCAGCGGCCTGCTGGTCGGCGCGGTCATGCTGGGCGGCCTGTCGTTTGCGCCCCCGCTGGCGCAGCGGCGCGCGGCAATCTTCGCGCTGGTCACTTGCCTCATGCTGCTGAACCTGCTGCCGTCGAATCCGTATTTCCTGTCGACGCTGCAGGAATGGGTGCAGGGGAAATTCCTCAACTTCAACGGCGCGGCGCAGTTCCTGTCGCTCGCCTGGCCGCTGTTTGCGCTCTGGTTCCTGACCCATCCGGCCCACCGGGCACGCTAGAAGCGCCGGTGTATCATGCGGGGCTTACGGCAACTCTGGCAACACGGCGACAAGCGACCTCATGAGCGACTCCTATTACAAGCACCATGTATTTATCTGCACCAACGTGCGCAACGACGGTCGCCCGTGCTGCGCGGAACGCGGCGCGCAGAAGGCGCAGGAACACGCGAAGCGGCGGCTGAAGGCGCTGGACATGAACGGCCACGGCAAGGTGCGCATCAACAAGGCCGGCTGCCTCGACCGCTGCGACGAGGGACCGGTGCTGGTGGTCTACCCTGAAGCGGTCTGGTACACCTATGTCGACGAACACGACATCGACGAGATCATCGACTCCCATCTGGTGAACGGCAAGGTGGTCGACCGCCTGAAAATCTGACCACCGATGAATTCCCAGACCCAGGATTTCACGATCGCCGGCCATGCCGGCACGATCGAATGCAAGCTCGACCTGCCGCAGGATGCGGCGCCGCGCGGCATCGCGCTGATCGCGCATCCGCATCCGCTGTACGGCGGCACGATGGACAACAAGGTCGTGCAGACCCTCGCGCGCGCCTTCATCGGCCTCGGCTACGCCTGCGCGCGGATGAATTTCCGCGGCGTCGGCCAGTCCGAGGGAACGCATGACGCCGGCATCGGCGAGACCGACGACATCGCGCTGCTGTACGAGCACATGACCGCGCGCTATCCGGGCCTGCCGGTTGCGCTGTCGGGTTTCTCGTTCGGCACCTTCGTGCAGTCGCGGCTGCAGCGCCGGCTGGCCGAACAGGGCAGGCCGGCCGAGCGGCTGGTGCTGGTGGGCTGCGCCGCCGGCAAATGGGACCTGGCCGACGTGCCGGCCGACACCCTCGTGATCCACGGCGAGCAGGACGACACCATACCGCTGGCCGACGTGCTCGACTGGGCGCGGCCGCAAGACCTGCCGGTGATCGTGATCCCCGGCGCCGACCACTTTTTCCACCGCAAGCTGCACCACATCAAGCAACTCGTCACGGCCCTGTGGCATCGCTGAGCCCCTGTCGGCCGACTCCCTTGCCGGGTCGACCCGGGGCCGCGGATTGCGTGACTGCCAAAACGGCGCGGGGTGCCTGCCAGTATTCCGGGCCGGGGCTATAATCAACGCTGTTTCCCCGCCTTCACACACTTCCGCTTTTCATGAAAAAGTTCCTGGCCGCCTGTGCCGCGCTGTTCGTCTTTGCCACCGCTTCCGCCCAGTCCTTGCCGCCGCCGGCCGTCGCTGCCCGGTCATGGCTGCTGCTGGACGCCAACAGCGGCCAGATCCTCGGCTCGCAAGATCCCGACATGCGGGTGGAGCCGGCGTCGCTGACCAAGATCATGACCGCCTACCTGGCTTTCTCCGCGGTCCGCGAAAAGCGACTGGCGCTCGACCAGCCAGTGACGGTGTCGGTGGCCGCATGGAAGGTCGACGGCGACAGCTCGAAGATGTTCATCGAGCCGAACACGCAGGTGAGCGTCGAGGCGCTGCTGTACGGTCTGATCGTCCAGTCGGGCAATGACGCGGCCGTCGCGCTGGCCGAAGCCGTCGCCGGCTCCGAGTCGGCCTTCGCCGAACTGATGAATCGCGAGGCGCAGCGCATGGGCCTGAAAAACACGCGCTTCGCCAACCCGCACGGGCTGCCGCATCCGAACAACTATTCGACCGCGCGCGACCTGGCCACGCTGGCGTCGAACCTGATCACCGAGTTCCCCGAGCTGTTCAGGATTTACTCGACGCGCAGCTATACCTACAACAAGATCACCCAGCAAAACCGCAACCGCCTGCTGTGGATCGACCCGACCGTCGACGGCATGAAGACCGGCCACACGCAGGCCGCCGGCTACTGCCTGATCGCCACCGCGAAGCGCCCGAACGGCAACAATGACCAGCGTCGCCTGATCTCGGTCGTGCTCGGCACCGAATCCGATTCGATGCGCGCGCAGGAAAGCCAGAAGCTGCTCAACTGGGGCTTCCTGAACTTCGACACCTACAAGGTGTACGCGAAGGGCCAGGCAGTGCTGGAGCCGACGGTCTGGAAAGGCTCGCTGAACTCGGTGAAGCTGGGCTTCAACCGCGACGTCTACGTGACCCTGCCGCGCGGCACGCAGCTCAAGCTCAAGCCCGTCGTCGAGCGCACCGACCCGCTGGTCGCGCCGCTGCGCCAGTATGCGCGCGTCGGCACGCTGAAGCTGATGGCCGGCGACAAGGTCGTCAACACGCTGCCGCTGCTGGCGCTGGAGCAGGTGAATGAAGCGACCATCATCGGCCGCGCATTCGACTCGATGCGCCTGATGTTCCAGCGCTGAACCGGAAGGAGCCACGATGACTGTGCCGAACGACAGCCTGATCGAGTACCCGAGCGACTTCCCGATCAAGATCATGGGCGTGATGCAGGATGCGTTCGCGCAGACCATGGTCGAGGTCGTGCAAAAGCATGACCCGGAATTCCACGCGGGGAAGATGGCGATGCGCCCTTCGTCGAAGGGCAATTACCTCGCGCTGACCGTGACGGTGCGCGCGACCAGCCGCGAGCAGCTCGACAACCTGTACCGTGAACTGTCGTCGCATGCGATGGTGAAGGTCGTACTGTAAGCGGCATGCCCGGCCCGCAGATTGTCGCGCGCGGCATCGAACCCTACGAGCAGAGCTTCGCGGCGATGCGCGCGTACACCGATTCGCGCAGCGCCGACTCGCCCGACCAGCTGTGGCTGGTCGAACATCCGCCGGTCTACACGCTCGGACTCGGCGCCGACCCGGCGCATGTGCTCGACGCACACGGGATTCCCGTGGTGCAGACCGATCGCGGCGGCGAAGTCACCTACCACGGCCCTGGCCAGGCCATTGCCTACCTGCTGTTCGACTTGCGGCGCGGCGGCCGCAAGCTGCTGCCGCGCGAATTCGTGCACGGCATCGAGGAAGCCGTGATCGCCACCCTCGCGGCGTATAATCTTCGCGGCGAGCGCAAGGCCGGCGCGCCCGGCATCTATGTGGCCGACGGCGCATGGCAGGGAGCGAAGATCGCCGCGCTGGGCCTGAAGGTCCGCGCCAGCGGCTGCACCTATCACGGCGTATCGCTGAACGTGGCAATGGACCTGCAGCCCTTCTCGTGGATCAACCCCTGCGGCTATGCCGGCATGGCGACGGTCGACATGAAGACGCTCGGCGTCGACGCCCCGCTGGCCGACGTGCAGCAGGCGCTCGCACACCACCTGCAACAACAACTGAGTTCCTGATCGATGGCCTCCGACGACACCAACGCAAGCGCCCCCGCCTACAACCCGAGCGACAAGCAGAAGGGCGCGGGCAAGACCGCGCGTATCCCGATCAAGATCGTGCCGGCCGAGCGCCTGCCGAAGCCGGACTGGATTCGCGTGAAGGCGGCGTCGCCGACCACGCGCTTCTACGAGATCAAGGACATCCTGCGCGAGAACAAGCTGGTGA
>CAYZXP010000142.1:0-7623 GCA_964482415.1 uncultured Bifidobacterium sp. | reverse complement strand
GCTCTTGATCTTGTCGCCCAACACTTGCTGCAAGGCGCTCGCCAGGGTTTCGAGTTTCGTGGTCATGTCGGGCGTCGGAAGGTTTAGCGGGCGATCGTGTTGGTACGCCTGATCTTGTTTTGCAGCTGCATGATCCCGTACAGCAGCGCCTCGGCAGTCGGCGGGCAGCCCGGCACGTAGATGTCGACCGGCACGATGCGGTCGCAGCCGCGCACGACGGAATACGAGTAGTGGTAATAGCCGCCGCCGTTCGCGCAGGAACCCATCGAGATCACCCAGCGCGGCTCGGCCATCTGGTCGTACACCTTGCGCAGCGCCGGCGCCATCTTGTTGCACAGCGTGCCGGCGACGATCATCACGTCGGACTGGCGCGGCGACGGGCGGAACACGACGCCGAAACGGTCCAGGTCATAGCGCGACGCGCCGGCGTGCATCATCTCGACCGCGCAGCAGGCGAGGCCGAAGGTCATCGGCCACATCGAGCCGGTGCGCGTCCAGTTGATCAGCTTGTCGGCTGTCGTCGTGACGAAGCCTTCGTTCAGGATGCCTTCGATTGCCATCGATTATTCCCAGTCCAGAGCGCCTTTTTTCCACTCGAAGATCAGTCCGACGACGAGCACGCCGAGGAAGATCATCATCGCCCAGAAGCCCAGCAGGCCGACGTCGGACATCGACACGGCCCACGGCACGAGGAAGGCGACTTCGAGATCGAAAAGAATGAAGAGAATGGCGACGAGGTAGTACCGCACGTCGAATTTCATGCGGGCGTCTTCGAAAGCCTCGAAGCCACACTCGTAAGCGGAAGTTTTTTCTGCGTCCGGCCGATGCGGAGCAAGAAGACGACCCAGAACCTGGGGCGCGACACCAACACCGATACCTACGCCGATGAACAGCAGGACCGGAAGGTAGTTTTGGAGGTCCACGATGATCTCAGTACAAAACGCCCGCGCCTGATACCGGCAGATCGGACTGGTACCAAAAGGACAACTTCTGCCCTTTTGTCAAAAGGCCGACACAGGGCACCCCCGAGCCGGCCTGCCTAGAACTTGACCGGAAACCTGCGATCGATTTCGCGGTGCGGGAATGATACCAACAAGAAACACCTTCGTCGCTATTCCCGAGGGTTTCAGACAAGTTCTTCGTACTGTTTTTACTGCTTGTTTTTTACTGCCCGCAGCAGCCCTCTGAATGAGCGGCTGACTGCTTTTTAACTGGTGCCGACGGCGAGACTCGAACTCGCACAGCTTGCGCCACTACCCCCTCAAGATAGCGTGTCTACCAATTTCACCACGTCGGCTGAAGCACGCTATTTTAACCTGCTTTGCGTCTTGCCTTCAATGCACTCTTGCCGTGAGCGCATCATTTTTTTTCATTATTTCGGAATATCAGCCGCCTGACCCGCAGCTTTTGCCGGTGCCTGTGCAGGAGCAGCCGCCGGAGCAGCGTCAGACTTGGCCGGTGCCGGTATCGACGCGGGCGCCTGATCCATCACGCCGGCGCCGCCGGCATGCGGACGACTGCCGATGAAGCTCAGTGCCAGCGTGGCGACGAAGAACACGCCGGCCGCGATGCCGGTCGAGCGGGACAGGAAATTGGCCGAGCCGGTGGCGCCGAACAGGCTGCCGGATGCGCCGGAACCAAAGGCTGCGCCCATGTCAGCGCCCTTGCCGTGCTGGAGCAGCACGAGGCCGATGATGATCAGCGCAGTGACCACCTGGATCACGATGACGATAGCGAACAGAGAATTCATTGAATGCGTTTCCAGTGTTGATGTTGCCGTTGTTTGCGATCAGGCCGCTTTGGCGATCGCGAGAAAATCCATTGCCTTCAGCGACGCGCCGCCGATCAGGCCGCCGTCGATGTCCGGCTTGGCCAGCAGTTCGCCGGCATTGTCCGGCTTCATGCTGCCGCCGTACAGGATGCGTACCGTTGCGGCCGCTGCCGCATCGGCTTGGGCAAGCGTTGCCCGAATCAGTTCATGCACTTGCTGCGCCATGTCCGGCGTCGCGGTCTTGCCGGTGCCGATCGCCCACACCGGTTCGTAGGCTACGACGATCTTTGCAAGATCGGCGCCGACGGCTTCCAGCACCGGCTTGAGCTGGCGAATCACCACCGCATCGGTCGCGCCCTGCTCGCGCTCGGCCAGCGTTTCACCGACGCAAACGATCGGAACGAGGCCCGCCGACAGCGCGCGCACCGCCTTCTGCGCGACCAGTTCGTCGGTCTCGCCATGATAGCTGCGACGCTCGGAATGGCCGACGATCACATAGCGGCAAGCGAAGTCGCCGAGCATCGCGGCCGACACTTCGCCGGTATACGCACCGCTGTCATGCACCGACAGGTCCTGCGCGCCCCAGTTCACGCCCGAGCCTGCCAGCGCGGATTGCACCTGCGCCAGGTAAGGCGCGGGCACGCAGACCGCCAGCTCGGCCTTCAGGCCGGCAGCACCGGCACGAACGCCGTCCAGCAGCGCGGCATTCGAAGCCAGGCTGCCGTTCATTTTCCAGTTGCCAGCGATCAGTGGGGTGCGCATGGGTACACTCGTTCACAAAACCCGTGATTTTAGCCTGTGGCAAGAAAGCGGGTCAAACCGGCGCGCCGTACAGCCAATCAGGCGACCTCGAGCATGATCTTGCCGACATGCGTGCTGGTCTCCATCAGCGCATGGGCGTCGGCTGCCTTGTCCAGCGTGAACACGCTGTGGATCACCGGGCGAATGCGGCGCGATTCCAGCAGAGGCCAGATGCGCGCGCGCAGCTTGTTGGCGATGTCCTGCTTGAACGCGACCGGACGCGGACGCAGCGTCGAGCCGGTGACGGTCAGGCGACGGCGCATGATCTCGCCGAAGTTCACTTCGCCCTTGGCACCGCCGAGCAGCGCAATGATGACAAGCCGCCCGTCATCGGCGAGGCACTGGATCTCGCGGTTCACATACGAACCCGCGACCATGTCGAGGACCACATTCGCACCCTTGCCGCCGGTCAGCGACTTGACCACCTCGACGAAGTCTTCACTGCGGTAGTTGATGCCGCGCTCCGCGCCAAGGCCTTCGCAGGCGCGGCACTTGTCGTCGGTACCGGCGGTCGCGAACACCCGATGGCCGAGCGCCGTCGCCATCTGGATCGCGGTCACGCCAATGCCGGAGCTGCCGCCCTGCACCAGCAGCGTCTCGCCGTCGGCCAGCTTTGCGCGCTCGAACAGGTTGCTGTAAACGGTGAAGAAGGTTTCGGGCAGCGACGCAGCTTCCAGCGGCGTCCAGCCTTTCGGCACCGGCAGGCATTGCGCCGCAGGCGCGGCGCAATATTCCGCATAGCCGCCGCCCTGCACCAGCGCACACACCAGGTCACCTTTCGCAAAGCCGCTGCCGGCCAGGTCACCGTCGACGATCTCGCCAGCCACTTCGAGCCCGGGAATATCGGACGCGCCGGGCGGCACCGGATAGTTGCCGGTACGCTGCAGCACATCCGGACGGTTCACGCCGGCCGCCAGCACGCGGATCAGGACTTCACCGGCCTTCAAGACCGGCATCGGCCGCTCGCAGGGTTGCAGGACTTCCGGGCCGCCGGGCTGGACGATTTCAATTGCGCGCAAGATGGTCTCCTTGTTGTTCTGTTCTCGTTCGGTACTGAAAAATGAAAAAGGCCGCCCGTGATCGGGCGGCCTTTCGGTGACAGACTACATCACGCCCCGGCTTACTGCTGCGCAGCTTCGCCGGCTTCTTCCGCTGCTGCAGCCTTCATCGACAGCTTCAGGCGGCCGCGATCGTCGGTCTCGAGGACCTTCACGCGCACTTGCTGGCCTTCCTTCAGGTAGTCAGCCACGGCGTTGACACGCTCGTTGGCGATCTGGCTGATGTGCAGCAGGCCGTCCTTGCCCGGCATGACCTGAACGATCGCGCCGAAGTCCAGCAGCTTGAGCACCGTGCCTTCGTAGACCTTGCCCACTTCGACCGACGCCGTCAGCTCTTCGATGCGGCGCTTGGCTTCCTGGCCGGCGGCGGCGTCGACCGATGCGATGGTCACGATGCCTTCGTCGGTGATGTCGATCTGCGTGCCGGTCTCTTCGGTCAGCGCGCGGATCACGGCGCCGCCCTTGCCGATCACGTCACGGATCTTTTCCGGGTTGATGCGGATGGTGATCAGGCGCGGCGCAAAGTTCGACAGCTCGGTGCGGCCGGTCGGCATCGATTCCTGCATCTTGCCGAGGATGTGATGACGGCCTTCCTTCGCCTGCGCGAGTGCGACCTGCATGATTTCCTTGGTGATGCCCTGGATCTTGATGTCCATCTGCAGCGCGGTGATGCCAGCGGCAGTGCCAGCCACCTTGAAGTCCATGTCACCCAGGTGATCTTCATCACCGAGGATATCGGACAGCACGGCGAACTTGTTGCCTTCCTTGATCAGGCCCATCGCGATGCCGGCGACGTGCGCCTTCATCGGCACGCCAGCGTCCATCAGCGCGAGGCTGCCGCCGCACACCGAAGCCATCGACGACGAACCGTTCGATTCGGTGATCTCGGACACCAGGCGCAGCGAATAGCTGAACTCGTCGGCGGCCGGCAGCGCAGCGATCAGCGCGCGCTTGGCCAGACGACCATGGCCGATCTCGCGGCGCTTCGGCGAACCGACGCGGCCGGTCTCGCCGGTGGCGAACGGAGGCATGTTGTAGTGAAGCATGAAGCGATCGCTGTACTCACCGGTCAGCGCATCGATTTTCTGCTCGTCACGCGCGGTGCCGAGGGTCGCGACCACCAGGGCCTGCGTCTCGCCGCGGGTGAACAGCGCCGAGCCATGGGTACGCGGCAGCACGCTGGTGCGGATCGTGATCGGGCGCACGGTGCGGGTGTCGCGGCCGTCGATGCGCGGCTCGCCGTCGAGGATCTGCGAACGCACGATCTTCGATTCGAGGCCGAACATGATGTCGCCGATTTCGGCCGAGTCCGGCGCGCCGGCGCCGGCTGCCGCCGCCTCTTCAGCCAGCTTGGCCGACACTTCTGCGTGGATGGTGCGCAGCTTGTCGGTACGCGCCTGCTTTTCCTTGGTCGCGAACGCTTCGCGCAGCTTGGCTTCGGCCAACTCAGTGACGCGAGCGATCAGCGCATCGTTCTTTGCCGGTGCGGTCCACTCGACTTCCGGCTTGCCGCCGTCACGCACGAGTTCATGGATCGCATCGATGACGGCCTTCATCTGGGTGTGGCCGAACACGACTGCGCCCAGCATGACGTCTTCCGGCAGTTCGCGGGCTTCGGATTCGACCATCAGCACGGCCGCTTCGGTACCGGCGACGACGAGATCCATCTGCGACTGCCCCATCTGCGAGACGGTCGGGTTCAGCACGTACTGGCCGTCGATGTAACCGACGCGCGCAGCGCCGATCGGGCCGTTGAACGGGATGCCGGCGACGCACAGCGCAGCCGATGCACCGATCATCGACGGGATGTCCGGATCGACTTCCGGGTTCACCGACAGCACGTGGATGATGACCTGCACTTCGTTCAGGTAGCCTTCCGGGAACAGCGGACGGATCGGGCGATCGATCAGGCGCGAGGTCAGCGTCTCTTTCTCGGACGGACGGCCTTCACGCTTGAAGAAACCGCCGGGGATACGGCCGGCGGCATAAGTTTTCTCGACGTAGTCAACGGTGAGCGGGAAGAAATCCTGACCCGGCTTCGCTTCCTTCCTTGCGACGACAGTCGCGAGGATCACGGTGTCATCCACCGAGACCATCACGGCGCCGGAGGCCTGACGAGCGATCTCGCCGGTTTCCAGCGTGACCGTGTGCTGGCCGTACTGGAAGGTCTTCGTGACTTTGTTGAACATTGGAACAATCCTTTCTGATTTTGCCGACAGAGTTTCAGGCGCTGTCGTTCACCTCACCACTGGCGGCACATCTGTGCCGCCTTACAACGATACTCAAAACAAATCGAGCTGCTTCAAAAACGAGAAATGCCCGCATCAGCAAGCTGATACAGGCATTTCCGGAAGTTTGCGCAGCAAAAAATTACTTGCGCAGACCCAGCTTCTCGATCAGGGCGCGATAACGGTCGACATCCTTGCGCTTCAGGTAAGCCAGCAGGCTCTTGCGACGGTTGACCATCATGATCAGGCCACGACGGGAGTGATGATCCTTTGCGTGGGCCTTGAAGTGGCCATTGAGTTCGTTGATGCGTGCGGTCAGCAGGGCGACCTGGACTTCAGGAGAGCCGGTGTCGTTTTGACCGCGGGCGTTTGCAGCGATGACCGCTGCTTTGCTTTCTTTCGTAACTGCCATGATTCTTTACCTTTCACATGCGGCGACCGGAGTCTGTACCCCTGCTGCCGTGACAACGTTGAACATTTGGCCATTTCTGACCAAGGCGGCATTATAGCCGAATTGCAGCCCGCGCCACAAACCGCAATTTAACCTCGCCTTCCCGGCGCGCCACGCCGGAAGTTTCAATTATTGAAACTTCCGACCATCTCCCGGCCCCTCTTGAAATGTCCGGCAGACGCCCTATGTTCGGTTCGTCGGGGCAGCGTCGCCCCTAACGAATTCAACCGGAGGAAACGATGAACATGATCCTGCGCCACCGCAACGGCTATCCGCTGCGCCCCACCCTGTTCGGCAACCTGGTCGAGACGATGCTCGATGAGCTGATGACGCCCGCCGCCGACGCGGCGCGCGACAGCGGCGCATTCAGCCCGCGCATCGACGTCATCGAGGCCGAAGGCGGCTATCAGGTCGAGGCCGACCTGCCGGGCGTGACGAAGAACGACGTGAAGGTCAGCGTCGATGGCCAGCGCGTGACGATCGAAGCGGAAGTGCGTCGCGAGACCGAGCGCAAGGAAGGCGAGACCGTCATGCATGCGGAGCGCGTGGTGCGCAAATATGCGCGCAGCTTCGAACTGCCGCACGAAGTCGATGACGGCCAGGCGGTCGCCAAACTCGAGCACGGCGTTCTCACGCTGACGCTGCCGAAGAAGCAGGCGTCGCAGAGCCGGCAGCTGACGATCCAGTAAGCCTGCCCGCAAAAGACAAAGGCCGTGCTCGCTGCACGGCCTTTGTACTGAAAGACGCCGGATCCCGGCCTTCGCCGGGATGACGCTATCGCGAGGCATCCGCCCCACGCCCCGGCTTGCAAGCCAGGACGCTCGGCACAGGATGAAGCGGGGGTTCAGCGCGCATGCGCGCTGCCCCGCATCAGAGCTGCGGATTGAGCTTCTCGTTCTTCGACTGCAGCTTGTTCAGCGCCGACAGATAGGCCTTCGCCGACGCGACCACGATGTCGAGATCGGCGCCGACGCCGTTCACGATGCGGCCATTCTTCGACAGGCGCATCGTCACCTCGCCCTGCGACTGCGTGCCGGTGGTGATCGCATTCACCGAGAACAGCAGCAGCTCGGAGCCGCTCTGCGTATGCGACTCGATCGCGTTGACGATCGCATCGACCGGGCCGTTGCCCTCGCCTTCGCAGGTCACTTCATTGCCGGCAGCCGAGAAGGTCACGCGTGCACGCGGCTTTTCGCCGGTTTCGGAGCTTTGCGACAGCGACACGAAGTTGAAGTAATCCTGCTCGTGCGCGCTCTGCTCGTCCGACACCAGCGCCATGATGTCCTCGTCGAAGATCTCGGACTTGCGGTCGGC
>CAYZXP010000141.1:0-7731 GCA_964482415.1 uncultured Bifidobacterium sp. | reverse complement strand
TGCAGCTTTTCCGTGATCCACGGCTGGGCGTGTTCCTGCTGCAGGCGCTGCGCGCGCTCGCTGGCCATGCCGTCACGCGCCAGCTCGGAGAAGCTGGTCACGCTCCAGACCTCGGCCTTCACGCCGAAGCTGGTCTCGAGCAGGCTGGCCGCAGCCATCGCTTCTTTCAGCAGCGGGCCGGCGCCGAGCAGGCGAATGTCCGCACCTTCACGCGGCTGCACGCAATGCATGCCGCGCAGGATGCCGTCGCGCGCACCGGCCGGCATGCTCGGCTGCGCTTCGTTCTCGTTGGTGACGGTGACGTAATAGAACACGTCCTCGTTCTGCTGCAGCATGCGCTGCATGCCGTCGTCGACGATCACCGCGAGCTCATACGCATAGGCGGGGTCGTAGGACTTGCAATTCGGGATCGTCGCCGATACCAGGTGGCTGGTGCCGTCCTGGTGCTGCAGGCCTTCGCCGCCGAGCGTCGTGCGGCCCGAGGTCGCGCCGATCAGGAAGCCGCGCGAACGCTGGTCCGCCGCCGCCCAGATCAGGTCGCCGATACGCTGGAACCCGAACATCGAGTAGTAGATGTAGAAGGGCAGCATCGGCAGGCCGTGCACCGAGTAGCTGGTGGCGGCTGCGGTCCACGACGAGATCGCGCCGGCCTCGGTGATGCCTTCCTCGAGGATCTGGCCGTCCTTCGCTTCGCGGTAGTACAGGATCGAGCCGATGTCTTCCGGCTGGTACAGCTGGCCCTGTGCCGAATAGATGCCCACCTGACGGAACAGGTTGGCCATGCCGAAGGTGCGCGCTTCGTCAGCGACGATCGGCACCACGTGCTTGCCGAGGCCGGCGTCCTTCAGCAGCGAGCCCATCATGCGCACCAGCGCCATCGTGGTCGACATTTCCTTCATGCCGGCGTCCAGCGCGAAGGTGGCGTAGGACTCGAGTGCCGGCACCGGCAGCGTCGCGCCGTCATGCGCGCGCTGCGGCATGTGGCCGCCGAGCGCCGAGCGGCGCGCCTGCAGGTGCTTCATCTCTTCGCTGTCGTCAGCCGGCTTGAAGAACTCCAGGTTCTCGACCTGCGCATCCGTCAGCGGCAGCTTGAAGCGGTCGCGGAATTCGATCAGGTCCGACTGCTCCAGCTTCTTCTGCTGGTGCGTGGTCATCTTGCCCTGGCCGGCGGTGCCCATGCCGAAGCCCTTCTTGGTCTGCGCGAGGATCACGGTCGGCTGGCCGCGATGGTTGGTCGCTGCATGGTAGGCGGCGAAGATCTTGCGCAGGTCGTGGCCGCCGCGCTTGAGGCGGTCGATCTCTTCGTCGGTCAGCATGGCGCCGATCTCGGCCAGCCCCGGCGACTGGCCGAAGAAGTGTTCGCGGTTGAACGGGCCATCATTGGCGGCGAAGGTCTGCAGCTGGCCATCGACGGTGCGGTTCAGCGCATCGACCAGTTCGCCGTTGGCATCGCGCGCAAACAGCGGGTCCCAGTCCGAGCCCCACAGCAGCTTGATCACGTTCCAGCCGGCGCCGCCGAACAGGGTCTCGAGTTCGTCGACAATGTGGCCGTTGCCGCGCACCGGGCCGTCAAGACGCTGCAGGTTGCAGTTGATGACGAACACGAGGTTGTCGAGCTTTTCGCGCGAGGCCAGCGACAGCGCTGCCAGCGATTCCGGCTCGTCCATCTCGCCGTCGCCGAACACGCCCCACACCTTGCGCGGCTGCGCTTCCAGCATGCCGCGATGCTCGAGGTAGCGCATGAAGCGCGCCTGGTACACGGCGCTGATCGGGCCGATGCCCATTGAGCCGGTCGGGAATTGCCAGAAATCCGGCATCAGCCACGGGTGAGGGTAGGACGACAGGCCCTGGATGCCGGCGCTGCGCGCGCTGATCTCCTGCCGGTAGTGTGCGAGGTTGTCTTCGCTCAGGCGGCCTTCGAGGAAGGCGCGTGCATAGATGCCCGGCGCTGAGTGCGGCTGGAAGTACACCAGGTCGCCGCCGAAATCGCCGCTGCGTGCGCGGAAGAAATGGTTGAAGCCGACTTCGAACAGATCGGCCGCCGACGCATAGCTGGCAATATGGCCGCCGAGCTCGCCGTACGCGCGGTTCGCGCGCACCACCATCGCCAGCGCGTTCCAGCGCATGATGCCGGCCAGGCGCTCTTCAATCGCGACGGCATCCGAGCCGCCCGGATAGGCCGGTTCGTCCTGCGGGCGGATGGTGTTGACGTAAGGCGTGATGCGCGCGTCGCGCCAGTTCAGGCCGGCGTCGCGGGCGGTCGCCGCCAGCTGCGACAGCAGGAAGCGCGCACGCTCCGGGCCCGAAGTGGCGAGCACCGATTTCAGCGCGTCGATCCATTCGGCCGTCTCCATCTCGTCGATGTCGAGCTGGCGAATCAGGTGTTCAGGGGTAATCATGTCCATGCGTGGCTCCGGTCTTCTCGGCCCTTTGCGGATCCTGCCGCCTCATTGCGGAACAGGCCTGTCGGGCTTCTATTGCTGATGGCGTAAAGGTAACCGAAGCCCGCCCGCAGGTGCTGCCGAAAAATCTAGTTTCCTGATGCCGAACGGCATAAAATATCGCGCATCTCAACTTCGGTGAAATCCTGCCATGGAAAACCTCGATTCGACGGATCTCCGCATCCTCAAGCAGTTGCAGCAGGACGCCAGCCTGACGAACGTCGAGCTGGCGGCAAGGGTCAGCCTGTCGCCGTCGCCGACGCTGTCGCGGGTGAAGCGGCTGGAAAGCGACGGGGTGATCTCGCGCTATGTTGCGCTGGTCGACCCGCATGCGCTCGGGCTGAAGGTGAACGTGTTCGTGCGCGTCTCGCTGGAAAAGCAGGAGGCCGGCGCGCTTGAGCGTTTCGAGAAGGCAGTGAGCCACTTCGACGAGGTGATGGAGGTTTACCTGATGACCGGTGACGAGGACTACCTGCTGCGCATCGTCGTGCCCGACATCCAGGCGCTGGAGCGCTTCATCCTCGAGAACCTGACCCGCATCCCCGGCATCAAGAACATCAAGTCCAGCTTCGCTTTGAAGCAGGTGAAGTACAAGACGGCGCTGCCTATCGCCGGCAATTTGCGCTGACGCAGCGAAGCGTGTCGGCGTGCATCGCGGCCGGCAGGGCGTTGTGTCGCCTCAAGAGACCGGAAATGCATGTCGTCAGAATGCGAGTGGATTTTTATCACTCGCATGAGGACGCCATGGAACAAGTGAAGATGCAGTCGATGCAGCGCTACGATCCCGACCAGTTGCTGGCTTCGCTGATCGGCAGGCTGAACCTGAAGAACGACGCGGCTTTGTCGCGCGCGCTTGAGGTGTCGCCGCCGGTGATCAGCAAAATCCGCCATCGTCGCCTGCCCGTCACCGCATCGCTGCTGATCCGCATGCATGAGGTAAGTGCGCTGTCGATCTCGGAGCTGCGCCAGCTGATGGGCGACCGGCGCGGGAAATTCCGCATCAGCGACAAACACTTCAAGCCAAGGGACGGCGGCCAGAAATGACGGTCCGGCGGGCTCAGCGTGCCTCGTCCGGCGGCTGGCCTTCGCGCTGCCGGGGAGCCGCGGCCGCCAGTGCGTCAAGCTCGGCCAGCGTATTGACGTTCGCGAACGCCTGTTCGTCGTCAAACCGTGCTTCGGCACAGGCCAGCGACGCCAGCCATTCGCCGACCTTGCGTCCGCCGCCTTCGAGGTAGGCCGTCAGCTGCGGCAGCAGGCTTCGTTTCAGCAGCAGGAACACCGGATGCCGGTGCGCTTGCCCGGCGGGGCCGGCCAGCGCGACGGCCGCATCGGCGCCTTGCTGCGCAAGCGCGCCGGCGAGCCGGTTCACGAGGTCCGCCGGCAGCAGCGGCGAATCGCAGGGCACCGTCGCCAGATAGTCGGTGCCGCAGGCAGCGAGTCCCGCATGCATGCCGGCCAGCGGCCCGGCATAGCCTTCGATAGCGTCGACGCAGACGGGCGCGCCGAGTTTCGCGTACTCGTCCGCGTGGCGGTTGGCGTTGATCAGCAGCGCGCCAACCTGCGGCTGCAGCCGGCGCGCTGCCAGCAGCGCCATTGGCTCACCGCGGAATTTCTGCAGCCCCTTGTCAACGCCGCCCATGCGGGTGCCGCGCCCGCCGGCCAGTACCAGGCCGGTGATCTGTTCCCTGCGGATCTCCATCGGCGCGCTTCAGGCGGTCTGACGGCGCGGCGCGGAGTGGAACGCCTGCTGCAGCGTCAGTATCTCGCCGGTGTCGGTGGCGTCGTAACCGGCCAGCTGCTGCACCGATTCGCGGAAGAAGGCAGAGCGCACCACGTCGATCACCTTGCGCATTTTCGGTTGTTCGACCGCGTCGGCGCCGACTGCAAAGAAATAGCGTTCGCGCAGCAGCGGGATGAAATCAAGCTTGAAGCGCTCGGCCGCGGTCTGCACGCCGAAGCCGACGTCGGCCATGCCGCTGGCGATGAATGCCGCCACCGCCGAGTGCGTGAATTCGGTGTTCTCGTAGCCGTTCACCATCGACGGCGCGATGCCGTGCTTGGCCAGCATCAATTCGAGCAGCATGCGCGTGCCGGAGCCTGCCTGCCGGTTGACGAAGCGCACTTCATGCCGGCGCAGGTCGTCGAGCCCGCGGATGCCGAAAGGGTTGCCGGGATTGACGAACAGGCCCTGCGTGCGTTCCGCGAGATGGATCAGCCGGTAGTCTTTCGGGGCCAGCCATTTGCCGTAGCGTTCGACCGACGGCGTCTCGAATTCGCCGATCGGCACATGGAAGCCGGCCAGGTCGGATTCGCCGCGCGACAGCGCGGCCACCGCATCGGTGCTGTTACGGTAGCGCAGGTCGATGGCGAGGCCGGCGTCTTCCGCCTGTTTCAGGAAGGCTGCGACCGCAAAGCCGTGGCTGGCGTCAAGACGGATCTTCGCGGGATTGGCGCCGAGCGTCTTGCCGAGCTCGGTTTCGAGTTCGGATGCCAGGCTGTCCAGCGTCGGCGACAGCCGTGCCGCAACGCGCCGGTCGGCCCAGATCAGCTTTTCGGCCAGCGGCGACAGGCGCGTGCCGCGCCCGCGGCCCGTCTGCATCAGGCTGCAGCCGAAAGTCTCTTCGGACTCGCGCAGCAAGCCCCATGCGTACCGATAGGACAGCCCGACCTGCTGCGCCGCGCGAGCGATCGAGCCGGTGTCATCGATCGCGCGCAGCAACGACAATAGTACCGACGTATCCAGAGGCTGGCCGTCGCCGCGGCTGATTTCCCAATGAGGATTGATCCGAACTTTGAACATTATGTCTACAGTAGCATATTGCAACGTAGAATGCCGGGTGTAATCTTGGCGACGCTTTGCGCGTCGTCCGGAAATGCATACCAATAAACGAGGCCGCGCCTGTCCGCGGCCGATCTGGAGGGGGATATGGCATTAGCAGGCCTGCTGGACAAAGAGCACACCATCGCCGGAGAAGGCTTCAATCGCTGGCTGGTTCCGCCGGCAGCGCTTGCAATCCACCTCTGCATTGGCATGGCCTATGGCTTTTCGGTTTTCTGGAAGCCGCTGGGCAATGCGCTGCTTGGCCCCGATGGCACGCCGCTGCCGTCCTGCGCGGCCGGCGCGACCACCTTTGCCGACAAGCTGGCCGGCACCGGCCGCGCATTGTTCGCGACCGACTGCAACTGGACCCAGTTCGACCTCGGCTGGATGTACACGCTGTTTTTCGTCGTGCTCGGCTGCGCCGCCGCGATTTGGGGCGGCTGGCTTGAACGCGCCGGCCCGCGCAAGGCGGGTTTCGTGTCGGCGCTGTGCTGGTGCGGCGGCCTGCTGTTCTCTGCGCTCGGCGTTCACCAGCACCAGCTGTGGATGATGTGGCTGGGCTCAGGCGTGGTCGGCGGCATCGGCCTCGGACTGGGGTACATCTCGCCGGTATCGACGCTGATCAAGTGGTTTCCCGACCGTCGCGGCATGGCGACCGGCATGGCCATCATGGGCTTCGGCGGCGGTGCAATGATCGGTTCGCCGCTGGCCACGCTGTTGATGGCGAAATTTGCGACGCCGGGCGATCCGGGCGTCTGGCAGACCTTCATCACGCTGGCGGCAGTCTATGCAATGTTCATGTTCGCCGGCGCCTTCGGCTACCGGGTGCCGCCGACCGGCTGGAAGCCGGCAGGCTGGGAGCCGCCGCCGCCGTCGTCGAAGGCGATGATCGCCGCGAATCATGTCCACCTGCGCAATGCGCACCGCACGCCGCAATTCTGGCTGCTGTGGATCGTGCTGTGCATGAACGTGTCCGCGGGCATCGGCATCATCGGCGCGGCGTCGCCGATGCTGCAGGAAACCTTCGCCGGCGCGCTGGTGGGCGTGTCCGACCTCGGCTTCGCGGACCTGAAGGCCAACAAGGAACTGCTGGCTGCCGCAGTCGCGGTCGGCGCCGGTTTCGTCGGCCTGATCTCGCTGTTCAACATCGGTGGCCGTTTCTTCTGGGCGTCGTCGTCCGACCACCTTGGGCGCAAGAACACCTATGTGATTTTCTTCGTGCTCGGCATTGCGCTGTATGTGCTGGCGGCGATGGCCGCCGGATGGAAGTCGATGCCGATTTTCGTGGCCTGCTTCTGCGTGATCGCGTCGATGTACGGCGGTGGCTTCTCGACCATTCCGGCGTACCTGGCGGACATGTTCGGCACGCAGTTCGTCGGCGCCATCCACGGCCGCCTGCTGACGGCCTGGTCGACTGCCGGCATCCTCGGCCCGGTCGTGGTCAATTACATGCACGACATCCGCCTTGAGCAGAAGGTGCCGTTCGACCAGATCTACGGCCCGATCTTCTACGTGCTGGCCGCGATGCTGGTGGTCGGGCTGCTGGCCAACCTGATGGTCCGCCCGGTGGCGGACCGGCATTTCATGTCGGCCGAAGAGCTCGCGCATGAGAAAAAGCTTGCGCACGAACGCTCGCTGAAGGTCGACGAGAAGGGTGATGGCCATGATGACCGCCACAGCCCGGCACTGGCCTGGTTCGCGTGGCTGGCGGTTGGCATCCCGCTGGTCTACGGCATCTCGGTGACGCTGCAGAAGTCCGCCGCGATGTTCCGCTAAGCATCGCCGCGTCCGGTCCGGCGGCCGCACCCACGGGTGCGGCCGCTTTCGTTTAGACTTGCGGCTTCCCATAGGAGAGGCAATGAGCACCACCGTAGATTCCGTGCGCGACGCGTTGTCGCGCATTATCGATCCCAACACCGGCAAGGACCTGGTCGCCGGCCGGGCCGTCAAGAATATCCAGGTCGACAGCGGCAACGTGTCGCTCGACGTCGAGCTCGGCTATCCGGCCAACAGCCAGTTCAGCCTGATCCGGCAGCTGGTCATCGAGGCGGTGCGCGGCCTGCCGGGCGTGTCGAACGTCAGCGTCAACATCAGCTCGAAGATCGTCGCCCACGCGGTACAGCGCGGCGTGAAGCTGATGACCAACGTGCGCAACATCATCGCCGTGGCCAGCGGCAAGGGCGGCGTCGGCAAGTCGACCACCGCGGCCAACCTCGCGCTGGCGCTGGCGGCCGAGGGGGCGAAGGTCGGCCTGCTGGACGCCGACATCTACGGCCCGTCGCAGCCGATGATGATGGGCGTGTCCGGCAAGCCGGAAAGTCTTGACGGCAAGACCATGGAGCCGCTGGAGAACTACGGCGTGCAGGTTGCGTCGATCGGCTTCATGATCGATCCGGACCAGCCGATGGTCTGGCGCGGCCCGATCGTCACGCAGGCGCTGCAGCAGCTGCTCGAGCAGACCAACTGGCG
>CAYZXP010000140.1:0-8022 GCA_964482415.1 uncultured Bifidobacterium sp. | reverse complement strand
TGACGAAGCGCCAGCCGATGGTGGTATCGAAGATCTGCGCATTGCGCGAGAAGGCACTATCGGCCTTGCCCATCACGAAGGGTGCGCGCGTCATCGATTCGACGCCGCCGGCGATCACCAGCGACGCTTCGCCCGACTTGATCGCGCGGGCGGCGGTACCGAGCGCATCCATGCCCGAGCCGCACAGGCGGTTGATGGTGGAGCCCGGCACCTCGATCGGCAGGCCGGCCAGCAGCAAGGACATGCGCGCCACGTTGCGGTTGTCTTCGCCGGCCTGGTTCGCGCAGCCGTAGATCACCTCGTCGATGGCGGCCCAGTCGACCGTCGGATTGCGCTCCTGCAGCGCGCGCAGCGGCACCGCGCCGAGATCGTCGGCGCGCACGTCCTTCAGGGCGCCGCCAAAGCGGCCGATCGGGGAGCGGATTGCGTCACAGATGAATGCCTGTTTCATTCGTCGTCCTTGGATGGAAAGTGGGGTTGGTCCGGGCCGCTTACGCGAGGGCCAGCGGCACGCCGGTCAGCGCCTGCAACTGGTCCAGCGTGAGGCCTTCGGCCATGTCGAGCACGCGCAGTCCGTGCGGCGTGACATCGATGGTGGCTAGGTCGGTATAGATGCGCGACACGCAGCCGACGCCGG
Source organism: uncultured Bifidobacterium sp. (assembly GCA_964482415.1). Classification (GTDB taxonomy): domain Bacteria; phylum Pseudomonadota; class Gammaproteobacteria; order Burkholderiales; family Burkholderiaceae_D; genus Pernthalerella. Next base: position 7,385 of record CAYZXP010000140.1, on the reverse strand, counting down.
TCAGCGGGTAGCCGCAGCGCTCGACGATCTTGCTTTCGCCTGTTTTGGTCTGATGCTCCATCATCACGAACACGCGCTTGGCGCCGATCGCGAGATCCATCGCGCCGCCGACGGCGGGAATGGCGTCAGGCGCGCCGGTGTGCCAGTTGGCGAGGTCGCCGGTGGCCGACACCTGGAATGCGCCGAGCACGCAAATGTCGAGATGGCCGCCGCGCATCATCGCGAACGAGTCCGCGTGATGGAAATAGGCGCCGCCGGTCAGCAGCGTCACCGGCTGCTTGCCTGCATTGATCAGGTCTTCGTCCTCCATGCCCGGCGCCGGCGCCGGGCCCATGCCGAGGATGCCGTTTTCACTGTGGAGGAAAATTTCTTTCGACGCATCGAGGTGGTTTGCGACCATCGTCGGCAGGCCGATGCCGAGGTTCACATAGGCGCCCTCGGGGATGTCCTGCGCGACGCGGCGCGCGATTTCATCACGGGTAAATCGCTTCATTGCACACCTCCGACCTGCACTACGCGCTGCACGAAAATCCCCGGGGTGATGATCGTTTCCGGATCAAGCTCTCCCAGCGGCACGACATCGTCAACCTGGACGATGGTGCACTTCGCGGCCATCGCCATGATCGGGCCGAAGTTGCGCGCGGCCTTGCGGTAGACAAGATTGCCCCAGCGGTCCGCGCGACGCGCCTTGATCAGCGCAAAGTCGGCGTGGATCGGTGTTTCGAACACATAGTGGCGACCGTCGATGACGCGCGTTTCCTTGCCTTCGGCCAGCAGCGTGCCGTAGCCGGTCGGCGTGAAGAAGCCGCCGATGCCGGCGCCGGCCGCGCGGATGCGCTCGGCGAGATTGCCTTGCGGCGTAAGTTCGAGTTCGATCTCGCCGGCACGGTAAAGCCGGTCGAACACATGCGAGTCGACCTGGCGCGGAAATGAACAGATGATTTTCTTCACCCGGCCCGCGGCCAGCAGCGCGGCCAGTCCGGTGTCGCCGTTGCCGGCGTTGTTGTTGACGATGGTGAGCCCGCCGGCGCCCTGCGCAATCAGGGCGTCGATCAGGGCGCTGGGCATGCCGGCGTTGCCGAAGCCGCCAATCATCACCGTCGCGCCGTCATGGATGCCGGCGACAGCCTGTGCCAGATCCGGAACGATCTTGTTGACCAAGGCAATCCTCCCGTTGAACGTGATGCCAGTCGGGGGCGGCCGAGCGCAAGCGCGACACACGCACAGACGAGGTCTGTTGAACGCGCGCCACGCTCCGCCTATACTTCGCCCATTCGTTCGTTTATCGAACAACTGGCTGTTTATAGAACACTTTGTCAGCGCGGCGCAGTTTATCGCTGACAATTAGCGACGACAAGGGCTCGCACGCAAATTCCGTGCGATTCTCGAACATGCTGCGTTTTTAAGGGGAACTTCTGTGAACTGTCAGCAAGAAACAACGATTGCCGTTCAATAGGCGTTTAAAAAATGCCGGTCACGCTGACGGAAGCAAAGATTGTCAAATAAATATCGAGTTCCGTTACGGTAACGCCCAGCCGCATCCGAAGACCCCGCCCCATCCCGGGCTTCGCGGCACGAGTTCCCAGTTAGCCACCTCTCACAGCGACCTGACCATGCAGAATTTTTCCACTGCCACTACTGACACCCACCGCGCCACTGCACCGGAGAACGAGGAATCCGCGGTCCTCAAGGATCCTGCAGCACCGCCGGCCCCTCCGGCACGGCCCCTGACGATCGCCGAAGAGATCGATGCGCTGACTGACCCCAGCTTCATGACGTCGCTGGCCCGCGGCCTTGCGGTCGTCAAGGCATTCAGCGACCAGCGCCGGGCGATGACGATTGCACAGATCAGTCACAAGACCGGCATCCCCCGCGCTGCGGTGCGGCGCTGCCTGTACACGCTGAAGCAGCTTGGCTATGCCGATTCGGAAGCGAACAACTTCTACCTGAAGCCGAAGATCCTGTCGCTCGGCTATTCCTACCTGTCATCGACGCCGCTGACCATCGCGGCGCAGCCCTGCCTGAACCAGCTGAGTCGCACACTGAACGAGTCCTGCTCGCTGGCGGTGCTGGAAGACGACGAGGTGCTGTACATCTCGCGTTCGCAAACCTCGCGCGTGCTGTCGGTGGCGCTGAATGCCGGCAGCCGCCTGCCCGCGTATTGCACGTCGCTCGGGCGGGTGCTGCTGGCCGGCCTGCCGGACGCCGAACTGGATGCCTATTTCTCGCGGGTGAAGCTGGTCGCGTTCACCGACCGCACCGAAACTTCGGAAGCACGGCTGCGCGAGATCATCGCTGACGTGCGCCAGAAGGGCTATGCGGTTGTTGAAGAGGAACTGGAAATCGGGCTGCGCTCGGTTGCGGTGCCGGTGCGCGGCGCTTCCGGTGCAACCATGGCTGCGCTGAACATCGGCGCACAGGCAACGCGCGTCGCGCGCGCGCAGGTGGAGCAGACTTTCCTGCCGGCGCTGCTGAACGCGTCAAGCGAACTGTCGGTACTGCTGCCCTGACCTCCGAGGGCGGGTCCGGCGCGGAACGGCGCCACGGATCCGTCCGCGTCAGCCGGCGCTTTCCGGGCGTGCGGCTCGTTCCCTGAACTCGGTCGGCGACAGGCCCGTCGCCCGCCGGAAAAACCGCGTGAAATACGCCGGATCCGAAAACCCCAGCAAGTCCGCCACTTCCCTGACCGTCATGGCCGTATAGACGAGGTTGCGGCGAGCCTCCAGCAGCAAGCGGTCGTGGATCATTCCAAGCGCCGAACGGCCGGCATATTGCCGGCACAAGGCATTCAGGTGCGCAACGCTCAGGCCCAGCCGCGACGCATAATGCGCCAGCGGCGCGTGGCTGTTGAAACTGCGCTCGATCTCGGCGCTGAATCCTGCCAGGTGAGCCGAAGCCGGCGCGGGCACGGCCCCCCTGCCCTCCGGCTCCCCGCCGGCTTGCGGCTGCCTGAGCAGCATCGCAAGGATGGCGATCGCCAGTGACTCGAGCAATGGCGAACGAAACGCCAGTTGGCGTCCGTATTCGTGCGCGAGCAGGTGCAGCAGGCTTTGCAACTCGTCGCGGACGCCGTCGCGCGCCGGATGGCGGATCACCGGTGTCGTCATCGCCAGCAAGTGCCGGCCCAGCGCGCCGGGCATGGCCGCCAGCATCGGGTAGGCCAGCGTCAGCACCAGGCCGCCGGCGCCGGGCTCGAAGCGAAACCCGTGTACGCAATGTTGCGGCACCAGCACGCCTGAACCGGCGGAAATTCGCCCCGGCCGCTCGTCCAGCATCAGCTCGCCCCCCCCCTGTTCGAGCCACAACAGCTGGAACAGCGCATGGTGCCGATGCGGCCTGATCTCCCAATTGTGCAAGCTGCTGCGCGCCGCAATCGATTCGACATGGATCGGATCCAGCGCCGCACGCTGCCCCTTCTCTCCATAAAGATCAAATACCGGCACGGGCTTGCCGGTGCGCCGGGTGCTTGTCATCAGGATCTTGCGGGTTGGATCATAATCCGCGAAATGTACAAGCATTCATCCTGATCGTCCATTCCCAACATAGGCGTTAGCACCGACACTCGCGCTTTCGGAGAGACAACACCCGCACCGGGAGACAAGAGCGTGAAGACCCAAGTTGCCATCATCGGCGCCGGACCATCCGGCCTGCTGCTCGGACGCCTGCTTGAACTGCAGGGCATAGACAACGTGATCATCGAGGCGAAATCGCCCGAGTATGTGCTTTCGCGCATCCGCGCCGGCGTGCTCGAGCAGGGTACCGCCGACCTGCTGCGCGAGGCGCGCGTGGCCGATCGGATGGACCGCGAAGGCCATGTGCATGAAGGCTTTTCGCTGTCGTTCAGCGGCCGGCTGGAGCGCATCGACCTGAAAAAATACTCGGGCGGCAAGACCGTAATCGTGTACGGCCAGACCGAAGTCACGCGCGACCTGATGGACGCGCGCACGGCGTCCGGCGCGCCGGTGTTCTACGAGGCTGCGGATGTCGCAGTGCACGATTTCGACGGTGAGCATCCGAGCGTCACCTTCACGAAGGACGGGCAGCGCCACACCATCGAATGCGACTACATCGCCGGCTGCGACGGTTTTCACGGCGTGTCGCGCAAGTCGGTGCCGACGGAGCGGATCAAGCTGTTCGAGCGGGTTTATCCGTTCGGCTGGCTTGGCATCCTGTCGCGCACGCCGCCGGTATCGGATGAGTTGATTTACGCGAACCACGAACGCGGGTTTGCGCTGTGCAGCATGCGCTCTGACATGCTGTCGCGCTACTACGTGCAATGCAGCCTGTCGGACAAGGTCGAGGACTGGTCCGACGACCGCTTCTGGGAAGAGCTGCATGCACGTCTGCCGGAACACATCGGCCGGCGCATGGTCACCGGCGCGTCAATCGAGAAGAGCATTGCGCCGCTGCGCAGCTTTGTCGCCGAGCCGATGCAGTTCGGCAGGATGTTCCTGGTCGGCGACGCCGCGCACATCGTGCCCCCGACCGGCGCAAAAGGGCTCAACCTGGCGGCCAGCGATGTGTATACTCTTTATCACGTTCTTCGCCGCAGGTATAAAGAAGGTCGAACCGACCTGGTGGCGAAGTACTCGGAGATCTGCCTGCGTCGCATCTGGAAGGCCGAGCGTTTCTCGTGGTGGATGACTTCAATGCTGCACAAGTTCGGCGAGGATCCTTTCGGCCAGCGGATTCAGGAAGCCGAGCTGGCGTACTACACGGGCTCGGAAGCGGGCCTGACGAACATTGCAGAAAACTATGTCGGACTCCCTTATGAGCCTGTTGAATAATCCTGATTCGGCTTGCAAATTGGCGCCCGTTCGCGTGATGCGGTACAGTCGTCCCGCCCAACCTGCACAGACGCCATGACCCAGCCCGCCACGCAAGCCGCGAGCCAGCCGCTTACGATCCATACGCTGCGCAACAGCTGCTCCACCTGCAGCATGCACCAGCTGTGCCTGCCGATGGGGCTGGGCGAATCGGATATGCAGCGACTCGACCAGATCATCGGCCGCCGCCGCAAGGTGCCAAAGGATTCCCTGCTCTACCGGATGGATGACCCGTTCACCAACCTGTACGCGATCCGTCTCGGTCATTTCAAGACCTATCAGGTCAGTCCGGGCGGCGAGCAGCAGATCACGGGTTTCCAGATGTCCGGCGAACTGCTTGGCATGGATGCGATCAGCACCGACCGCCACCATTGCGACGCCATGGCGCTCGAGGACAGCGAAGTCTGCGAGATTCCGTTCTCGCGGCTGGAAGACCTGTTCGGCACGATCCCGACGCTGCTGCATCATTTCCACCGGATGATGAGCCGAGAGATCACTCGCGAGCAGAACGTGATGCTGTTGCTGGGGAATATGCGCGCGGAGCAGCGCTTTGCGGCCTTCCTCGTCAACCTCGCGTCGCGCTATGCGGCGCGCGGTTACTCATCGACCACCTTCCAGCTGCGCATGTCGCGCGAAGAGATCGGCAACTACCTCGGCCTGACCATCGAGAGCATCAGCCGCTTGTTGTCGCGACTGAAGAAGCAGGGCCTGCTGCGAGTCGCGAACCGCGAGATCGAGTTGCTGGACCCGGAGCGCCTGCGCGCCATTGCGGCGGGCGTCGAAGCCGGCGCATGACCTGCCCGGCCGGGCGCAACGCCAGTCCCGACTGGCGGAATTCTCTATTCAATGACTGACTGAAACGCATTCCCGGGCGGCCTGCCACACAGGCGGAGGCCGTTCACCCGGACCAGCGGACCCACCTGGTTTGCCTGCACATGGGACGGCGACCGCCTGATCGCCGTCGCTTGCGATATCAGAACGGCGGGTGCCCGGGCACTTCGGTGCGGACCAGGTACAGGCTGATCATGCTGGCGATCGAGCACACAGTCCAGAAGAAGAAGAATCCCATCGTGTAGGCAGCGATCGGTTGGACGTCGATATGACCCCCGACCAGCATCAGGTCGCCCGGATCAAACACGGAGAAGAAAAAACCTTCCGCAATGATGGCCGAAAGAAAAGAAGGCCAAAGTACGGACATCGCCAATCTGAGCATGGATCCCCTCCGATTCAACCCGGCCGGATCATCAATGCGCTTGATCCGACGCGGATACGTTCATGCACCCTTGCCCGTCTCGGCAGCGGGCTGGATGTCTAGATTTTTCTGTTCTGGCCACGACCAGTCGCCATGCAGTCGCCATTCGCCGCCCGCATCCTCGAGCTGCACCTGCCACCGCGCCCGATCGAGCAAGGGCAACGGCAGGCTGAACTCGCCCGATGCGTCCGGCGTGAACGTCCGCCTGACATCTTTCGCCGGCACCGTCGGATGGATCAGCTGCAGGGTGACGGCGGTCGCCGGCTTCATGCCTCCGAGCCGACCCTTCAGGGTGTCGGTAGCCGCATCATAACGCATTGATGCACTCAGGCGCATCGTGGCTGCAGCGCGATCGCGGCGCAAGTCCTGGTTGATCGCCTTGCCCTTCTTGTAGTAATCATCGACCACCAGCGCATCGGCGCCGGCGAAAGAAATCCAGGTGGTGATGAATCCCGCAATCAGCACGGCTGCCGGACCGACCATCAGCAGCCAGGGCCAGCGATGGCGGTACCAGGGTTGGGTGTCGTTGTTCATGGTCTGCATGTTTTCAATGATTCCCGACATCAGCGCGGCACGAAGAACACGGCCTTTTCCTTCACCTGCACTTGCGGGTTGTCGACCGCGGTCAGCGTGAAGTAGATCTTGTTCGAGCCTTTCTCGCCCTGGCCTGCGTCAGTGCGCACCGACACCGGTACCGCACGCGATTCCGTGGCGCCCAGTTCGACTTCGCTGGCGCCCATCAGGTGGACGCTGGCGATGCCCTCGACGCCGATGCGGAAACGATGCGACGCTTCGTCAGTGTTCATGATCTGCAGCCGGTACACGTTTTCGATCTGGCCATCATCGACCTCGCGCCCCATCGATCCGCGGTCGCGGATCACGTCCATCTTGACCGGCGTGCGCGTGAGCAGCGTGCCGAAGAACACGCCAACGATCACCAGCAGCACCGCGCTGTAGATCAGCACGCGCGGACGGAACGCATGACGGACGATTTCAGGCGTGGCCCAGCGGTTCGCCATCGCATGGTCGGTCCAGTAACGCACCAGGCCGCGCGGCGCGCCGATCTTGTCCATCACGCTGTTGCATGCATCGACGCAGGCGGCGCAGCCGATGCAGTCGTACTGCAGGCCGTTGCGGATGTCGATGCCGGTCGGGCAGACCTGCACGCACATCGAGCAGTCGATGCAATCCCCGAGGTTCTTGCCGGCGTCGGCGTCGGCCTTGCTGCGCGCGCCGCGCGGCTCGCCGCGGTCCTTGTCATAGGTGATGATCAGGCTGTCCTTGTCGAACATCGCGCTCTGGAAGCG
>CAYZXP010000139.1:5092-8066 GCA_964482415.1 uncultured Bifidobacterium sp. | reverse complement strand
AATGCGCCATCGATCTTTGGCCTGGGCTACCTGGAATCCGTCAGCGAAGCCGACATCCTGCAAATCGCCGCTGCGCAAAAGGCGGTCGGGCTGAACGGCCGGCCGAATTACGTGCGCGACGATGTGCAGCAGCGCATGTCGCTCGGCCGCTTTGGCTGGAAAGCCAACCAGCCCGGCGTGCGCCAGCAAATCGCCGCGGCCTTGCTGAACGACATGGGCATCACGTCGTCGCTGTACCCGAAACAGAACTGCCCGCCGGTACAGACCTACTGCAAGAAGGCGCCGCCCGGCGACACCGCCGAATTGTTTGCCGACGAATTCGATGACCTGACCTTCTGGGTGCAGGCGCTCGATGCGCCGCCGCGGCGCGATCGCGACCGTGCCGATGTCCGTCGTGGTGAAATCCTGTTCGAACAGGCACGCTGCGCAGAATGCCACCTGCCGCACATGAAGACGGGGGCCAGTGCCGCGTTCCCCGCATTGGCCGGCCGGGTGTTCCATCCGTACACCGACCTGCTGGTGCATGACATGGGTGCCGGCCTCGCCGATGGCCGCCCCGATTTCCGCGCCGGCGCACGCGACTGGCGCACCGCGCCGCTGTGGGGAATCGGCTTGTCCACGCAGGTCAACGGCAGCGCCAACCTGCTGCATGACGGCCGCGCGCGCAACGTCACCGAAGCCATTCTCTGGCATGGCGGCGAAGCGCAACCGGCTCGCGATGCATTCACCCGGCTGGACCGGCAGGAACGGGAGGCGCTGGTCGCCTTCGTGAACTCGCTGTAAGGCGACTGCTCTGAAGGATGAACACCGCACGGCGATTCCGGCGGCGCCGGAGGTCTGCGTGCTAAAAATTTTCACCAGCGAAATAGCGCGGCAGATGATCGGTTATAGAATGTCAGAAACTTGTCAGTCTTGATGACCGCCTTCTGCCAGTGCCCTTCACCTCGACCTCGTCCCGCCCGCTGAACCAGACGGGCATCGTCATGTACCGCGTCGTCGGCGCGACACTGGCGATCATCGGGCTCTGGATCATGGTTCTCGTCAACGTCCAGAACGACCGCAGGCTGGTCCACGAGCAGGCGCTGGCCAAGGCGCAAGGCTACGCGGCGGGCTTCGCCGAGAACCTGCAAAAATCCATCCTGCAGATCGACCAGCTGTCGCTGACGCTGACGCAACTGCATGAGGCCGGCGTGAGTTCGGACACGATCCAGCAGGTCTATCAGGGCATCCTGCCCGACTTGCCGCTGCATCCGCTCTTCCTCGACGAAAACGGCATGGCCCGCCACCGCCGCACCGGATCGGAGTTTGCAATCGACCTGTCACAGGCGGAGTTCTTCCGTTTCCACCGCGACTCGCCGTCGCGCGCGCTGCGCATCAACGAGCGCGAACAAGGCATTGCCGCATTCGACGGGCAACCCATCGTCCGCCTGACCCGGCGCGTGAACAAGTCCGACGGCAGCTTTGGCGGCGTGGTCGCGATCACCATGCTGCCGCACTACATGAACGCGTTCAGCGATGACAGCAGCCTGAGCCTGCACGACTTTGCCTCGGTCTGGCTGGCTGACGGACCGATGCTGACCAACCGCACGCGCGGCTGGGGAAATCGCATCTACCAGCATTACCTCCGGCGGCCCGATCTGCCCGGCGAACATGGCGCGCGCCTCGATCCGGCCGACCAGTTCCACGACAATGGCCGTCATTTCATCGGCTGGAGCCGGCTGAAAGGCTATCCGCTGGTCGCTCTCGTTGCGTTCACGGAAAAGAACGTCACGGCGCCGCTGGTGACGTCCGAATGGCTGAATTACGGCGGCGGCGCGCTCGCGACGCTGCTGGTGACGCTGCTGGCCTGGTCGAACGCGCTCACCGCGGTCCGACGCGAGCGCGCGCGCCAGAAGATAGAGCAGGCCGAAGCGCGCTACCGCCATGCGGTCGACAGCGTGCGCGACGCCATTTTCGTGTTCGCCCCCTGCCCGGCCGATATCCATGCCGGCGAATTCTGCGTCGAGGATTGCAATGCGCAGGGCGCGCGGCTGGTGCGCATGTCGCGTGACGCGACGGTCGGGCGCATGCTCGCCGAGCTGTTCCCCGACCAGGAAGCCGGCCTGCTGCGCGAACTGCTGCGCGCGGCCACGCGCGACGGCGAAGCCCAGCACGAACTGACCAGCACGCGCGACGGCCATCCCGCCTGGTATTTCAACCGCGCTGTGCGCGTCGATACCAGCATTGCGCTCACGCTGCGCGACGTCACCGAACTGAAGGCGCGCGAGCAGCAGATGCAGTCGATGGCGCTGTCCGATCCGCTGACGCTGCTGCACAACCGGCTGTGGCTGGACGAATACCTGCCGACGGCGATGCAGCTGGCGCGCGCGGAGTCGCGCATGCTGGCGCTGCTGATTCTTGACTTCGACAATTTCAAGCTCGTCAACGATGCGCTCGGGCACAAGTTCGGCGACGAATTGCTGGTGGCGGTGTCGGTCGCATTGCGGCATTCGCTGGCGCCGAAACACCATGTTGCGCGGGTCGGCGGCGACAGCTTCGCGATCCTGTCCGACCGCATCGGGCAGGCAGCCGACGTCGATGCACTGGTCTCGGGCGTGCGCGAGGTGCTCGCCACCTCGCCCTGGCCTGAGCAGGCGTCCGAACTCGTGCGCAAGGTGTCGATCGGCGTCGCACTGTTTCCGAATGACGCCGACGACGCCGTCGGCCTGATGAAAGCTGCCGAAGTCGCAGTACATGCCGCCGGCCAGGGCGGCGGCGGCCTGACCCGCTATTACGAGCGCTCAATGACCGAGCGGCGCGAATTGCGCCTCTGGCTGGAATCAGCGCTGCCGCAGGCCTTGCAGAACGGCGAGATGACGCTGCACTACCAGCCGCGCATTTCCGCGCATTCCGGCCAGCTGCGCAGCTTCGAGGCGCTGGTGCGCTGGCGGCACCCGCAACGCGGGCTGCTTGCGCCGGGCTGGTTCATTCCGGT
>CAYZXP010000139.1:0-4992 GCA_964482415.1 uncultured Bifidobacterium sp. | reverse complement strand
CGCTGAAGGTCGACCAGTCGTTCGTGCGCGCGCTCGGCATGCGCGGCCCGCAGCTGTGCGAGGCCGTGATCAGCATCGGCAAGGCGCTCGGCGCGACCGTGGTGGCCGAAGGTGTCGAGACCCGGGAACAGCTGGCACTGCTGTCCGCGATGGGCTGCGACGAGATCCAGGGCTTCCTCGTGGCACCGGCGGTGCCGGCCGCGCAGGCTGCGGGAATGCTTGCCCATCCGCACCTGATCGACGTCGGCATCGCAGGCGATGCGCACGCCGCCAGCGCCGCCGGCTGAGCTTCGCCGGATCAGGACACCCGGCGATAACCGCCGGATACGCCGCGAGGCGACAGCACCACCTGCCACAACTGGTTGTCGCGCGCGCGGAAGGTGCCGGCGCAGCACAGCAGGTAGTAGCGCCACATCCGGTAGAAGCGCGGGCCGTAGCGCGGCAGCAGCTCGGGCCAGGCGGCCTCGAAGCGCGCATGCCAGGCCATCAGCGTGCGGTCGTAGTCGGCGCCGAAGCTGTGCCAGTCCTCGATGACGAAGTCGCGCTCACTGGCCGCGGCAATCTCCTGCATCGACGGCAGCGAACCGTTCGGAAAAATGTACTTGTCTATCCACGGGTCAATCGCGCCGCCGCTCTCGTTCTTGCCGATCGAGTGCAGCAGGAACAGCCCGTCCTCCTTCAGCGAGCGCCGCGCCACCGCGAAATAGCCGCGGTAATTCTTCTGCCCGACATGCTCGAACATGCCGACCGACGCGATGCGATCGAAACGCTCGACGCCGTCCGGGTTGAACAGCCGGTAGTCCGTCAGCTCGAAGCGCACCGGCAGGCCGGCCGCCTTCTCCGCGCCCCACTTCGCCTGCTCCTTCGACACCGTCAGGCCGATGCATTCGACGCCGTAATGCTTCGCGGCAAAGCGCATCAGGCTGCCCCAGCCGCAACCGATATCGAGCAGGCGCATGCCGGGCTGCAGGCCGAGCTTGCGGCAGATCAGGTCGAGCTTGGCTTCCTGCGCCTGCTCCAGCGTGCCGGCCGCGGCCCAGTAGCCGCAGCTGTAGGCCATGGTGGGATCGAGCATGCGTTCATACAGGTCGTTGCCGAGGTCATAGTGCTCGCGCCCGACCTGCCATGAACGCGTGGTCGACTGCAGGTTCACCAGCTTGGCCTTCAGCAGCGCGACCAGTTCGCCCGGATGGCCGACGCGGCGGTGCAGCTGCGCGCGCAACACGCGCGAGATGAACTCGTCGACCTGCTCGCAATCCCACCAGCCGTCCATGTAGCTTTCGCCAAGGCCGAGGCTGCCGCGCGCAAGGATGCGGCTGAGGACGTCGGGATGACGCACCTGCAGGTCCCACGGGCGCCCGCCGTCGATGCGGACATCGGCTTCGGCCAGCAACGCCGCCGCCAGCTCGCGCTGCGAGCGGTTCGGCTGTTTGCCTGTCGGTGAGAAATCTGCCGTGATCGATGCCATTGCGACTCCCGAACGGTGAAGACGTCAGGGGCAATTTATTACTATTTCGGCATTTTTGCAAAACACGGCCGCGCGCCGCCCGCGCAGCCTGGCCGGACGATATCCGCGGAAATCTTGACTGCGGTTACAAGTCATCACAGTCCCGACGCGACGGGGCCGATAAAATAGAATCCTGTCCCAACCGATCGGAGTCATCATGCGCAATCGTCTGAGCCCGTTCCTCTGCATGCTGGCGATCCTGCCCGGCCTGGCGCTGGCGCATGGCCCGACGCCGCAGCGCCCGCACCCGCAGTCGCATCCGCGCGTCTATCCGCGCAGCAGCGTGAATTTCGGCCTGTCCTTCGGCACCGGCTTCTATTCGCCAGGCTACTACTCGCCGTACTGGTACGGACCGCCGGTGATCTATTCGGCGCCGGTGTACACGTCGCCGCCGGTGGTGATCCAGTCGCAGCCGCCGGTTTATGTCGAGCGTCCGGCCGCGCCCGCCGAACCGCCGGCCACCGCCTATTGGTATTACTGCGCGCCGACCCAGTCCTACTATCCGTACGTCAGTGAATGCGCGCAGCCGTGGCAGCGCGTGTCGCCGACGCCGCCGGCTCCGGCCGGAACCCAACCCTGAAGACCGCCATGATCAGAAAAAGCGCGATCGCGATCGCCCTGCTCGCCGTGCTGGCCGGCTGCGCGACGACGCCCACCGGACCCAGCGTGCTCGTGCTGCCGGGCACCGGCAAGAGTTTCGACCAGTTCAACCGCGACGAGGTGTATTGCCGCGACTATGCGATGCGCGGGGTCGGCGGCCAGTCGCCCGGCAAGGTATCGAATGACGCCACCGTCAAGAGCGCCGTGACCGGCACCGCGATCGGCGCGGTCGCAGGCGCGGCGCTGGGCGGCCATGAAGGCGCGGCCGTCGGCGCCGGCACCGGCCTGCTGTTCGGCAGCGCGATGGGCGGCGAAACCGGACGTTACGAGCGCAGCGGCACGCAGACCCGCTACGACAACAGCTACATCCAGTGCATGTACGGGCTCGGCCATCGGGTGCCCGTGCCGGCCGGCATGTTCTCGCCGGAAGCGCGACCAGCCAGCGCCGCACCTGCCAGCGTGTCGCCGCCTCCGCCACCGCCGCCGGCAGGCACTCCCCCGCCCCCGCCGCCCGGCGTCCGCTGAACGTCGCACGCCACGCTCTCGCTGCAGGCCGCAAGACCTGCAGCGACAAGTCCCCCTTTCATTATTTGAATTTTCCAGCCGCCGGCGTTCGGCCTAAAATGCATAGGCATTCCGATGTCCTAGCCAGCGCGAGCGAGTGACGGTTTCATCGCGATTTGCGACACCTCTCTGTCATTTCCCTCCTGCAGGACATGTGCCTGCAGGAGATTTTTTGCGTGCGTTCGCCATCCGGCGGCCTGCCAGCGCAAAAAAAAAGCGGGCACGGGCCATTGGCCTCGTGCCCGCTGCGTGACGACAAGCCGTCCGCGTCAGGCGGCCAGCTCCACCATCAGGTCCTTCGCGGCGATCACCATGCCCGGCTTCACGTGCACGTGGCGCACGACGCCGTCGAACTCGGCGCGGATCATGGTTTCCATCTTCATCGCTTCGATTGACACCAGCGGATCGCCCTTCGCGACCTTCTGGCCCGTCTTCACCGCCACCGTCACCACCATGCCCGGCATCGGCGCGCCCACATGGTGGGCATTGCCTTCCTCGGCCTTCGGATGCGAGACCGTCGACACCACGCCGGCATGCTGGATGCGCACCATGCGCGGCTGACCGTTCAGTTCGAAGAACAGCTTGCTCTGGCCTTCTTCCTCGATCTCGGTGCGGCCGAGCAGGCGGATCACCAGCGTCTTGCCCTGGTCGATGCTGACGGAGATTTCCTGGCCGTCCTTCAGCCCCTCGAAGAACACCTGCGACGGCAGCACCGACACGTCGCCGTGCGTGCGGCGATGGTGCGCGTACTCGGTGAAGACCTTCGGGTACATCAGGTAGGACGCCAGCTCCTGCTCGCTGATCTTGCGGTCGGCGGCCTTCTCGGCGGCGGCGCGCGCCTGCGCGAGGTCGACCGGCGGCACGTTCGCGCCATAGCGGCCCTCGAGCGGCTTGCCGCCCTTCAGCACCTTCTTCTCCAGCGCCTTCGGGAAGCCGTCCGGCGGGAAGCCGAGTTCGCCCTTGAACAGCGAGATCACCGACTCCGGGAATGCGACTTCCTTGTCGGGGTCAGTCACGTCGGCCGGCGTCAGGTCATTTGCGACCATGAACAGCGCGAGATCGCCGACCACCTTCGACGTCGGCGTCACCTTCACGATGTCGCCGAACAGCTGATTGACGTCCGCATACGCCTGCGACACCTCGGGCCAGCGGTGCTCGATGCCCATCGCGCGCGCCTGCTCGCGCAGGTTGGTGTACTGGCCGCCCGGCATTTCGTGCCGGTACACGTCGGACGTGCCGGAACGAATGTCCGCCTCGAACGGCGCATAGCAACGGCGCACGCCTTCCCAGTACTGCGACACCGCGAACAGCGCATCCTTCGGCAGCTGCGGATCCTTGTCGGTATGTTCAAGCGCCGCGGCGATCGAGCCGAGGTTCGGCTGCGAGGTCAGGCCGCTCATCGCGTCCATCGCCGCGTCGACCGCATCGCAGCCGGCGTCGATCGCAGCCAGCACGCTGGCCGCCGCGATGCCGCTGGTGTCATGCGTGTGGAAGTGGATCGGCAGGCCGACTTCTTCCTTCAGCGCCTTCACCAGCGCGCGCGCGGCGTTCGGGCGGCAGACGCCGGCCATGTCCTTGATCGCGAGGATGTTCACGCCGGCCTTCTCGAGGTCCTTCGCCATCTTCACGTAGTACTGCAGGTTGTACTTGCTGCGCGCCGGGTCGAACGGGTCGCCGGTGTAGCAGATCGCGCCTTCGCACAGCGCGCCGGTCTCGCGCACCGCGTCGATGGCCACGCGCATGTTCTCAACCCAGTTCAGCGAGTCGAACACGCGGAACAGGTCGATGCCGCCGTCCGCCGCCTGCTGCACGAAATGCCTGACCACGTTGTCCGCATAGTTCGTGTAGCCGACCGCGTTCGACGCGCGCAGCAGCATCTGGAACAGGATGTTCGGCACCGCCTCGCGCAGCTGCGACAGGCGGTCCCACGGGTCTTCCTTCAGGAAGCGCATCGCGACGTCGAAGGTCGCGCCGCCCCAGCATTCCATCGAGAACAGGCCCGGCAGCAGGCGCGCGTAGTACGGCGCAATGGCGGTCATGTCGGCGGTGCGCATGCGCGTGGCAAACAGCGACTGATGCGCGTCGCGCATCGTGGTGTCCGTGATCAGCACCTGCTTCTGCTCACGCATCCACGCCGAGAACTTGTCGGCGCCGAGTTCCTTCAGTCGGTCGCGCGAGCCCGGCTGCAGCGGCAGGTTGCGCCCGATTTTTGGCAGCGGCGCATGCGGCAGGATGATGTCCGACGCCTTGCGGCCCTTCATCTCCGGATTGCCGTTCACCACCACGTCGCCGATGAAGCGCAGCAGGCGCGTCGCGCGGTC
>CAYZXP010000138.1:0-8109 GCA_964482415.1 uncultured Bifidobacterium sp. | reverse complement strand
TCGACGATCACGCGCGAATCGAACATGGCGCCGCCGTCTTCCATCACCAGGCAGGGCACCTTGCCGAGCGGGTTCGACAAGCCGATCGTGGTCTCCGGCGACCAGACATCCTCCAGCATGAGTTCGTAATCCAGCTTCTTTTCCGCCATGACGATGCGGACTTTGCGAACGTAGGGACTCGCGAGCGATCCAATCAGTTTCATGGGGCCTTCGGAATCAGACGGTAGGCGTAAATTATATCATTGACAAATACTGGCCCGGCAGGCCCGGCCGTAGACCGCCGTCACGGATGGTAGAATCGCGGGCTGTTCCATTTCTACCCGGCAGTCCTGCCGCAGGCCCACATCATGTCACTCTCCGCGCTCTCCGCCCTGTCGCCGCTCGACGGCCGCTATGCCTCCAAGACCGACGCGCTGCGTCCTCTGCTGTCCGAAGCCGGCTTCATGCACCATCGCGTGAAGGTCGAGATCGCCTGGCTGATCGCGCTGTCCGAAGCCGGCTTCGCCGAGCTTCGTCCGTTTGCCGCCGAGGCTCGCGCCCTGCTGGAAGGGCTCGCGCGCGACTTCAGCGAAGATGATGCCGCACGCATCAAGGCAATCGAAGCGGTGACCAACCACGACGTGAAGGCGGTCGAGTACTGGCTGAAGGAAAAGGTCCAGCACCTGCCGGAACTGGTGGCAGCATCCGAATTCATCCATTTCGCCTGCACGTCCGAAGACATCAACAACACTTCGCACGGCATGATGCTGAAGGCCGCGCGCGACACCGTGCTGCTGCCGTCGCTGGCGAACGTGATTGCGCGGCTGACCGAGATCGCACATGCAAATGCGAACCTGCCGATGATGTCGCGCACGCACGGCCAGCCGGCCAGCCCGACCACGCTGGGCAAGGAAATGGCGAACGTCGTCGCGCGTCTGCAGCGCGCGGCCAAGCGCATCGCCGGCGTCGAGATCCTCGGCAAGATGAATGGCGCCGTCGGCAACTACAACGCCCACCTGTCGGCCTATCCGGCAGTCGACTGGCCGGCGTTTTCGAAGCAGGTGATCGAGCAGCGCCTCGGCCTGACCTTCAACCCGTACACGATCCAGATCGAGCCGCACGACTACATCGCCGAGCTGTTCGACGCCGTCGCCCGCGCGAACACCATCCTGCTCGATCTGAACCGCGACATCTGGGGCTACATCGCGCTCGGCTACTTCAAGCAGAAGACCAAGGCTGGTGAAATCGGCTCGTCGACGATGCCGCACAAGGTCAACCCGATCGACTTCGAAAATTCGGAAGGCAACCTCGGCATGGCCAACGCCGTGCTCAAGCACATGGCCGAGAAGCTGCCGGTATCACGCTGGCAACGAGACCTGACCGACTCCACCGTGCTGCGCAATATCGGCGTCGGCCTCGGCTATACGCTGCTGGCTTACGACAGCTGCCTGCGCGGCCTGAACAAGCTGGAAGTGAACCCGGCGCGGATGGCAGAAGACCTCGACAACAGCTGGGAAGTGCTGGCCGAGCCGGTGCAGACAGTCATGCGCCGGTTCGGCATCGAGAACCCGTACGAGCAGCTGAAGGAACTCACGCGCGGCAAGGGCATTTCGAAGGACGCACTGCAGGTGTTCATCACCGGTCTGGCGATCCCGCAGGAAGCGAAGGACCTGCTGCTGGCGATGACGCCGGCGTCGTATGTCGGACTGGCGGAAAAGCTGGCGAAAGACATCTGATTCGCAATCACCGCTTTGTCGAAAGAAAGCCGGCTGCGTGCCGGCTTTCTTTTTGGCGCTGACGCCGCGACACCCTGCTTCCATTGTCACGGCGCGCCGACGATCAATGCCGTTCTGCGCCGAGCAAAGTCTCGATCGACACGGATGCGAGCAGCGCGTCGCTCCACGCATCCAGTTCGGCTTCGGTGGCCTGCCGGATTCGGTCGCCGGCCCACGCAGGCAAGGTGCCAAAGCGCTGGACGAGGACTTTCCCCAGCAGCTGCGCCTTGCCCTCCAACCGCCCCTGCTGCATACCCTGCCGAACCCCTTTCGCCATGCCCTCTTCGATTGCCAGTCGTTCAATCGACGTGATGTAAACCATGCCGGCCTCCTGTTCAAGTGTGTCCAAATCCTGCCGCAGCCGCGCGTCCATACCCTTGGGCAAGCGCATCAACCAGTCGATGACCTTGAACAGGTCGAGCACCTGCTGCTTGCGCATGCCGCGCCGGTACAGCCCTTGTATCAGGCGCCATTTGGCCGCATAGCGCGCCTGCATGTCCTTGTGCGTCATGCGAGTGGCCAGATGGGCCAGCGTCACTACCGCAAACGGGTTGGCGCTGTCTTCCAGACGCGCTTCGCTTCCCGCCCAATCCAACAGTTTCGCGACCGGAAAACGCAACTGCAAGCGGCAACCGCATACTTCATAGCTGAATGCCTCCGGCCGCCAGTTCGCCCGTGGATCGGCCAGAACAGCCAAGCTGGCAATCGGCTTGCGAAATCGGTCATAGAGTCGATAGTGGTAGATGAACATTCGTTCGGCGAATGCTTCCTGACTGTCCGCCTGAATTTCGATGTGGACGTAAATCCACTCTGCCCGACCATCGCGGGCGGACACACGCACCAGCTTGTCGACCAGACGGTTGCCCAGCTCGGCATCTGGCGTTACTGCACGCAACTCCTGATCAAGGAAGACATACGGCTGGCTCCAGTCGATCCGGGCATGCGCAGCGGGAAAATAAAACTGCATGAAATCGGCGAAATAGCGCTCGATCGCCTCTTTCCATGGACTGTCGTAATCGTCCGCCACTGCCCGCTCCGCTTGCGTCAGAAGCGCGAAGGATGGTGGCTGCGCGGAACGTGCGGAACATGCCGGCGCTGCAAGTTGCGGATAGGCCGCGAATCGCCTGCCCGGGGCCAGCCAATGTTGCGCGCCAGCCCATCGCGATCACTGGCCTGACCCGCACAGCTGCGTGTCAGTGAGGAAAGAAGGGCAAAAAAAAGTCCGGCGAATTGCCCGGACTTTTTTTATTACGGCGCCCGCATCGGAGCGCAGAGCTGAAGGATCGCTCAGACCACCGCGCCATCCGTTTCGTCTTTCGGCTTCACCGGCTTCAGCAAATCTTCGCGCTTCACGCCCAGCCACATCGCCACCGCCGCCGCGACGAACACAGACGAATAGATACCGAACAGGATGCCGATGGTCAGCGCCACGGCAAAGTAGTGCAGCGTCGGACCGCCGAACACCAGCATCGACAGCACCATCAGCTGCGTGGAGCCGTGCGTGATCACCGTGCGCGAGATCGTGCTGGTGATCGCGTGGTTCAGCACTTCCGGCGTCGACAGCTTGCCGTAACGCCGGTCACGGAAAGCCTCGCGCACCCGGTCGAACACCACCACCGATTCGTTCACCGAATAGCCCAGCACCGCCAGCACCGCCGCCAGCACCGTCAGCGAGAATTCCCACTGGAAGAACGCGAAGAAGCCCAAGATGATGATCACGTCGTGCAGGTTGGCGATGATCGCCGCGACTGCAAACTTCCATTCGAAACGGAATGCGAGGTAGATCATGATACCGATCACCACAAAGGCCAGCGCGGTCAGGCCGTCATGCGCGAGCTCCTCGCCCACCTGCGGGCCAACGAATTCGACGCGCTTGAGGCTCACCTCGGCATCCTGCGCCTTCAGCGCATCCAGCACCTTGGTGCTCACCTGCGCCGAGCTGGCCGCCTTTTGCGCCGGCAGGCGAATCAGCACGTCCTGCGCAGTGCCGAAGCTCTGCACCTGGCTGTCGGCAAAACCGAGGCCGCCGACGACATGGCGGATGCCCTCGAGGTCGGCCGGCTTCGTGTACTTCACTTCCATCACGGTGCCGCCGGTGAACTCGATCGACAGGTGCAAGCCCTTGCCGAACAGGAAAAACACGGCCGCAACGAAGGTCAACGCGGAAATTACGTTGAACGCCAGCGCATGCCGCATGAACGGGATGTCTTTTTTGATCCGGAAAAATTCCACAATGCTCTCCTAGTCAGCCCTGACGCCTCAGGCGTTCGGCTTCCAGACCTGTCCGATGGACACGCTGGTCAGTTTCTTACGACGGCCATACCAGAGGTTGGCCAGCGCACGCGCCACCACGACCGCCGAAAACATCGAGGTCAGGATGCCGAGGCAGTGCACGACCGCAAAGCCGCGGATCGGGCCGGAACCGAAGATCAGCAGCGCGAGGCCGGCGATCAGCGTCGTCACGTTCGAGTCGAGAATGGTCGCCCATGCGCGCTCGAAGCCGGCCGCAATCGCTGCCTGCGGCGAATTACCGTTGCGCAGCTCCTCGCGGATACGCTCGTTGATCAGCACGTTGGCGTCGATCGCCATACCCAGCGTCAGCGCGATCGCCGCGATGCCCGGCAGCGTCAGCGTCGCCTGCATCACCGACAGCAGCGCGACCAGCAGCATCACGTTGACACCCAGTGCCAACACGCTGAACGCGCCGAACAGCAGGTAATAGACCATCATGAAGGCCGCGATTGCCGCAAAACCGTACAGCGTCGAATTGAAGCCCTTCGCGATGTTCTCCGCACCGAGTTGCGGGCCGATGGTCCGTTCCTCGATGATCTCCATGGGCGCAGCCAGCGAACCGGCACGCAGCAGCAGCGCCAGGTCGCTGGCGGCAGCCGGCGACTCCATGCCGGTGATCTGGAAGCGCGAACCGAGTTCGTCGCGGATGGTCGCGACGGTCAGCACCTCGCCCTTGCCCTTTTCGAACAGCACGATGGCCATCAGCTTGCCGACCTTCTCGCGGGTCGCCTCGCGCATCTTGCGGCCGCCGTCGCCGTTGAGGTCAATGCTGACCGACGGCTGCTGGTTCTGGTCGAATGCCGCGCCCGCGTTCGAGATGTAGTCGCCGGTGATGACCGGGTCCTTGTACAGCACGACCGGTGCGCCCTTGCCGACCTTGAACAGCTCCGAGCCCAGCGGCACGGCAGCGGTTTCTTCGGTGCCGCGGCGCACGCTCTCATCGACCATGCGCACTTCCAGCGTGGCGGTGCGGCCGATGATGTCCTTGGCGCGCGAGACGTCCTGCACGCCGGGCAGCTGCACGACGATGCGGTCCGCGCCCTGGCGCTGGATCACCGGCTCGGCGACGCCCAGTTCGTTGACCCGCTTCGACAGCGTGGAAATGTTCTGCTGCACCGCCTCTTCCAGCGTGCGCTTGACCGCCTGCGGATTCAGCGACGCGCGCAGCACCGGGCCCTCGGCATCGCTCGCCTCGGACAACGCCAGCTCCGGCAGCTGGCCGGCCAGCACGTTGCGCGCGGCGTCGAAGGTCTCGCGGTCACGGAAGCGGATCTCGATCACGTCCCCGCTGCGCGACAGACCGGCGAAGCGAATTTTCTTCTCGACCAGCTGCGCGCGGGCAGCCGCCTGCGTTGCCTGGATGCGCTTGGCCATCACCGCACGGGTGTCCACTTGCATCAGGAAGTGCACGCCGCCGCGCAGGTCGAGGCCGAGGTACATCGGCATCGCGCGCAGGCTCTGCAGCCATGCCGGCGTGTTCGGCAGCAGGTTGAACGCCACCAGGTAGCCCGGATCGGACGGATCCTTGTTCAGCGCCTGCTCGATCACGGTCTTGGCCTTGAACTGCAGGTCCGTGTTGGCGAAGCGCGCGCGCACCGTGCCATTATTGCCGAGGTCTTCGAAGAACGCGTCTTCGGCCTTCAGGCCGGCGCCCTGCAGCGCCTGCTGCACACGGCCGACGGCGTCAGGGCCCAGTTTCAGCGTCGCCTTTGCGCTGCTGACCTGCACGGCCGGCGATTCGCCGAAGAAGTTCGGCACCGTGTACAGCACGCCGAACGCCAGCACCAGCGCGATCATCAGGTATTTCCAGAGGGGGTAGCGGTTCATGGCAACTCGCCTTGAATGAAAAAAGTCCGGCAACGCGTGCCGGACCGTGGGGATTGCGGGATATCAGAGCGACTTGACGGTGCCCTTGGGCAGCAGGACGGTGACGGAAGCTTTCTGCATCACGATCTCGGTGCCTTCGGCCACTTCCAGCGTGACATAGGCATCGCTGACCTTGGTGACCTTGCCGACGATGCCGCCGGCAGTCACGACCTCATCACCCTTGGCAAGCGCTTCGATCATGGCCTTCTGTTCCTTCTGGCGCTTCATCTGCGGGCGGACCATCAGGAAATACAGCACGACAAACATCAGGATGATGGGCAGGAAGCCCATCAGGCCGCCGCCGGCGCCGGCGGGCGCTGCCGCCTGCGCATAGGCATTCGAGATAAACATGGACTGCTCCGAGTGTGTTTTTTTACGAAGCCGTGATTCTAGCATTGGCCAGCACGCGTCAGGCTGGCACCTTGTCGTCCCGGAAATCATGGCGCCCGCGCCCGGGGCGCCGTCCGGCCGCGCTTATTCGTCGTCGGTGCCGGACCTGTCCGCCGAAGCCTGCAGGCGGCCGGCATCCCCGCTGCCCGGGGGCTGGACGAAATCGATCGCGCGCAGGCCATCGTCGGCAACGGCATCCTGCTGCGCGCCCTTCGCAACCAGCCAGCGAATCAGCGGCTGGTTGCCTTCGGCATGGGCGAGCATCAGCGGCGTATCGCCGGTCAGGTCACGCGCATTCGGTTCGGCGCCTGACCGATACAGTTGTTCGGCCAGCCAGACGGGCAGGTGCCCGTTGTGCAGCGCCGAGCTGCCGAACGGCCCCGGACGCAGCACATCTGCACCGAATTCCAGCAGCACCGATGCCACGCCCCAGAGCTCGCGGCCGCAGGCCGTCGCCAGCGGCGTCGTCCCATAGGCATCGCCGCCATCAACCGCGACCCCAAGCCCGAGCAGGCGCAGGGCCAAGGGCACGTCGAGATCGGGCAGGTACAGCAGCTCAGCCCCCTGATGCGACAGTGTGGCCAGCGATGCGCCGTACGACAGCAGCAGGTCGGCCACCCTGGCCGCACCGCGCTCAGGACGCAGCGCCTGCACGCAATCGAGCGGACTGTGCCCCTGCGCATCCGGCTGGTTCACCTGCGCCGCCAAACCGTGGCGCAGCAGCAGATCGACCAGATCGGGATGCGCGAGCAGGCAGGCCCAGTGCAGCACCGTACGGCCATAGCGCTCGTCTGCCGCGCCCAGGTCCTGGCAGTCCTGTATGGCCTGCAGCGCATGGTCACTGCGCACGTCATCGTCGATATCGGCCAGCGTCAGCTGATGCAGCGTGGCGGCCAGCGGCGGCAACCAGTTCAGCCAGTC
The DNA here is from genome assembly GCA_964482415.1 of uncultured Bifidobacterium sp. Classification (GTDB taxonomy): domain Bacteria; phylum Pseudomonadota; class Gammaproteobacteria; order Burkholderiales; family Burkholderiaceae_D; genus Pernthalerella. Next base: position 886 of record CAYZXP010000138.1, on the reverse strand, counting down.
GCGCTTGCGCTCGGGCCGGTCACTGCCGGTGAAGAGGAAAAGTGCGGCGAAGGAGAGCTCGCCCGCTTGCACAGGCGGTCTTGCGACCATCACCGGCTGGCCTTCCGCCAGTCCCGAAGGCGGAACGTGCGGCGGTGCAGCCGGCCGTGCGGCGTCGGTTGCCGTCGTGGTCGATACCGCCGAAGAAGGAGTGAAAGCCGGTGCCTGTGCCATCGCGTGCTCCTGTCGGATTGCGAACGGGGCGGCAGCCACGTGAGGGGAGGCGCGTGGCTGCCTACGCCTCCGGTACAGCGATGCCGGCGCTGCGGCACCGAGCAGGAAGCGTCAGCGATAAGGGGGCGATCGCGGGACCGGGGTTCCGGCGCCCGCTGATTTTCAGAAAAGTCTGGAAGTCGCCGGAGCGTTTACACGCCGCGTGCGCGATCGGCCGCGAAGCGCTGCCGGAACTGCTGGAAGGTGCCGGCGTCGATGCTGGCGCGAATCTCGCGCATCAGCTGCAAGTAGTAATGCAGGTTGTGAATGGTGTTCAGCCGCGCACCGAGGATTTCGCCCGCGCGGTGCAGATGGTGCAGGTAGGCGCGCGAGAAATTTTTGCACGCATGGCAGTCGCAGCTTTCGTCCAGCGGCTTGTCCTCGTCCTTGTGACGGGCGTTGCGGATCTTCAGGTCGCCATAGCGGGTGAACAGCCAGCCGTTGCGCGCATTCCGGGTCGGCATCACGCAGTCGAACATGTCGATGCCGTTCGCGACGCCCTCCACCAGGTCCTCCGGCGTGCCGACGCCCATCAGGTAATGCGGCTTGTGCGCCGGCAGCCGCGGGCCGACGTGCGACAGGATGCGCTGCATGTCTTCCTTCGGCTCGCCGACCGACAGGCCGCCGATCGCGA
>CAYZXP010000137.1:0-8150 GCA_964482415.1 uncultured Bifidobacterium sp. | reverse complement strand
CCGACCGCATGAAGGCGCTGGGCGTGAACGTGGTGCTGGCCGAGCACTGGGCCAAAGGCGGCGCCGGCGCCGAAGCGCTCGCGCACGAAGTGGTGCGCCTGGCCGAACGCGGCGCGCAGGGCCATTTCGTCTATGAAGACAGCGACTCGCTGTGGGACAAGATGAAAAAGGTCGCGACGAAAATCTACGGCGCGGCCGACATCAGCGCGCCGGCGAAAGTGAAACAGCAGCTGCAGGCGTTCGAGGACGCCGGCTACGGCCGCTACCCGATCTGCGTAGCCAAGACACAGTCGTCGTTCAGCACCGACCCGACGCTGCGCGGCGCGCCGAGCGGGCACATCGTGAACGTGCGCGAAGTGCGGCTGGCCGCCGGCGCGCAGTTCATCGTGATGATCTGCGGCGACATCATGACGATGCCGGGCCTGCCGAAAGTGCCGAGCGCAGTGCGCATCGACATCGACGACAGCGGCAAGGTGGTCGGGCTGTTCTGATCCGGACATACCGCGCCGAACAAAGCTAACGACAAACAAAGAACAACGGAGACATTGATGCGAGCAGCCGTCTACACCAACCGCGGTCCCGCGGCCGAGGTACTGAAGATCGTCGACAAGCCGACGCCGGAACCCGGCGCCGGCGAAGTGCGGGTGCGCGTCGCGTTCAGCGGCGTCAACCCGTCCGACGTGAAATCGCGCTCGGGGATCGCCGCCCGCACCGGCGGCTTCCCGGAGGTCACGCCGCACAGCGACGGCGCGGGCACGATCGACAAGGTCGGGGCTGGCGTCGACGCCAGCCTCGCCGGCCGGCGCGTCTGGGTGTTCAACGGCCAGTGGGAGCGGCCGTACGGCACCGCGGCCGAGTACGTCACGCTGCCGGTGTCGCAGGTCGTGCCGCTGCCCGATGGCGTGTCACTCGAAGTCGGCGCGTCGATCGGCATACCGCTGATGACGGCGATGCATGCAGTGCAAGCCTGCGGTTCGCTGCTCGGCAAGACCGTGCTGGTGCCCGGCGCAGCCGGCAGCGTCGGCTTTTACATCACGCAACTGGCCGTCGCTGCCGGTGCGCGCGTGATCGCCATCGTCAGCAATGACGACAAGGCCAAACTTGCACGCGAGCTCGGCGCGGCCGATATCGTCAACTACAAGACCGAGTCGCTGGTCGAGCGGGTGCAGGCGCTGACCGGCGGACAAGGGGCCGATTTCATCATCGACCTCGACGCAGCCGCGCATGCGCCGCATTACGGCAGCCTGCTGCGCTTTGGCGGCAAGGCAGTGGTCTACGGCACCAACCAGCCGCAGATCACGATGCCGTTCGGCCCGATGATCCTCGGCTTCGTCAGCATCTATTACTTCATCGTCTACAAGCTGCCGGCGCCGCTGCTGCGCGACGTGCTGGCCGGCGTGTCGGCCGCCCTTGGACGCCCGGACTTCCGTCATCCGCCGCTGGCGATCCATCCGCTCGAATCCATCGTTGCTGCGCACGAGCAGGTCGAGCGCGGCGCGAACGCCAAGGTGCTGGTCCGCCTCTGACGATGACCGGCTTCAGCGATCACTTCGGCGCGGTCGCTGGCAGCTATGCGGATTTTCGTCCCGGCTATCCGCCCGAATTGTTCGCGTGGCTGGCTGCGCAATGCGCGGGCCATGAGCTCGCTTGGGATTGCGGCGCCGGCAGCGGACAGGCATCGGTTGCGCTCGCCGCGCATTTCGCGCGCGTGCATGCGACTGACGCCAGCGCCGATCAGGTCGCGCATGCGGAACCGCATCCCTGTGTCGAATATCGTGTGGCGCCGGCAGAGCAGTCCGGCCTGCCGGATCGCAGCGCCGACCTGGTGACGGTCGCGCAGGCGCTGCACTGGTTCGACCTGCCGGCTTTCTACGCGGAGGTGCGGCGGGCGCTCAAGCCCGGCGGCGTCATCGCCGCCTGGACTTATGGCGTACACGTCACCGAAGGCGATGACGTGAATGCGGTCGTGCGCCACTTCTACGAGCATGTCGTCGGCCCTTGCTGGCCGCCGGAACGCCGTCATGTGGAAAACGGCTATCGCGAGCTGCCCTTCCCTTTCACGCGCATCGCCGCCCCCGAATTCACGATGCAGGTACGCTGGCCCCTCGCACAGCTGCTCGGCTACCTTGGTTCGTGGTCAGCCACGGCGCGCTATCGCAAGCTGAATGGCAGCGATCCCCTGCCGGCGCTGCGGCAGCAATTGCTGCCGCTGTGGGGCGACCCGGCGCAGGCCCGCAGCGTGAGCTGGCCGCTGTCGCTGCTGGCGGGCCGGCTGGACTGATGACGAGTTTCCATTCGATAATCCGCTGCACCTCCTACGCCACCCCATGACCCTTGAACCTGAAGCATTGCAGGCGATCTGGCTGACCGTCAGGCTGTCCGCCGTCGTCACGCTGATCCTGCTGCTGGTCGGCACGCCGGTCGCATGGTGGCTGGCGCGCACGCGATCGCTGCTGAAGGCGCCGGTCGCGGCGCTGGTCGCGCTGCCGCTGGTGCTGCCGCCGACCGTGATCGGCTTTTACCTGCTGCTTTCGCTCGGCCCGAACGGCGTCGGCGGCAAGCTGACCGAATCGCTCGGCCTCGGGCTGTTGCCTTTTACCTTCTGGGGGCTGGTGATCGCCTCGGTGCTGTATTCGCTGCCGTTCATGGTGCAGCCGTTGCAGGGCGCGTTCGACGCCATAGGTCGCCGCCCGCTCGAGGTCGCGGCCACGCTCGGCGCGACGCCGCTGGACGCGTTCTTTACCGTCGCGGTTCCGATGGCCCTGCCCGGCTTTCTGACCGCGTCGGTGATGACCTTCGCGCACACCGTCGGCGAGTTCGGCGTGGTGCTGATGATTGGCGGGAACCTGCCCGGCGAGACGCGGATGGCTTCAGTGCAGATCTACGATTACGTCGAGGCGATGCAGTATGCGCAGGCGCACCAGCTCGCCGCGGTGATGGTCGTGTTCTCGTTCATGGTGCTGCTCGCGCTGCACCTGTCGCGCGCGCACGCGCGCCGCGGAGCCTGACGTGGACGGCATTCGCGCTCACCTGCAACTGAACCGGGCCGGCTTCATGCTGTACGTGGATCTCGCGTTGCCGGGACAAGGCGTCACCGCGCTGTTCGGTCCCTCCGGCTGCGGCAAGACCACGCTGCTGCGCAGCCTTGCCGGACTGGAGCGCGCGCAGGGCACGCTGCGGGTCAACGGCGAGACCTGGCAGGATCAGCGCACCTGGGTGCCGACGCACCGGCGCGCGATCGGCTACGTGTTCCAGGAAGCGAGCCTGTTTCCGCACCTGAGCGTGCTGGGCAACCTGCGCTACGGCCTGCAGCGTTCGGCGCGCGGCGCGCCGGCCGATCTCGAGCATGCGATTGATCTGCTCGGACTGCGCGCGCTGCTCGACCGCAAGCCGGAGCGCTTGTCCGGCGGCGAACGGCAGCGCGTCGGCATCGCGCGCGCGCTCGCGGTCAACCCGAAGCTGCTGCTGATGGACGAGCCGCTGGCCGCGCTCGATCTCGCGCGCAAGCAGGAGATCCTGCCCTACCTCGACCGGCTGCAGCGCGAGCTGCGCATGCCGGTCGTCTACGTCACGCATTCGCCGGACGAGGTCGCGCGGCTCGCGCACCATCTGGTGGTCATGCAACGCGGCCAGGTGGTCGCCAGCGGCGGGCTGGCCGACACGCTCGCGCGTGTCGACCTGCCAATCCGGCTCGGCGAAGATGCCGGCGTGGTGATCGATGCGACCGTCGGCACCGTCGATGCGCAATGGCACCTCGCCCGTCTCGATTTCGACGGCGGCGCGCTGTGGACGCGCGATCCCGGCCTGCCGCCGGGCACGCCGGCGCGCGTGCGCGTGCTCGCGCGCGATGTCAGCATTGCGCGCGAACAGCCCGGCAAGAGCAGCATCCAGAACATCCTGCACGGCCACATCGCGCGTATCGTCGATGACGACAGCCCGGGCCTTGCGTTGCTGAGGTTGCAGGTGGGGCGCACGGCCTTGCTGGCCCGCGTCACGCACCGCTCGCTGGCCGAGCTGGCGTTGCACGAAGGCGATCCTGCCTGGGTGCAGGTCAAGTCCGTCGCACTGGCCCGCTGAAACGATGAAACGACCTGCGCTCCTGCTGGCCCTGCTGCTGGCCGCCGGCTGCACGAAGGCACAGGCGGCATCGCTGCGCTTCAGCTGCCGCGGCTGGATGCCCGTCTACATCGACAGCTGGCTACCGATGAATCCCGAGCCGGGCGAGTTCGATTCGCTGTCGATCGACGTCGACGAGGCCAGCGGCACGACCAGTTTCGTGCTGACGACCATCGGCCGCGTGAGTTTTCCGACCCGGATCACCGACTCGCAGGTCAAGGGCACGCTTGCGCTGCGGCGGATCATGGTCGACGAGATGATCGAAACCGTCGATTTTTCCCTGAAACGCGGCACCGGGGAAGTCGTGGTCACCGCCCTCGAGAAATCTCGCCGTCCGCACCTGCTGTACCGCGGGCGCTGCAACCAGCACAAGCCGGCATTCTGACTGCGCCGCTGCAGCAGCACGGGCGAAAAAATCCCGGACCGGCAATTCGGCTTTTCCGTGCAATCACCTCGCCAAGGCTGGTGTGCCGGGGAGGATGAACGACAGACCTCCTGATTTGATATAGTGCAAACCTCCCAGCCCCTTTGGGCTATATCGTCAGAATCACCGCCGGCGGCAAAGGCGACAACGATGGACAAGACAGCCTCTTACGCAAAGACCGCGCGAATCAAGGTTCTGGTCTCGGCATTGCCGCTGACGGCATGGGGCCTGACGCGCATGCTGGAATCGCCGGAAGCCGCGACATTGCAGTGCATTGCCGTCGCCCCCTCGGTAGCGCACGCGGTCCAGTTGCTTCCAACGGCCATGCCGGACCTGGTGCTGGTGGACCTGGACAGCGAGGAGAGTGCCGACGTGCTGGCCGGGCTGATCGTCAGCGCTCCGCTGAAGATTCTTGCGCTGACCAGCTCGACCAATCCGGCAATCCATGATCGCGCCATCCTGGCGGGGGCACGCGGCGTGCTGGACAAGCGCGAAGACGTATCGACGCTCCTCAAGGCAATGCACAAGGTGCATGAAGGCGAGATGTGGGTGGACCGCAGCGCCACGAGCCGCATCTTCCTGGAACTGGCACGCAAGCAGGCTGCCGCGCGCCCCGATTCGGAAGCGTCGAAGCTGAACGCGCTGACAAGCCGGGAGCGCCAGACCGTCGATGCACTGATGGACAATCCGGCGGCGCCCGCCAAGGTGCTCGCGAAAGACATGGCCATCAGCGAGCACACCTTGCGCAATCACCTGACCTCGATTTATTCCAAGCTGGGCGTTGGCAACCGCACCGAACTGTATGCGTTCGTGCAGCGGCACAGGCAGGACAACGGCAAACACTGAGATCGCCGGCGCGCCCGCGCCGGGGAGCGGATATTGTCGATGGCCCTGCTTCGATGCGGACACCGGCGACGGATGCGCAAAAAAGCCCGCATGAAGCGGGCTGGTTCATTCATCAAGCGGCGAGTGGCCTGCGGCCTTTCGTGCCGGCCTGACCGATCAGAATCCGACCGTGTAAGTCGTCATGGCTGACCAGCTGCTGACTGAACGGAAAGCTTCCGATCGGTACATCGCACCAACGCTCAGCTGCTGCGCTTTGGCGACGTCGAACGCAATGCCGGCCGATGCGGTCGGCCTCGTCTTGCGAGCGTTCGCGTTCAGGCTCTCGGCCGTCAATCCGCTTACGCCGGCAGCGACATACTCCCCGCCGCGGACTTGCAGGTCGTGCTCGACGCCGACCGAACCGAATGCCCTGACGCGTGGCACAAGGCTTCCGCTGACGCGAAGCCCGGCCAGCGCGGTGGTGCTTTGCTGCGACAGGGCTTCAAAGGTCAACGGCGACGTGACGCCGGCTGCGGCCTCTTCCGCATAGCCGTTCGCCTTGACTTTCGTGTAGCGCACACCAGCATACGGGCTGGCCGTCCAGTTGGTCGCCAGCGGCACGTGGTAGCTGACGACCACGCTCGCTCCCTGCGTGTTCATCCGGGTCGTGCCCGAGCCGGCTTCACTGGTGCCGACGACACCGCGCGTGGCGGTCAGATCGTTGTTGCCATAGCCAGCGGCGATCCGTGCTTCCCAGCCTCCCTGCACAGGCCGCTGGCTCCATACGCCGAACAAGCCGAACAATGGCGAGCCATTGTGCAAGCGTACGCCAGTGCCGGTGTTCGCCGATGAGCCCTGATCAAACCACGCGCCGACACGCCACTGTTCACTCAGGCTCAGCGCCCCGACCAACAGGCCGTGGTTCGTGTTCAGGTCGGAGTCATTGATTCGCTGGTAGCGTCCGCCGGCGCTGACGCACACGCCTTTGGCATCGAACGCCGTGCAATCATAGGTGAGGCCCGACGAGATCGCGTGGTTCTGCAGCGCATATACACCGCGCAGCGCAGCCAGCGTGTTCTGCATCGAGACTTGCGTATCGGCAGACGACGGCCCGGTCGGGAGATTGGTGATCAATTGGTAATACAGGACCATCCCGTCACCCGGGGCCGGCTGCTCTTTGAAATCAAAAGTCCATTCGCCGTTGTTGCCGTAAATTCCGGCCGCTGTCGGCGTCCCTGTCAGGAAACCCGTCGCCGAATTCAATGACAGTCCCGACGGAAGCGTCCCGCTTTTGAGCACCACATACACGGAATTGAAGTTCAGCCAAGGATACCCGCCGGTCTTGGCCGCGGCGAGCAGGTCTGCGCTGTAGTTTTGCCCGACCGTCGCCTCCGGAAGGGGGATGACGCTCATGCCGGCCATCGCGTGGCTGGCAGTGAATGAGAGGACGACACTCGCGATTGCGTATTTCAGGGTACGGCAAAGTCTTTTTATCAACATGACGACAACGATCTGAATCAGATCTTATATAAAATAAAGTTTCCAATAGGAAATGATACGGCCGGGTTGTCTGCGTACGCAAGCAGAGATTGACTGCGGCAGGCATGCGCGCTGAACAGGGCTTGCCACCGGGCGGCGTGAATCGCGTCGGCCGTGCAGGAAAACCAGCTCGTCGCTTGATGAAGCGGCGGGATGCGTCAGGAAACGCGCTTGAGTGGAAACGCCAGCGCGCCGATGAAATCGCGGACGACGACAGGCCCCTTGATGCCTTGCAGGCCGAAACGGAACCTGGGCTGGCTCGACCTGCGCTCGTCAATGAAGGTGGCGAACATCCGGTCCCAGATCGTCAGCAACTCGCCAAAGTTCGAGTTGCCTTCCGATTGATGCGCCGAATGATGGACACGGTGATAGGCCGGGGTTACCACCAGCATCGACAGCTTGCGGCTGACTGCGGGGTTCAGCGCGATGTTGGCATGACAAAACGCAGCATGGATCATTACAGACAGGCCGTACGCGAAGATGCACCACAGCGGCACGCCGAACAAGGTCGCCGCCGTCAGCAGCCAGAACGCGGCGACGACGGTTTCCAACGGGTGGTGCAGGATCGACGTGAAGACCGACACTTTGGCATCCGCGTGATGGAGTTGGTGCAGACGCCACAACACAGGAATTTTGTGCATCAGCCGGTGCCCGACATAACTGAAAAAATCCAGCATCAGCACGCTCGTCAACAGCGTGATTGCCGGCGGCACCTCCCATTGGCTGATCCGAATGAACTGCAAGGGGCCGATCAGGAAAATCCAATCCCGCAACGCCACGCTCATCACAAGGTAGTTCAGGACATGACCGGCGACCGCGACGAATGCCGCGACGGCCGCGAGGCTGTGCCCGTTGCGACTTTGCTCCGGATACCGGCGCTCCAGCCAGCGGAGCAGTCCCAGCGACAGCACAACGACGATCAATTCAACAAGCTGCATCGCACAGACGCCAAATAAAAATGGCCGCCATCTTAACCGAGCTTTTTACTTGCACCGGGAGCCGGCAGCGACCGGTACCGGTCGAGCCGGAATGAAGGAAAACATCATGAAGGGCGGAAGTGAAACGCGTCGCGCGGTCCGGCAAGGTCAAGGTAGCGAAGACTGCCCTGGCCGGCATCATGGACCGGATCGTGTTCGGCACGGCGGACGCGGTGCGGATACGTCTGCGTCCGCCTTTTCCCATCCCGAAAAGAAAAATCCCGGTATTCGATCGCTCGAATACCGGGATTGTCCTGGCGTCCCCACGG
>CAYZXP010000136.1:0-8230 GCA_964482415.1 uncultured Bifidobacterium sp. | reverse complement strand
CGGCGACCGCTGCGCCGAAGCCTGCCGCAAGATCGGCTACCGCGGTGCGGGCACATTCGAATTCCTGTACGAGAACGGCGAGTTCTACTTCATCGAGATGAACACTCGCATTCAGGTCGAGCATCCGGTCACCGAGATGATCACCGGCATCGACCTGGTGCAGGAGCAGATCCGCATCGCCGCCGGCGAGAAGCTGCGCTTCCGCCAGCGCGACATCGTGCTGAAGGGCCATGCAATCGAGTGCCGCATCAATGCGGAAGACCCGTTCAAGTTCACGCCGTCGCCGGGCCGCATCCAGGCATGGCATGCGCCGGGCGGCCCGGGCATCCGCGTCGACTCGCACGCGTATGCGGGCTATTACGTGCCGCCGAACTATGACTCGATGGTGGGCAAGGTCATCTCGTACGGCAGCACACGCGAACAGGCCATCCGCCGCATGCAGATCGCGCTGTCGGAAATGGTGGTCGAGGGCATCATGACCAACATCCCGCTGCACCGCGAACTGATGACGGACGGCCGCTTCGCCGAGGGCGGCACCAACATCCACTACCTTGAGCAGAAGCTCGCCGACAAGAAGTGAACTGAATGAGCTGGACTGAAATCGTCATCGAAGCGCCGCGCGAGCATGCCGAACAACTGTCGGACGCGCTGATGGAAGCCGGCGCGCTGTCGGTGTCGGTGGAAGACGCGGATGAGGGCACCGACGCCGAACGCCCGCTGTTCGGCGAGCCCGGCATGGAGCCCGAGCAGCATGCGTGGGATCACAGCCGCGTGGTGGCGCTGACCGATGCCGGCACCGACGCCGACGCACTGCTGCGCGAAGCCTGCGCACAGTGCGGCATCGCGCAGCCGCTGCCGTTCACGCTGCGCAAGGTCGAGGAGCAGGACTGGGTGCGCGTCACGCAGTCGCAATTCGACCCGATCCACATCGGCCAGAAAATCTGGGTGGTGCCGAGCTGGCATGACGCGCCGGAGCCCGGCGCGCTGGTGCTCGAGCTCGACCCCGGGCTTGCCTTCGGCACCGGCAGCCACCCGACCACCCGGCTGTGCATGGAATGGCTGGAGCAGAACGTCGTCGCCGGCCAATCGCTGCTCGACTACGGCTGCGGCTCGGGCATCCTGGCCATGCTCGCGCACAAGCTGGGCGCGCAACCCGTCGACGGCGTCGATATCGATCCGCAAGCGATCGTATCGGCGCGCGACAACGGCGTGCGCAATCACTGCGACGACATCCAGTGGTTCCTGCCGGAGCCGTTCGGCGCCGAGCGCGCCGCGACGGTCTACGACATCGTCGCTGCCAACATCCTGTCGGGCCCGCTGAAGCTGATGGCGCCGATGCTGTGCGGCCGCGTCGCCCCGGGCGGCGCGCTGGTGCTTTCCGGCGTGCTGGCCCGCCAGGCCGATGAAGTCATTGCCGCCTATGCGCCCCACATCACCCTGTCGGTGTGGGCCGAACGTGAAGGCTGGGTCGCGCTGGCCGGCCGCAAGGAACCCTGACGATGGAACAGTTCGCCACCCGCTGCCCGCATTGCCATACGCCGTTCCGCGTGACGCAGGCACAACTGGAGCAGCGCGGCGGCAAGGTCCGTTGCGGCGTCTGCCGCGAAACCTTTGATGGCATCGACCAGCTGTTCGATTTTGGTGGACGAGTCGCGCCGGCAGAAATGGCGATGGGCGTGACCGAACCTTTGCCCGCGTCGGCCATGCCGGCTGTCGCAACGGACGGGGCCAGCCGCATTGCGCTGGACGACCTCGGCCCGACCGACGCGCCGACCGCCACGCCGGCCGGATCGGCAATGCAGGCAGAGCTGGATGCGCTGTCGCTGGCCATCGCCGACCTGCAGGCCAAGCCATGGTCCGAACCAGCCTCGCAGGCATCGGCAAAGTTCGGCGGATACACGCCGGACGAGGACCCGGCCAGTGACGAAGACGATGCCCCGCACGACGACGACATCGGTCCGCTGGCCAACGACACGAAACACTACGGAGATGAGAACGACGACGAAGCAGTGCAGGAACCCGTGTTCGTCCAGTCCGCGCGCCGCCGCTCGCGCGGTCGCCGCACATGGAAGATCCTGCTGTGGATCGCCGTCCCGCTGCTGACGCTGGCGCTCGCTGCGCAGCTCGTCTATTACTTCCGCAACGAGATCGCCGCACGTTCGCCGCAGGCCGCGCGCCAGTTGCGTGCGCTGTGCGCGCAGGCAGGCTGCACGATACGGCTGCCGATGCGGCTCGAGAAGTTGTCGCTGGCGGCCAGCCAGCTCGACGCATCGCCAGTGCCGTCGCCGGCAGCCACCGCGGACGGCACGATCCCGGCACCCGACGCGGCGCAGGGCACCCACCTGACGCTGGTTGCGGTGCTGCGCAACCAGGGCGATACGGCGCAAGCCTGGCCGTCGATCGACCTGCAGCTCAAAGGGGCAGATGGCAAAGTCTTCGTGCGCAAGGCCTTCCTGCCGGCGCAATACCTGCGCACGGAAGAAATCCCCGCCGGCATGGCGGCTCACTCCGAAACGGAAATCCGGATTCCGTTCGATCTGGCTGGCGAAGCGCCGGCCGGATTCGAGCTGACCCTCTTCTATCACTGATCACTGCCCTTTCATGACTTCCCTGATCTGCGGCTCGCTCGCGTTCGATACCATCATGTCCTTCCACGGCCGCTTCTCCGAGGCGCTGCTGGCGGACCAGCTGCACAAGATCAATGTCGCCTTCCTCGTGCCGGGTATCCGCCGCGAATTCGGCGGCTGCGCCGGCAACATCGCTTACAACCTGAAGCTGCTGGGCGGCGAACCGCTGATCATGGCCACGCTCGGCCAGGATGGCGCGCCTTACCTCGACCGCCTCGGCAAGCTCGGCATCCCGGCCCGCTGCGTTCGCTCGTACGATGACGCGTACACCGCGCAGGCCTTCATCACGACCGACGCGGACAACAACCAGATTACGGCCTTCCATCCGGGAGCGATGTCGAACTCGCACCATAACAAGGTGAAGGAAGCGGGCGACGTGAAGCTCGCGATCATCGCGCCGGACGGACGCGACGGCATGGTCGAGCATGCGCGCGACTGCGCGGCACTCGGCATTCCGTTCATCTTCGACCCGGGCCAGGGCCTGCCGATGTTCAGCGGCGACGAGCTGAAGGAATTCATCGAACTGGCCACCTATGTCGCCGTGAACGACTACGAAGCCGAACTGCTGACCGAGCGTACCGGACTGACGCTGTCGGAAATCGCGGAACGCGTGTCGGCACTGATCGTCACCCGGGGCGAACAGGGCGCGGAGATCTTCACGGCCGACGGCAAGATCGACATTCCGGTCGTGAAGGTGGACAAGGTGATCGACCCGACCGGTTGCGGTGACGCTTTCCGTGCCGGCATGCTGTTCGGCCTGACCCGCGGCATGGACTGGATGACGATCGGCCGACTCGCATCGCTGATGGGTGCGCTGAAAATCGAAAGCCAGGGCGGGCAAAACCATGCGCCGACGCTCGAACAGATCGAGCAGCGCTTCGAGAAGGAATTCGGCTACCGCTTCTGAACCTCGCCGCGTCGGGAGCGGCGCGTTGGCGGTCAGTGCAGGCCGTACACCACGCTCTCGACGACGAACACCAGGATGCGCAGCGCAAGGAAGGCCAGGATAGGCGACAAGTCGATGCCGGCAATTGCCGGCAGCACCCGGCGGAACGGTCGCAACACCGGTTCGGTCAATGCACGCACGGTCGGCGCGATCGGCGCCTGCGGATTCACCCAGCTCAAGATCACTTCCAGGAAGATCAGCCCGATCAGCCCGTAGGCGATCGCATGCACCAGCGCCAGCAGCGACAGCAGCAGCCAGACATCGACGGCGAACGCGGAGCGCACCCCCAGCTGTATCGCCATCGAGGCCAGCAACACGACGCAGGCACCCACCAGGCTCGCCCAGTCATAGCCGCCCATGCCCGGCAGCAGCTTGCGCAACGGGAGCACCAGCCAGTCAGTCAGTCGAAAGATGAACTGCCCCAGCGAGAACGGCGGGCGCACGCGCACCGCCTGCATCCAGAAACGGAACAGCAGCAGGCCGGCGACGATGGTCGCCAGGGTATCGATGACGAGATTGAAGATGGAGTGGATCACGCGTTCACCGCTTATCTGTTTTGAAATTCACGCAAGGCGCTCGTACCATCGCGCATCTGCCGCCGAGGGCAGGACGAGGACGCCATCACGCGCCGGCACGAACGAAAAAAAACCGCTGCAGCCCAGCGGGCATGCAGCGGTGATTTTGCCTGAAACGAATCAGGCCGCCAAACCAGCTGCGCTTACGGGCGCACGCCGGTCGGAAACGGCCATGCAGCCGCCGGGCTCAGCACGGTCTTGACGGCCGCCGCCGGTGCAGCAGCCGGTTTCTTAGCTACCGACTTTTTTTTTGCGGCTGCTTTCGGAGCTGCTTTCGACGCGGCTTTCGGAGCGGCCTTCTTCGGCGCGGCTTTCTTGGCTGCCGGCTTTTTCGCTACGGCCTTCTTGGCGACCTTCTTGGCTGCCGGCTTTTTCGCTACGGCCTTCTTGGCGACTTTCTTCGCCGCCGGCTTCTTGGCGACGACTTTCTTCGCTGCGGCCTTCTTGGCTACCGGCTTCTTCGCTACGGCCTTCTTGGCGACGACTTTCTTCGCCGCGGCCTTCTTGGCTACCGGCTTCTTCGCGGCGACTTTTTTCGCTGCGACTTTTTTAGCCGCCGGCTTCTTGGCCGCTGCCGCCTTCTTTGCTACCGGCTTCTTCGCTGCGACTTTTTTGGCAGCCGGCTTCTTGGCCGCTGCGGCCTTCTTCGCTACCGGCTTCTTGGCCGCTGCCTTCTTCGCTGCAGGTTTTTTCTTAGCTGTTGCCATTTCGTTCTCCTTCACGTGATGTGATATCACCAGGTACAAGTGGGAAACCCGACCAGGCACGAGACCAGGGCGGATTATTCATCGGCGCAAGCAACAGAGACCCGCTTGCGCTAATGAATGCGGCACCAGCTGAACTGCTGCATCTCCTCGTCGATGCAGCACTTCAGCTACTCCAGCCAGCCTTCGCGCGGCGCCGTATCGTCCGCAGCACAACTGCGTCGACGCGCGCCCCGGCACCGCTTGCCCCGGCACGACCACGGCGCCTGCCGTGGCCAGGCTCGCATCAGGCAGGCGTGCGCCGCTCCGGCTGGCTAAAAAAAACGCCGGCAGCAATGCCGGCGTCGGAATCCAGTTGCAGGAAGGCCAAATCTTTTTTCGAAGAATACGCCGCCTCGCCCGATGTCGTCGGGCGGATCTGCGCAGTCAAAAAAGTCGGGTTAGGTCGGGTACTGTCCATCAAGTACAGCTTCTGCCTTTCCTCTTTGAGCTTCTCTGCAGGACCGCCGGCAACGCCGGCGGACTTCAGAAACTTCGCGGCGGCTGCGCACGGCGCGGCCACCGTTTGAACGTCAATCCCAGCTCAGCGCACCACCGGTCTGATACTCGATGACGCGGGTCTCGAAGAAATTGCGTTCCTTCTTCAGGTCGATCATCTCGCTCATCCACGGGAAGGGATTCTCTTCCTGCTCGAACAGCGCATCCAGACCGATCTGCGTTGCGCGCCTGTTTGCGATGAATCGCAGGTAGCCTTTGAACATGGGAGCATTCAGGCCAAGCACGCCACGCGGCATTGTATCCTCAGCGTAGCGATATTCCAACTCCACCGCGTGCAAAAACAACGCCTTTATCTCTTCCTTGAAGGCCGGCGTCCACAAATGCGGGTTCTCGAGCTTGATTGTATTAATCAAATCGATCCCGAAATTGCAGTGCATCGACTCGTCGCGCAGGATGTACTGGTACTGCTCGGCGGCGCCGACCATCTTGTTCTGCCGGCCGAGCGCAAGGATCTGCGTGAAGCCGACGTAGAAGAACAATCCCTCCATCAGGCACGCGAATACGATCAGCGATTTCAGCAGCTGCTGGTCCGCCTCGACGGTGCCGGTCTTGAACTCCGGATTGGTCAGGGTATCGATGAACGGGATCAGGAACTCGTCCTTGTCGCGGATCGACGCGACCTCGTGGTACGCGTTGAAGATCTCGCCTTCGTCCAGTCCGAGCGACTCGACGATGTACTGGTAGGCATGCGTGTGGATCGCTTCCTCGAACGCCTGGCGCAGCAGGTACTGGCGGCACTCGGGCGCGGTGATGAAGCGGTAGGTGCCCAGCACGATGTTGTTGGCAGCCAGCGAGTCGGCGGTCACGAAGAAGCCGAGGTTGCGCTTGACCAGGCGACGCTCGTCTTCCGACAGGCCGTTCGGGTTCTTCCACAGCTCGATGTCGCGCTGCATGTTGATTTCCTGCGGCATCCAGTGGTTCGCGCAGCCGGCCAGGTACTTGTCCCACGCCCATTTGTACTTGAACGGCACGAGCTGGTTGACGTCGGTGGTGCCGTTGATGATGCGCTTGTCGACCGCCTTCACGCGGTTGCTGGCGTCGGCTGGCGCGGTCGGACGGGCAAGGATGCCCGGGTCGAGCGCGGCATCGGCGTGCGTCGCGAACGGCACGGCCGTCACCGGCTGCAGCTGCGGTACAGGCTGGCCAGCGCGCGCTGCGGGGGCGGCCGGTGCTGCGGGTTCGTCATCCCATGAAAGCATGGTGTATTCCTTTGTTGCTTGTGTAGGTAAGGATAGTTCTTTGCGCGCCGGCCGGATTGATCGAGCTCCTGTCGATTGCCGGCCGGCTGCCGTCGTTTACTGGCAGGCCTCGCACTCTTCGAAGCCCGGGTCGCCCGGACGCAGGTAGCAGGCCGCTCCCTCCGTCACCGCCGGCGCGGACGCGGATGCCGCCGGAGCAGCCGCTGCCGCCGACACGGCCGGCATGTCGGCCGACACCGCATTCAGCGCGCCCGCCTTGGTGGTCGACTTTTCCGCATGCGTCGCGCCGATGGTGCGCAGGTAGTAGGTCGTCTTCAGGCCGCGCAGCCAGGCCATCTTGTAGGTCTCGTCCAGCTTCTTGCCGGACGCGCCCGCCATGTAGATGTTCAGCGACTGTGCCTGGTCGATCCACTTCTGGCGGCGCGATGCGGCCTCCACCAGCCAGCTCGGGTCGACCTCGAACGCGGTCGCGTAGATCTCGCGCAGGTCCTGCGGAATGCGGTCGATGCGGGCCAGGCTGCCGTCGAAGTACTTCAGGTCGGCGACCATCACTTCGTCCCACAGGCCGCGCGCCTTCAGGTCGCGCACCAGATACTCGTTGATCTCGGTGAACTCGCCCGACAGGTTCGACTTCACGTACAGGTTCTGGTAGGTCGGCTCGATGCAGGCGGACACCCCGATGATGTTCGAGATGGTTGCCGTCGGCGCGATCGCCACGCAGTTCGAATTGCGCATGCCGAAGCGCTTAATGCGCTCGCGCAGCACCGGCCAGTCCATGGTCTCGGACGAATCCACTTCCAGGTAGCCGCCGCGCTCCTCGGCCAGCAGCTTCAGCGAGTCTTGCGGCAGGATGCCACGGTCCCACAGCGAGCCGCGATAGGAACTGTAGGTGCCGCGCTCCTCGGCCAGCTCGGTGGATGCCATGTAGGCGTAATAGCAGACCGCTTCCATCGAACGGTCGGCGAATTCCACCGCCTCTTTCGACGCATACGGCACGCGCATGATGTGCAGGCAGTCCTGGAAGCCCATGATGCCCATGCCGACCGGACGGTGGCGCAGGTTGGAATCACGCGCCTTCTTGACCGCGTAGTAATTGATGTCGATCACGTTGTCGAGCATGCGCATCGCGGTGCGAACCGTCTTCTGCAGCTTGGCGTGGTCGAGCTGGCCGTCCTTCATGTGCGCCGGCATGTTCACCGAACCGAGGTTGCAGACCGCGATCTCGGAATCGTTGGTGTTCAGCGTGATCTCGGTGCACAGGTTCGAGCTGTGCACGACGCCGACGTGCTGCTGCGGCGAACGGATGTTGCACGGATCCTTGAACGTGATCCACGGATGGCCGGTCTCGAACAGCATCGACAGCATCTTGCGCCACAGGTCCGTCGCGGCGATTTTCTTGTACAGCTTCAGTTCGCCGGACGCGCACTTCGCCTCGTAGCGCAGGTAGGCTTCCTCAAACTTCTTGCCGACCAGGTCGTGCAGGTCGGGCACGTCGCTCGGGGAGAACAGCGTCCATTCGCCCTTCTCCATCACGCGCTTCATGAACAGGTCCGGGATCCAGTTCGCGGTGTTCATGTCGTGCGTGCGGCGGCGGTCGTCGCCGGTATTCTTGCGCAGGTCG
>CAYZXP010000135.1:0-8557 GCA_964482415.1 uncultured Bifidobacterium sp. | reverse complement strand
TCACGATGTCCTTGATCACCGCATAGCCGCCGGCCATGTCGCCGTACAGCGTGCAGTAGCCGGTGGCCATCTCGCTCTTGTTGCCGGTGGTGAGCACGATCGCGCCGGTCTTGTTCGACAGCGCCATCAGCAGCGTGCCGCGGATGCGCGCCTGCAGGTTCTCTTCGGTGGTGTCGGCCGGCAGGCCGGCAAACAACGGCGACAGCGAACGTTCGAAGGCATCGAAGCAGTCGGCGATCGGGATTTCGTCGTACCGCACGCCCAGCCGCGCCACCATGTCGCGCGAATCGATCCACGAAATCTCGGCGGTGTACGGCGACGGCATCATCACCGCGCGCACCTTGTCGGCACCCAGCGCGTCGACGGCAATGGCCAGCGTCAGCGCCGAATCGACGCCACCGGACAGGCCGATGATGGCGCCCGGGAAGCCGATCTTGCCCACATAATCGCGCACGCCCAGCACCAGCGCCGAATACACCTGCGCTTCCAGCGACTGCGGTTCGGGCAGCGGCTGAGCTTGCGGCTGGCCGTCGTCGAACTGCACCAGCGCGAAGTCTTCCTCGAACGGCTTCAGCTGCGCGCAGACCGTGCCGGAGGCGTCCAGCACGAAGGACGAGCCGTCGAACACCAGTTCATCCTGCGCGCCGACGAGGTTGGCGTAGACCATCGCCAGCCCCTGGCTGCAGACATTCTCGCGCATCGTGTCGACCCGCAGGTGCTGCTTGTTCATGTGGTACGGCGACGCGTTCGGCACCAGCAGCACCTGCGCGCCATGTTCGCGCGCCTTGCGCGGCATCTCGGCGTACCAGGTGTCTTCGCAGATGTTGAGCGCGAAGCGCATGCCCTTCACGTCGAAAATGCAGACATCGTCGGCAGCGGTGAAGTAGCGCTTTTCGTCGAACACGGTGTAATTCGGCAGCGCGTGCTTGCGATAAGTGTGGATCACCTCGCCATCGCACAACACCGAGGCGGCGTTGTACTGCGTGTCATTGCCGTCGGACAGCGGGTGACCGACGATCACGCGCACCCCTTTCAAGGCGGCCAGTTCAGTAGCAAGGTCGCGCAAGGCCTGCTGCGATTTTGCGTAGAATGAACGGCGCAGCAGCAGGTCTTCCGGCGGATAGCCGACCAGCGACAATTCCGGGGTGATCACGATGTCGGCGCCGGCGGCGGCCGCACGGCGGGCCGCGTCGGCAATGCGCGCGCTGTTGCCGGCGAGATCGCCGACGGTGCTGTTAATCTGGGCTATGGCTACGGTGACTGGCATCGCGACTGGACTTCCCTGAGCTTCTGTGAGGCCGACTCTGACATTGCAAAAAACGGATTATCGCACGCGCATCATTTCTTCCCTGTCCGAGGCCGGCCCGGCAGCGTGGGACGGGCTGGCAGGCGCGCAAGCCGATACGAATCCCTTCCTGTCGTACGCGTTCCTGCATGCGCTGCATGAATCCGGCAGCGCGTCCGCGGACAGCGGCTGGCAGCCGCAATACCTGACGCTGTGGGACGGCGAGACCCTGGCCGCGGCGCTGCCGATGTATGCGAAATTCCACTCTTACGGCGAATATGTGTTCGACTGGGCGTGGGCCGATGCGTACCGGCGCAACGGGCTCGAGTACTACCCGAAGCTGCTGTCGGCGATACCGTTCACGCCGGTGACGGGCCCCAGGCTGCTGGCCGTCGACGAGGCAGCACGCGGGGCGCTGGTGACTGCGCTGCTGGGCGTGCAGCAGGCCAGCGGCCTGTCGTCGACGCATGTGCTGTACCCGCCGGAAGCGCAGGCGCGGCAGCTGCAGGAGGCCGGCTTCCTGCTGCGGCGTGGTGTGCAATTCCATTGGCAAAACGAGGGTTACGGCAATTTCGAGCAGTTCCTGTCGACGCTGGAGCAGAAGAAGCGCAAGAACATCCGCGCCGAGCGGCGCAAGGTGGCCGAGGCCGGCATCACGATGCGCCGCGTACCGGGAAAGGAAGCGACGGAGGCAGACTGGCGCTTCTTCAAGCGCTGCTATGACCGCACCTACAGCGCGCATTATTCGACGCCCTACCTGAACCTGGATTTCTTCCTGCGCATTGCCGGGGCGATGCCGCAGAACCTGCTGCTGGTGATCGCGGAACGGGACGGCCGGCCGGTGGCTTCCTCACTGGTGGTGCATGACGCGCAGGCGCTGTACGGCCGCTACTGGGGCTGCGTCGAGCAGCATCCCTGCCTGCATTTCGAGACTGCGTATTACCAGCCGCTGGCGTTCTGCATCGAGCAGAAGATTGCTGCGTTCGAGGGCGGCGCGCAGGGGGAGCACAAGATGGCGCGTGGTTTCCTGCCACAGCCAACGTGGTCAGCGCACTGGCTCGCGCATGACGGCTTCTATGATGCGGTGGAGCGTTTCCTTGCGCAGGAGGGCAAGGGGATGGAGGCCTATGTGGATGAATTGAACGAGAGGAGTCCGTTCAAATGAGAAGCGGGCGTGGCGGGGATGGATTTCGGCCTGCGCCGGGACGACGTTTGAGCGGCTGCCAACCCGAAATCGTGATCCCAGCGAAAGCTGGGGTGAGGCAGGGAGTGGAGCGAGGGTTTCGTGCCGCATGCGGCACGCTCGCGAAACGGCTGCGGCGTATTCGCCGCAGCGCACCCTGCAAGGGTCGCAACGCATGCGTTGCGCCTGCCGAAGCGCCCTGGCTTACAAGCCAGGGCGTGGGGCGGTCATTCCTCGATAACGTCACCGCGGCGCAGGCCGGGAGACCCGCCCGATGAACTACCGCCCCGGTCAGGCCAGGCTTACTTCGCCTGCTTGTTGAAAGCCTCGATGCCCGCCAGGATTTCCTGCTTCGCATCGTCCGGACCATACCAGCCGTCGACCTTCACCCACTTGCCCGGCTCCAGATCCTTGTAATGCTCGAAGAAGTGCTGGATCTGCTGCAGGCGCAGGTCGTTCAGGTCTTCCGGCTTCTGCCAGTGCGTGTAGATCGGCAGCACCTTGTCGACCGGTACGGCCAGCACTTTCGCATCGCCGCCGGATTCGTCCGTCATCTTCAGCACGCCGATCGGGCGGCAGCGCACCACCACGCCCGGGATCAGCGGGAAAGGCGTGATCACCAGCACGTCGACCGGGTCACCGTCGTCAGCGATGGTGTTCGGCACATAGCCGTAGTTGCACGGATAGTGCATCGCCGTACCCATGAAGCGGTCCACGAACAGCGCGCCGGTCTCCTTGTCGACCTCGTACTTGATCGGGTCGGCGTTCATCGGGATTTCGATAATGACGTTGACGTCGTTCGGCACGTCGCGGCCGGGGGAGACGTTGTTAAGGCTCATCGTGTTCCTCGGGTAAGGTTTGGAAAATTCAAAACCCGAGATTATAGCCGCTGCGGCTTTCCGCTCGCTTACGTAACCGGCGTCAGGCGTTCCGGCCGGCTGGCTGGGTGATCAGCGCGCAATCGCGGTAGTGCGAGGCGGCCGCCTCGTCCTGCCCGAGTTCTTCGTGCATCTGCGCCAGGCGCAGGTGCGCCTCCTGCAGCGTGGCCCGGTCGGTCGCGCCATGCAGCGCCTGCTCCAGCTGGCGCTGCGCCTTGCCCCACAGCTTCTGCCGCTGGCACAGCGCGCCGAGCAACAATGACAGCTCGGCATCGTTCGGCCGCTCGCGCAGCCAGTGCTCGGCCTGTTCGATCTGCGCGAGCAGCGCGGCCGAGCCCTCGGGCGCCGCGCAATTCCGGTAGGCACGCACCAGCCGCACGTCCCACTGGACGGCCAGCGCCTCTTCGAGAATACGGCCGGCCTCCTGCGGGCGGCCGGCGGTGACGAAGGCGTTCGCCGCCAGCGCCGCGACGGCCACGCTGTGGCGGTCCGTACTCGGCACCGTCGACCACAATTTGCGCAGCGCTTCGAGGTCTTCGGCCGCCTTCGGCAGCAGCGCCTCGTACGCAAGGTCGCGCAGCCGGCGCGACAGCGTCGGATGCAGCGCGTGATGCTTGTCGAGCAGACGCACCAGCCGCAACACTTCGGGCCAGTTGCGTGAGGTCTGGTTGACTTTCAGCGCCAGCCGCAGCGCCTGCGCATGGCGGATGCCGTTCGCGTTCAGTTCGTGCAACGCACCCAGTGCCGCTTCGGCTTCCTTGTTGTCTTCGGACAGCAACTCGACCGTGCTCATCAGCCGCGCAGTGCGCACCGACGGATCAGCGGCGGCAGCCGCCAGCCATTTGTCCCGCCGCGCCGGCTCCTGCACACGCTGCGCGGCGCGGGCGGCGATCAGTGACGCGAGACCGGCATGTTCGGGCGACTCGGCCGCGCGCGCAGCGGATTTTTCCGCGCGACCGAAACGGCCCTCGAGGTAGGAGCGCAATGCATCCTGCAGCGCGCGGCTGGATTCACGCAGCTGGCGCGTGGCACGGTATTCGGCAACACGGCGCGGCAGCGCCATGGTCGCGCGCACCGCGTTGACGATGGTCAGCAGCAGGAAGAAAGTGGCCGCCAGCGCGAGCAGGAAGAAATTCAGCGAAACGTCGATCCGGTACGGCGGATAGAACAGCACCACGTTGCCCGGATTGAAACGGGCCAGCACGGCGACGCCGATCGCGGTGGCGAACAGCGTCAGGATCCACAGGAAGAAGCGCATGCTCACGGCCGGCCTCCCGTCACGGACGCGCGCGCGTCTGGCGCACGGCAGCAAGGCTGTTGGACAGCGTCGGCATCTCGATGCTGAGCACGCTCTCGCGCAGCTGGCGGATCAGTTCGCGGCCGGCCTGCGTGTGGCGGTCGGCGGTGTCGAAATAACGCTGCAGCGCCTGGTCAGCTTCCGCGAGGTCGCTGCGGAACGCCGAGTCATTGCGCGACAGCAGTGCAACGCGCGCGTTCAGCAGCCGCAGCTTGACGTTCTCGCGCGCGAAGAAGGCCTGCTCGGGCGTCAGCAGCAGCGCCTCGGGCTTGGTGACAGTGCGCACGCGCACCAGCTGGCGCACGTCGTTCCACAGGTCCGCAGTCCAGGCGCTCCAGCGCTCCTGCAGGCCGCTGCGCCAGTCCTGCGCCGGCGTCGCTTTCTGCCCACCCTTCGGCTTCGCGCTGGCGCGCGCCTTCGGCGGCGCAACCGCAGCCGGCTCTTCGTCGGACAACAGCGCCATGCTGTCGACCTGCGCAATCAGCGCGTCCAGCCGCACGGCGATGCCGGTCAGGTCGACGCTGGGCAGGCTCTTCAGTTTGTCCACGTCCTGCGCGATGGCGCGGCGGATGGTGATGAATTGCGGGCGGTCCGCGCGCGACAGCCGCGCGTCGGCGTTCTGCAAGGCGATCAGCGCGCCGCGCACATTGCCGGCCAGCTGCAGCTGCTGGCTGGCGGTCGACAGCACTTGCTCGATCTCGGCCAGCGCCCAGTCGTCGCGGTTCTTCGCCAGATCACGGTACAGCTGTTCAAGCGCAATCTGCTGGCTCTGCGATTCGAGCTGCCGCGCCTCCAGCATCGCCAGCTTGGCCTGCATCGAGCGCAGTTCGTCGTCGAGGCGGTCGGCGATCAGCTTGGTCTGGCTGTTCAGGGTGTCGCCGGTCTGCAGCCGCTGCGCGACCTCGCGGCGGAGTTCGGAAATGTCGGTATGGGCGTTCCACCACTGCAGCGCCAGCAGCACGGCCAGCGCGCCGACGGCCAGCTTCAGCCGCGACTCCCTGCCTTCGAAATGGTGCTGCAACCGGTAGCGCAGCGATTCCTGCGCCGGCGGCGGGCCGGCGGGCATGTCGTTGCGGGCATTGGCGTCAGCGGCGGGCGCAGCGGCCGACGGCTCCGCCGGGGACGGCGCAGGCTGCGGCTCCGCTGCCGGACGCGGCGTATTGGCGGAATCGTTATGGTCGCTCATGTACGCGATTGTAGCGCGGCAAGCAGGGCTTCGTCCCCTGATCCGGTGAGCGTTACGCGGGCAAAGCCCATGGCCTGCGCGGTTTCGGCGATCCGCTGGTGCGGAACGATCAGCCGGCTCGCCCGGATCGCATCCCAGCCGGCCTCGCCGGCCAGCTGCAGCACGTCCTGCTGCAGGTTGCGCAGCGCCTCGGAACTGGTGATCACCCAGTCGGAGCCGGCGGCGATGAAGCCGGCCAGCGCCGTGCGCCGTGCGGCGTCCAGCGGCGGCGCGCCGCGCCGGTAGGCCGCGACCCGGTCGACCGCGATGCCGGCAGCGCGCAGCCGGTCGGACAGCAATTCGCGGCCGGTCTCGGCGCGCACGATCAGTGCCTTGCGGCCGCGCAGCGCGTCAAGGTCAAGCACCTCGAGCAGGGTCTCGGAATCGGTACGGTTCGGATCGGTCGGGAAAGCGATGTGCGCATTGGCTTCGGTCAGCCCGTGCCGCGCCAGCGCCTGCCGGCTGCCCTCGCCGACCACGGCAGCGATCACGCCGTCGGGCCAGCGCGTGATGTAGCGGAAGGCAGCGTCGACCGCGTTCGGGCTGACGAAAGCCACCAGCGCATAGTCATGCAGTCGCGCCAGCGTGGCCTCGAGCGCGCTGCTGTCGTCCAGCGGCTGGATGTCGAGCAGCGGAAAGACGTCCGCGGGAATGCCAAGGCCGGCAAGGCGCGCAGCCAGCGGGGCCGCCTGCGCCTGCGGGCGCGTGATGACGACGCCCGCGCTCACTCGGCCTTGCAGGCGGCGAGGATCGCGTTCGCGTCCTGCGCTTCAAGTTCCCGCGCAACCTGCATGCCGAGCGCCTCGGGTGCGTCGGCCGCACCCTGCACTTCGGCCCTGGCGATGCGCTTGCCATCAGGCGTGGCGACCATCGCGCGCAGCTGCAGCGCACCCTGCGCGACGGTGGCGAAAGCCGCCAGCGGCACCTGGCAGCTGCCGCCGAAGCTGCGCGACAACTGGCGTTCGGCGCGGACTGCGCGCTCGGTGTCGGTGTGGTTCAGCGGCGCGAGCAGGTCCATCAGCTCGGGACGAGCGGCGCTGATCTCGATCGCCATCGCGCCCTGCCCGGGCGCCGGCAGGCTGTCTTCAGGTTCGATGAAGGCGCGAATGCGCGACGCGAGGCCAAGGCGCTTCAGGCCGGCGGCGGCGAGGATGATCGCCGCATAGTCGCCGCGGTCAAGCTTGCCGAGGCGGGTGTCGAGGTTGCCGCGCAGCGGCTGGATAACGAGGTGCGGGAAACGGGCCGAAATCAGCGCCTGGCGACGCAGGCTGCTGGTGCCCACCACGGCGCCGGCCGGCAGGTCGGCGAGGCTCGCGTAGTCATTCGACACGAACGCATCGCGCGGGTCTTCGCGCTCGAGCACGGCGGCCAGCGCGAAACCTTCCGGCAGCTCCATCGGCACGTCTTTCAGCGAATGGACCGCGAGATCGGCGCGCCCCTCTTCCATCGCGACTTCCAGCTCTTTGACAAACAGGCCCTTGCCGCCGACCTTCGACAGCGTGCGATCGAGGATCTGGTCGCCGCGGGTGGTCATGCCGAGGATCTCGACGGTGCTGTGCGGATATAATTCAAGCAAGCGCGCGCGGACGTTCTCGGCCTGCCACATGGCAAGCCGGCTTTCGCGCGAAGCGATGATCAGTTTCCCGGAAAATGAAGCGTTCAAGGCAGGCTTTCGGTAGGAGGCCGCCTCGAGCGCGGGACGGCCTGCAGGGTTCGCTAAGGAGGGCTGGCAACAGCCTCCGGACAGGCGCGGATTCTAGCATGTGCCCCTGTCCCGATACCGGCGCACACCCTGTCTCCCTGACTATGCCCGCCAGCAAAAAAACGCCCGTTCGCGCCGCCAAGGCCGCTCCCGCAACCCGCCGTCGACCGGAGGCGCGTGCCGCCGACAAAGACGCCCCGCTGAAAGAAGACATCCGCCTGCTCGGCCGGCTGCTCGGCGACGTGATCCGCCAGCAGGAAGGCGACGCGGTCTTCGATATCGTCGAGACCATTCGCCAGACGGCGGTGCGCTTTCGCCGCGAGTCCGATCCGCAGGCCGGCGCCGACCTCGACCGCCTGCTGAAGAAGCTCACACGCGACCAGACCAATGCGGTGGTGCGCGCCTTCTCGTACTTTTCGCATCTTGCCAATATCGCCGAGGACCAGCACCACAACCGGCGCCGCCGCGCGCACCTGCTGGCCGGCTCCGCGCCGCAGCCCGGCAGCATCGCGGCCACGCTGTCGGCGCTGGACGCGGCCGGCGTGCCCGGCAAGGCGCTGCAGGAATTCTTCAATGACGCGCTGATCTCGCCGGTGCTGACCGCGCACCCGACCGAAGTGCAGCGCAAGAGCATCCTCGATGCAGGCCGCGAGGTCGCGCGCCTGCTCGCGCTGCGTGACCTGCCGATGACGGCGGGCGAACGCCAGCGCAACACGCAGCTGCTGCATGCCGAGGTCGCCAAGCTGTGGCAGACGCGCATGCTGCGCTACCAGCGCCTGACGGTCGACGACGAGATCGAGAATGCGCTGTCGTACTACCGGATCACCTTCCTGCGCGAACTGCCGGGGCTGATGGAAGACATCGAGCAGGAGACGCTCGCGCAGTACCCGAACCTGCGCAAGCTGTCACTGCCGCCTTTCGTGCAGATGGGCAGCTGGATCGGCGGCGACCGCGACGGCAACCCGAACGTGAATGCATCGACGATGG
>CAYZXP010000134.1:0-8562 GCA_964482415.1 uncultured Bifidobacterium sp. | reverse complement strand
TAATTGCGAACCATGTTCATCGCAATTCCGAAGAGCCAGGTCGATAGTTTCGAATCGCCCCGGAAGCTGGCAATTGTTCTGGCTGCTTCGACGAATGCCTGCTGCGTAATGTCAGCGGCGTCATCAGGGTGATCAATGTATTTGATGACAAACCGGTACAGCCGGCGCTGATGTTGCGTGATGAGCTCTCGAAACAGGATTTCCTGATCGAGCAGGAACGGCGGCAGGTCGCTCGGCGATGTCGGTGCTACCGGCTGGAAGGCAGCCTTGTCCCGCGGTTCTGCGGTATCCTCGTCGGCCTGCTCTTCTTGTGGGACTTCATCCACGTCGCTTTCGGTCTCATCCTTGTCAAAGAGGTTCATGCAAAAGACGGAGTCGGTATCGATGTCGATAGCCTCGGTATGGATCTCGCTCATCTGGAAGCTCCTTCGCGCTATGGTTGGCAGGTCAGTCATTTCTGATCTGGTCACCCGCCGAACGCCCGAGGTGGACTCAGAGTCGGACTGAAATTTGCCGATCCAATTTGCGAACACATTCCTGAGAGAAATTTTTCGGCAGGAGCGTCGTCAAATAATCCGCAAACTACCTAATTCGTGGGATTGACAACTGGAGGGTAGGTGGTTAATGAATGTGAGCAAATTGACATGCCAAAAGGGGCACGTTTGATGCAAAAAAGTCATCTCTTTCGATTCGGCACGGTTGGCTTTTTTCTTCCGGCAATTAGGCGCGCCGTATAATCAATGGTTTGATTGCAGTTGTACTTTCCAGAATCTCGAAGCGATGCAATATATTTCTACTCGTGGGCACGCGTCCCGGCCGGCTTTCTCCGAAATTTTGCTCGGCGGACTTGCTCCGGATGGCGGGCTATACCTCCCGGTTTCCTACCCGCAGGTCTTGCCCGCCGAACTCGACGCCTGGCGCAGCCTTTCATATGCGCAGCTGGCCGCCGAAGTCCTCAAGAAGTTCGCCACCGATATCCCGGCGGCCGACATCGAGGCGCTGACTGCGAAGACCTACACATCGGCGGTGTACTGCAACGGTCGTCCGGGTGATGACGTGGCACAGATCACGCCGCTGCGCACGTTGGAAACGTCGAACGGGCGCAAGCTCGTACTTCAGGCCCTGTCGAACGGCCCCACGCTTGCCTTCAAAGACATGGCAATGCAGCTGCTCGGCAATCTGTTTGAGTACACGCTGGACAAGCAGGGTGCGGAACTGAACATCCTCGGAGCCACATCCGGAGATACGGGAAGCGCTGCGGAATACGCGATGCGCGGCAAGCGCGGCGTCCGCGTCTTCATGCTGTCCCCCCACCAGAAAATGAGCGCTTTCCAGACTGCGCAGATGTTCAGCCTGCAGGATCCGAACATTTTCAATATTGCCGTCAAGGGGGTGTTCGACGATTGCCAGGACATGGTCAAGGGCGTTTCGAATGATCTTGGCTTCAAGGCGAAGCAAAAGATCGGTACGGTCAATTCGATCAACTGGGCGCGCGTCGTGGCGCAGGTCGTTTACTACTTCCGCGGCTATCTTTCAGCGACCAGCAGCAGCGATCAAAAGGTCTCATTCACCGTCCCGTCGGGTAACTTCGGCAATATCTGCGCAGGCCATATCGCGCGCATGATGGGGCTGCCGATCAGCAAGCTCGTCGTGGCGACCAACGAGAACGATGTGCTGCATGAGTTTTTCCAGACTGGTGTCTATCGCGTTCGCCAGTCAGCGGAAACGCTGCATACCAGCAGCCCGAGCATGGACATCAGCAAGGCCTCGAACTTCGAGCGTTTCGTCTACGACCTGCTGGGCGGCGATGCCGAGCGCGTGCGCGAACTGTTCCGCAAGGTCGACACGCAAGGCGGTTTCGACCTGTCGGGCAAGTCCGGCAGTGACGGCAACGAGTTTGCGCAGGTGGCCAGGTTCGGTTTTTCGTCGGGACGTTCCACGCACGCCGACCGACTGAGCACCATCCGCGACGTCAACGCTCGTTACGGCCTGACGATAGACACGCACACCGCTGACGGAGTGAAGGTCGCACGCGAACACTGGGAAGAGGGTATCCCGATGATCGTGCTTGAAACGGCGCTGCCCGCAAAATTCAACGAGACGATTCGCGAAGCCCTCGGCCATGACGCCGAGCGACCGGCAGGCTTCGAAAACCTCGAGTCCCTGCCACAGCGTTTCGACGTGATGGCGGCCGATGTCGACACCATCAAGCAGTACATCGCGGAGCGAACCGGCCTCTGACGGGCGCGTAGAATTCCCCGCGGACCAAGTCATCAGCAAAATAATGAACACAAAAAAACCCATGCTGAGCGTACAGGAAGCTCTCGATTTCCTGCTGGGCGCTGCGCGTCCCGTGAGCGAGCAGGAGACCCTAGCCACGGTTGAGGCGACCGGTCGCGTACTCGCTGCCGACCAGTTGTCGCAGCTGGATGTGCCGCCGATGGACAACACGCAAATGGACGGTTATGCCGTTCGGGCAGCCGACTGCGCGTCGGGCTCGGCTGCACTCCGGGTATCGCAGCGCATTCCGGCCGGCCACGTTGGCCAGCCCCTGCAGCCCGGCACGGCTGCGCGCATCTTTACCGGCGCGCTGATCCCCGACGGGGCTGACGCTGTCGTGATGCAGGAGCAGTGCGCGTTTGACGAGACCAGCGGCACGGTGACGATAAGCCACGTGCCCCAGTCCGGCGAGTGGGTCCGGCGCCGCGGCGAGGACATCCGCGCCGGCAGCGCCATCCTTTCACGCGGCACGCGCCTGCGCGCGCAGGAACTGGGACTGGCCGCGTCGGTCGGGCTCGCTTCACTGCCAGTGTTCCGCCGCCTGAAAGTGGCCGTGTTCTTTACCGGCGACGAACTCACCATGCCGGGCGAACCGCTGAAGCCCGGGGCCATCTACAACTCGAACCGGTTCACGCTGCGCGGCCTGCTGCAGCAACTCGGCTGTGAGGTAACCGACCTTGGCAACGTGCCCGACTCGTTTGAGGCGACGCGCAATGCGCTGCGCCAGGCCGCCAGCGGACACGACCTGATCCTGACTTCGGGCGGCGTGTCGGTCGGCGAGGAAGACCATGTTAAGCCTGCGGTGGAAGCCGAAGGCCGGCTGAACATGTGGCAGATCGCGATCAAGCCCGGCAAGCCGCTCGCCTTCGGCGAAGTCCGGCGGGATGGCCAGTCCGATCCGGCGTTCTTCGTCGGCCTGCCCGGCAATCCGGTATCCAGCTTTGTCACCTTCCTGCTGTTCGTTCGGCCCTTCATCCTCGCGTTGCAGGGCGCAACCGCCGCACCGCCGCGCCGCTACCCGATGCGTGCCGATTTCGACTGGGCCAAGCCTGACCGCCGCAACGAATTCCTGCGCGTGCGCATCAACGATCGCCAGGGCCTCGAGCTGTTCCCGAACCAGAGTTCAGGCGTGCTGACCTCCACCGTCTGGGGCGATGGCATCGTCGACAACCCAGCGGGGCAGGCCATCAAGGCCGGTGACACCGTCAACTTCATTCCGTTTTCCGAACTGCTCTACTAGCATGCAGATACAACTGAAATTCTTCGCCAGCCTGCGCGAGGCCGTTGGCACCGGCAGCGAGTCATTGGCCGTACCCGCCGACGTCACCACCGCCGGTCAGGTGCACGAGCTGCTGCGCGCGCGTGGCGGCGCATGGGCCGAGGCGCTTGCCGAAGGGCGGGCGCTACGCATCGCCGTCAACCAGCAGATGGCCGACCCGTCGGCGCCGCTGACCGAAGGCTGCGAACTGGCCTTCTTCCCGCCGGTTACCGGCGGCTGATCCGGAGATATCCATGGCCGTCCGCGTACAGACTGAAGATTTCGACCTCAGCGCCGAGGTCGCCAACCTGCGCATGAATACGCCCAAGGTCGGCGCCGTTGTGACGTTTGTTGGTACCGTGCGCGATCTCAACGAAGGCGAGCATGTCGCCGAGATGGAGCTCGAGCATTACCCGGGCATGACCGAAAAGGCGCTCGAGGAAATCGTCGCGCAGGCAAAGGTGCGCTGGGACCTGTTTGATGCGCTGGTCATCCATCGCGTTGGTCCGCTGAAGCCGCTCGAGCAGATCGTGCTGGTGGCCGTCACTTCCGCCCATCGAGGCGAAGCCTTCGACGCCTGCGAATTCATCATTGACTACCTGAAGACTCAGGCGCCGTTCTGGAAAAAAGAACAGACGCCGTCCGGCGCGCGTTGGGTGGACGCCCGCGTCACCGACGACGAGGCCATGCAGAAATGGGCGCAGCCCCTCTGAGCCTGCTGTCGATCGCGGTCGGCGCCACGCTCGGCGCCTGGCTGCGCTGGGGCCTCGCGCTGTGGCTGAACGCACGGGTCGATTCCCTGCCGCTGGGTACCCTGGCTGCGAACCTCGGCGGCGGCTTCCTGATCGGCATCGCCGTCGGCGTGTTCCAGGATTTGCCGGGGCTGGCCCCTGAATGGCGCCTGCTTGCCATCACCGGCTTCCTCGGCGGCCTCACCACCTTTTCCACCTTTTCCGCTGAGTCCATGGTGCTGCTGCAGCGCGGTGACTACGGGTGGGCGCTGCTTCACTGCGGTACCCATCTGCTGGGCTCAGTCGTGCTGTGCATCGCCGGGCTGGCGGCCTGGCGCGCCTTCAGCGGTTAAATTCCCCCGCGCAAAGCCTTGAAAACCGGGCCCGGGGCCCAATAATCACTGCAAAGTGAACCAACCCGGAGCCCATCCAATGCGTGTCGACAAATTCACCACCAAGCTGCAGGAAGC
Source organism: uncultured Bifidobacterium sp. (assembly GCA_964482415.1). Lineage (GTDB taxonomy): Bacteria > Pseudomonadota > Gammaproteobacteria > Burkholderiales > Burkholderiaceae_D > Pernthalerella. The sequence continues at coordinate 3,823 of CAYZXP010000134.1, read as the reverse complement.
GCTGGCGGACGCCCAGAGTCTCGCCGTTGGCAATGACAACCAGTACATCGATCCCGTCCATCTGCTGGCGGCGCTGCTGAATCAGGACGAAGGCGGCAGCCGTTCGCTGCTGCAGCGCGCCGGCGTGAATGTCGGCGGCCTCGTCAACGCCCTCAAGGGCGCGCTCGAGCGCCTGCCGAAAGTCAGCGGCACCGGCGGCGAAGTGCAGGTCGGTCGTGAGCTCGGGGCGTTGCTGAACCTCGCCGACAAGGAAGCGCAGAAGCGCGGCGACCAGTTCATCGCCAGCGAGATGGTCCTGCTCGCGCTGTGCGACGACAAGTCCGACGCCGGCCGCGTCGCGCGCGACAACGGACTGAACCGCAAGGCAATGGAGGCCGCCATCCAGGCCGTCCGCGGTGGCCAGCACGTCGATTCGCAAGAGGCTGAAGGCCAGCGCGAGGCGCTGAAAAAATACACCCTCGACCTGACCGAGCGCGCCCGCCAGGGCAAGCTCGACCCCGTCATCGGCCGCGACGACGAAATCCGCCGTGCGATCCAGGTGCTGCAGCGGCGCAGCAAGAACAACCCGGTGCTGATCGGTGAACCGGGCGTTGGCAAGACGGCGATTGTTGAGGGTCTTGCGCAGCGTATCGTGAATGGCGAGGTACCGGACAGCCTGAAGAACAAGCGCGTGCTGTCGCTCGACATGGCAGCGCTGCTGGCCGGCGCCAAGTACCGCGGCGAGTTCGAAGAGCGCCTGAAGACCGTGCTGAAAGAGCTCGCGCAGGACGAAGGCCAGACCATCCTGTTCATTGACGAGATTCACACGATGGTCGGCGCCGGCAAGGCCGAAGGCGCGATGGATGCCGGCAACATGCTCAAGCCCGCGCTGGCGCGTGGCGAGCTGCACTGCGTCGGCGCGACCACGCTCGACGAATACCGCAAGTACATCGAAAAGGATGCCGCGCTCGAACGTCGCTTCCAGAAGATCCTCGTCGACGAACCCAGCGTCGAGGCCACCATTGCTATCCTGCGCGGCCTGCAGGAAAAATATGAAGTTCACCACGGCGTCGACATTACCGACCCGGCGATCGTCGCCGCGGCCGAGCTGTCGCACCGCTACATCACCGATCGATTCCTGCCTGACAAGGCCATCGACCTGATCGACGAAGCCGCGTCGAAGATCAAGATCGAGATCGACTCCAAACCCGAGGTCATGGACAAGCTCGACCGTCGCCTGATCCAGCTGAAGATCGAGCGCGAGGCGGTGAAAAAGGAAAAAGACGAGGCTTCGCAGAAGCGCTTGCAGCTGATCGAGGAAGAGATCGGCCGGCTCGAGCGCGAGTATGCCGACCTTGAGGAAGTCTGGAAATCCGAGAAAGCCGGCGTGCAGGGCAGCCAGCAGATCAAGGAAGAAATCGAGCGCGTGCGCCTGCAGATGGAAGAAGCGCGCCGCAAGGGCGACTGGCAGAAAATGTCCGAGCTGCAGTACGGCCGCATGCCCGAGCTCGAGGCACAGCTCAAGCACGCGGACAAGGGTGAGGCGGCGGCCGGCAAGCCGAAGCTGCTGCGCACCCAGGTCGGCGCCGAGGAAATCGCCGAGGTGGTGGCGCGCGCGACCGGCATCCCGGTGGCGAAGATGATGCAGGGTGAGCGTGACAAGCTGCTGCACATGGAAGACGAACTGCACAAGCGCGTGGTGGGCCAGCACGAAGCGATCGTCGCCGTATCGGACGCGATTCGCCGCTCGCGTGCCGGTCTGTCCGACCCGAATCGTCCGTACGGTTCGTTCATGTTCCTCGGCCCCACCGGCGTTGGCAAGACCGAGCTCACCAAGGCGCTGGCAGCCTTCCTGTTCGACACCGAAGAAGCGCTGATCCGCATCGACATGAGCGAGTTCATGGAGAAGCACTCGGTCGCGCGCCTGATCGGCGCGCCGCCCGGTTACGTCGGTTACGAGGAGGGCGGTTATCTGACCGAGGCCGTGCGCCGCAAGCCGTACAGCGTGATCCTGCTCGACGAGATCGAGAAAGCGCATCCGGACGTATTCAACGTGCTGCTGCAGGTGCTGGACGACGGTCGCATGACCGACGGCCAGGGCCGCACCGTCGACTTCAGGAACACCGTGATCGTGATGACCTCGAACCTCGGTTCGCACAAGATCCAGTCGATGGAGGAGAGCGATCCGCAGCTGGTCAAGCTGGCGGTGCTGGCCGAGGTGCGTTCGCACTTCCGCCCCGAGTTCGTCAACCGTATCGACGAGATGGTGGTGTTCCATGCGCTCGACGACAAGCACATCGGCGCCATCGCGAAAATTCAGCTGCATACGCTGGAGAAGCGCCTTGCGCGGATGGAGATCGGCCTGACGATCACCGACGCCGCGCTGCTGAAGCTGGCCGAGGCGGGCTTCGATCCGGTCTACGGCGCGCGTCCGCTCAAGCGTGCGATTCAGCAGGAAGTCGAGAACCCGCTGTCGAAGGCGATCCTCGAAGGGCGCTTCGGTCCGAAGGACACGATTGCGATCGATGTCGCCGGTTCCGAGCTGTCGTTCCGCAAAGCGGCGTAAGCATCCGGTCGCTCCCCGGAGAAGCCGACAGGTTCATGCCTGTCGGCTTTTTTACTTTCGGAGCCAGGCAAGAGAGCGTTTTTCGGGTCAGGCCATCCGGCCTCGTTACAATCGCGCGCATTCCATCCACCAAGGAGCCCCTGATGCGCTTTGCCACCTGTGACCTGTGCGACGCCAACGAAGACAAGTTCGCCGCCGGCAGCCTGCACGCGCTGCCGCCGATTTTCCGCATGTTCGGGAAAGCCATCCGCTTTGCCGGCCCCGCACGCACGCTGAAGGTGTTCGAGGACAACGCCCTGGTACGTGCGACGCTGGAGACGCCCGGTGATGGCAGCGTGCTGGTCGTGGACGGCGGTGGCAGCCTGCGCTGTGCGCTCGTGGGTGGCAATCTCGGCCAGCTGGCGGAAAAGAACGGATGGGCCGGCATCATCGTGTACGGCTGCGTGCGCGACACCGCTGAACTGGCAGCCTGCGAAGTCGGCGTACGCGCGCTGAACACCCATCCGCGCCGCAGCTTCCGCAAAGGCGTCGGCGACAAAGACCTGCCGGTCGACATCGCCGGCGTCAGCGTGCGCCCCGGCGACTGGATCTATGCCGACGAAGATGGCGTGCTGGTCTCCGAGCAGCCGCTGCCTGCCTGACGTGCGTGCCGGCGTACCGCCTTCCGAATCATGAAATCCACATTTCGCAATGTGGAATGGTGGCGGTGCGCGGCAGCAGTCGATTCTTTCAAGTGAAGAAATTTCGTTTCGCATCGCAAAATACAAATCGTAAGCGCATGATTTAAAACAATAAAAATAATATCCTATGTCTTATATAAGACCTTGTTGCCTCGCAAAATGAGGCCTACCATTTCTCTCATCAAGTTTCGTTTTTCATTCATTTGTGACGCTTAACCCGGAGGGAAAATCATGGCGACTCGCGAACAGCAGGTACAGGCACTGGCAAAAGAATGGGCAGAGAGCCCGCGCTGGAAAGGCATCAAGCGCAACTACACGGCCGAAGACGTCGTCCGTCTGCGCGGCTCCGTGCCGGTCGAGCACACGCTGGCCAAGCGTGGTTCCGAGAAGCTGTGGAACCTGCTGCACACCGAGCCCTTCGTCAACGCCCTCGGCGCGCTGACCGGCAACCAGGCGATGCAACAGGTCAAGGCTGGCCTGAAGGCCATCTATCTGTCTGGCTGGCAGGTCGCCGGCGACGCCAACCTGGCCGGCGAAATGTACCCGGACCAGTCGCTGTACCCGGCCAACTCGGTGCCGATGGTCGTCAAGCGCATCA
>CAYZXP010000133.1:0-8704 GCA_964482415.1 uncultured Bifidobacterium sp. | reverse complement strand
TTGGCGCTCATGCGGTTGGTGCCGAGGTTGTGCGTCGACGGATACGGCGGCGTGAAGATCACGCGCTTCGCGCCCACCGAGTCATACAGCGCTTTGCCTTGCTGGAGGCCGTGCTCGCGCATCTTGATGTCGTTCTCGTGGTCGCTGAAGCTGACGTTCGGGATCGGCAGGCCGAACTGGTCCTTTTCGGTCGCATGCAGCGTGATCCGGTTGGATTCCTGCGGCATGTCTTCGCCGACCAGCCACATGCCGGCCATGTTGTCATACGCGTCCATCGCCGCGGAGAAATCGCGGCCCCAGTCGCCCGGGTTCAGGAACGCCGCGAGGAAGGGCACGCCGAGCGACAGCGTCTCCATCTCGTAGCCGCCGACGAAGCCGCGGCTCGGGTCATGCCGCGATTCGTCCTTGACGATGCCGGCCATGGTCGTGCCGCGGAACATGTGCACCGGGTTCTCGAAGATCGCGTAAACCGACGCGGTCATGTGGCGCATGTAGTTCTTGCCGACCTGGCCGGACGAGTTCGCCAGACCGTCACGGAACATGTTCGACGCCGAGTTCAGCAGCAGCCGCGGCGACTCGATCGAGTTGCCGGCCACGCAGACGATCTTCGCCTTCTGGAAGTGGCGGTTGCCCTTGGAGTCGCTGTACAGCACGCCGGTGGCCTTGCCGCGGGCGTCATGCTCGATGCGCAGCGCCTGCGCGTCGCTGCGCACCTCGAGGTGGCCGGTCGCTTCGCCCTTCGGGATTTCGGTATACAGCGTCGACCATTTCGCGCCGGATTTGCAGCCCTGGAAGCAGAAACCGATTTGCTGGCAGGAGCCGCGGCCGTCGCGCGGACGCGAGTTGATCGACATGTTCCCGGTGTGGAAGTGCTTGTAGCCGACGTTCTTCGCGCCGGCCGCGAGCACCTTGTAGTTGTTGTTGCCGGGCAGGCGGGGAATGCCGTGCGTGCCGGTGGTGCCCATCTTGTTTTCCGCACGCGTGTAGAACGGGGCCAGTTCGGCGAGGGTGATCGGCCAGTCGAGCAGGTTCGCGCCGGCCACGTCGCCATAGGTGGTGCGCGCGCGGAACTCGTGTTCCTGGAAGCGCAGCGACGCGCCGGCCCAGTGCACGGTCGAGCCGCCGACGGCTTTCACGATCCATGCGGGAAGGTTCGGGAAGTCCTGCGACACCCGCCAGGTGCCCGATGTGGTGCGCTTGTCCAGCCATGAGATCTTGCTGAACATCGGCCATTCGTCGTTCTCGAAATCCTGGATCTCGTGCCGCTTGCCGGCTTCGAGGATGACGACGTCGATGCCTTTCTGCGCGAGTTCATTGCCCAGCGTGCCGCCGCCGGCGCCGGAACCCACGATGACTACCACCTCATCATTGAGGCCAAATTTTTTTGCCATGGTTGTCTCCCTGTACGTTCAGCAGGCAGCGATCACGCGCCCGGCGCGTCGCCCATCCAGTTCTGGTCATTGAAGCCGCGGTTGATGTAGCCGCCGTGCTCGGCAGACGGCCCCTGGTAACCGAGCTTGGCCCAGACGGCCGGCTGGTTGTACAGGCTGACGACGAGGTCGCCGCGCAGTTTCGTGAACAATGGATGGCGCTGCTCGGCCATCGCGGTGAGGATCTTCACGCGATCGGCTTCGTCGGCCACGTCTGCATACGCGGCGCCGAACTGCGCGCGCGCATCCGCATCGACCTTGGCGACGCCGTCGAGCAGCAGCTGCCTGAGTGCGGCGTCGGCCTTCATCTGGTCGGCGTAGACGCCGACGGCGTTGGCGTACAGCTCGTCCTCGAAGCGGTCATGCGGGAAGATGTCCCGGGCGACCTTGATCAGGGTGGCGAATGCGGCGGACCCGAGGGCTTCCTCGGCCAGCGCGGCATTCGGGATAAACATCATGGGCAGGCCGCCCCCGGCCGCCGCCGCGGTGCCCGCGGTGGCGATCTTGAAGAATTGCCTGCGTTTCGGTTGCTGGGGTGATGACATGGTGGTCTCCTCGTGTTCCTGTGCTTTTTGTATTCACTGCCAGTTCATTCACGCGTGGGGTAAAGGATGCTCGGCGATAGGCCTCCTGTAGTCGTCCGGATTGGTTATGCGGATGATTATTTCCTGCGACGCCTGCACATGGGTAGTAATGCGCTACTACGTCCGCGTGCAGGCAGAGCGGGCGCTAATGCGCCGCAATACGAAGCAATTCGGTGACGGATGGGACGCGCGCGCAGAGCGGGGCGGCTCGGCTGGCAGGAAAATGCGAAAGGATCGGTGCAGCGCAGCAGGAATGGTGCGCAGCGTCAAATGCAGGAGGCACCAAAAAAAAGCTCTCCCGGGAGGAGAGCTCAAGCCTAAAAGGGGATTTAGGCAAGTTCGAGGAGACTGCAGCAAGTCCCTCGACGCCAGATTACGACAGCTTGCTTCGCGTTATTTGAGTTTTCGCAAACCTGATGATGATCGCTTGCAATCGTGCGCGCAGGCATGCGAGCGCCGCGCCGATGGTCGCGGAATTCAGTTGTCTTCGCCCGACGTGTGTGCAGGCGCCTGCGACGGCAGCATGTGGCCGAGCTTGCTCGCCTTGGTCGCGAGGTAGCGCGCATTGTGGCGGGTGCTGGTGGCGACATGCTCGACGCGTTCGGTGCTGATGTCGAGGTCTTTCAGCGCGTCGATCTTGCGCGGGTTGTTCGTCATCAGGCGCAGCGACTTGATGCCGAAGTGCTGGAAGATCGGGCCGCAGATCGCGTAGTTGCGCATGTCGTCTGCAAAACCCAGCTGGTGATTTGCCTCGACCGTGTCGGCGCCCTGTTCCTGCAGGCCGTACGCGCGAATCTTGTTGATGAGGCCGATGCCACGGCCTTCCTGACGCAGGTAGAGCAGGATGCCGCGGCCTTCCTGCGCAATGCGGCGCAGCGCGCCCTCGAGCTGCGCGCCGCAGTCGCAGCGCTGGCTGAACAGCGTGTCTCCGGTCAGGCATTCCGAATGCAGGCGTGCCAGCACCGGCTCGCCATTGCCGACATCGCCGAGCGTCAGCGCCAGGTGCTCCTTGCCGCTGCCCTCTTCAAGGAAGGCGTGCAGCTGGAAGGTTGCCCATGGCGTGGGCAGGGCGCAACTGGCCATGTAGGTGAGGCTGGGCTGGGTCCGGGGAGCGGGGCTTTGCTGCATGTGGAAAGTCTGTCAAACCGTCGGTCAAAGAAAAAATGCGGCGCAGGACGCCGCATTTCCGGAGCTCAGGACGGATTATGCCATCAGGCGGCGATCAGCGCGTCCATCGCGCCGCGCGAATTGGCCAGCGCCGAATTGACTGCCTGCTCGCCCATCGCAACGCCTTCGGTGTTGACGAAGGTGATATCGGTGATGCCGAGGAAGCCGAGCACGCCGCGCAGGTAGGTCTCGTGGAAGTCGAGCGCCTTCGCCGGGCCGCTGCTGTAGACGCCGCCGCGCGACGTGAAGACGTAGAACTTCTTGCCGTTGACGAGGCCGACCGGCTGGCCCTGTTCGTTGTACTTGAACGTGACGCCGGCACGCGCGACGTGGTCGATCCAGGCTTTCAGCGTCGAGCTGATCGAGAAGTTGTACATTGGCGCGCCGATGACGACGATGTCGGCCGACTGCAGTTCGGCGACCAGGTCATCGGACAGTTGCACCGTGCGCTTCTGTTCGTCGCTGCGCTGGTCGGCGGGCGTGAAATACGCGCCCATCATCTGCTCCGACAGGTGGGGGACCGGCTGCTTCGCCAGGTCGCGCTCGATCACGCGTGCGCCCGGATGGGCTGCCTGAAGTTTCTGCACGAATTCGGCGGTCAGCTGGCGCGAGATCGAATCGGTGCTGCGGACGCTGCTGTTGAGATGGAGGATGGTGGTCATGGTCTTCCTTGGTCTTTGTCAGTGGTGTGTCGGTGGTATGTCAGAGGTGTGCGGGGACGATTCAGGGCAGGTCGAACAGCAGCACTTCGGCCGCCTCGGCGTCGGCGAGCACGACGGACGCCTCCTGTTCGACCTTGGCGGCGTCGCCGCCTGACAGGCGGACGCCGTTTACGGCGACCTGACCGCGCACGACATGCACATAGGCGCGCCGGCCCGGCGGCAGCGGGTGTTCGACCGGCGCATCGGCATCGAGCAGCGACGCATACAGCCGCGCGTCCTGATGGATGCGCACGGATTCGTCCGCGCCGTCCGGCGATGCAATCAGGCGCAGGCGGCCGCGCTTGGCGTCAGCGTCGAAGTGTTTTTCTTCGTAGCCGGGCGCGATGCCGGTTCGGGCCGGCTCGATCCAGATTTGCAGGAAATGCACCGGCCGCTCGGTCGAGTGGTTGAATTCGCTGTGGCGCACACCGGTGCCGGCGCTCATCCGCTGCACGTCGCCATGACGCAGCACCGAGCCATTGCCCATGCTGTCCTTGTGCGCGAGTTCGCCGTCGAGCACATAGGAGATGATCTCCATGTCACGATGGCCGTGCGTGCCGAAGCCCTGGCCGGGCTGCACCTGATCATCGTTGATGACCAGCAGGGGGCCGAAACCGGTATGGCGCGGATCGTAGTAATGGCCGAACGAAAACGTGTGCCGGGAGTAAAGCCAGCCGAAATTGGCGATCCCGCGGTCTTCACTTTTGCGAATTTCTATCATGTTTTCGTACAATAATTTCGAATGGCATTTCGCCGCGCTGAAAACCGGAATGACCGCTTTCTGGCGAGGTAATTCATGTCCTGTGGAGTATCTATGATTTGTTTGTGGAAACAAAAGCGAATAATTTCATTTTCTTTGATCGAAAATTTCGAATGTCCGCGCTGACCCTTGATTCCCTCCATGTCCTTGATGCGATCGAACGCAGCGGCTCGTTTGCGGCCGCGGCCAAAGAGCTGTTTCGCGTGCCGTCGACGATCTCTTACGCGGTGAGCAAGCTTGAAGAGGACCTTGGCGTCCGGGTATTCGATCGTGCGGGGCCGCGGGTCATGCTGACGCCGGCCGGCCGGGCGCTGCTGGACGAGGGGCGTCCGTTGCTCCTGGCTGCGCTGCAACTGGAGCACAAGGTCAGGCGGGTGGCGCGTGGCTGGGAGACCGAGTTTGCGATCGCGACGGACGTGCTGTTCTCGCCGGTCCTGCTGGCGCCCGAAATCCGCGATTTCTATACGGCCGCCGACAGCACCCGCCTGCGGCTTTCACAGGAGGCGCTGTCGGGTACCTGGGAGGTGCTGCTCGACGGGCGGGCCGACCTCGTGGTCGGTGCGGCCGGCGAAGGTCCGCCCGGTGGTGGCTACCGGACGGAGCTGATCGGGCAGGTGAGGTTTTTGTTCGTCGTCGCGCCGTCACATCCGCTGGCTGCGATCGATCGGCCGCTGAACAAGGCGGACCTGATGGCCCACCGGATGATCTCGGTGGCCGATTCGGCGAGGCGGCTGCCGGCGCGTACCGTCGGCTTGCTGGCCGGACAGGACACGCTGACCGTGCCTGACCTGGCCGAGAAATTTCGCTTCCAGCTCGCCGGGCTGGGAGCAGGCTTCCTGCCCGAACCGTGGGCGCGCGCAGCGATCTCGCGCGGGCTGCTGGTGGAGAAAACGGTTGATGAGGAGCGGGCGGCCGAACATTTTTATCTTGCGTGGCGTACCGGCGAGCGCGGAGCGGCGCTTGACTGGTGGCTGCAGCGCTTGCGCCGGACCGACCTGATGGCGCGCTTTGCCGGATCAGCCGCCGCGTTGCTGCCGCCGCTTCAGGACGCGTAGCTTGCCAGCAGCTGCCTTGCCCTGGGTTGCGGCCAGGGTTTGCGCTCGCCCCAGCCGCGGGCGGCGCGCAGCGCGTAGCCTTCGCCGTATGCGCAGACGAGCGAGAACTGGTGGTGAGTTACCCGCTCGATCTTGAAGCGCAGCTGGAAGATCGTGACCCGGATATTGCTGCCCGAAGTCGATCGCCCTGCGAGGCGAAACAGCAGGAAGATCTCTTCCATCGGGACTACGCTGCCCATGTGGGTCAGGAAGAGCTCGGCCAGCGGCACCTCGGCGACTGACAGCTGGACGGCGTCGGCGTCGTTGAAGCTGAGGCGCCGGGTCTCCGGGTTGAGCGCCAGCAGCCCCCCGCCCAGATGCTCCTGCAGGTGCCGCTGTCGGCGCAGGCTGGCGATGACGCGGCGTGCAAGGTCATGCATCGCGTCTTCGCCGCTGACCCAGTCGGTGACGAGGACCGGCATGTCGACCAGCTCCGAGGTCGGATACTCGCGATCGAAGACCAGGATGACCGGCGCTGGCGGTGCGCCTTGTTCGTTCCTGCTGCAGAGCAGTGCATGTTCGCGTCGACCCAGCGTCCAGAGCTCTTCGATGGTGCCCGCGTGTCCGGCTTCGGCCAGCAACACGGAGACGCGCGACGGGGCGTTGGCAAGGTGATCGGCACACAGCGGTGAATTGATCGGTTCGATCTGCCAGCACAGGCGCTTGCCCGGTCCGATTTGCCGGGGAAAGGCAGAATCGGCGGCGGCCAGCTCGGCCACCAGCCGGCGCGCAAGCCGGCTGCCCTTCACCCTGAGGAAGATCTTCATCCCCGGCGCTGCCGCGCACCGGGCGTCAGGGCAGGCATCAGGCAGCACGCGGGCCACGGCTGGGGCGGTCAGTTGATTGCCAGCTTCTGGTCGTGGATCTCGCGTATGTTTTCCCACAGGTTCGCATGCAGCAGCCGCGAACGCTCGGGCGACGCATACAGGCGGATGTCGACTGAAATGATCCATTCGTCATCGCCGGCCAGCGCCAGCTTCCCGTCGATCAGCTCCGGCTTGACGGAATGCTCGGGCAGCCACGCAATGCCGGCCCCTTCGCGCGCGAGCGAATGCAGTATGCGCGCCTGCGCGCTCTGCACGACGACGTTGAAACAGGGATCGCTGGGGCGGAAGCGAATCAGCCCGTTGCAGATGCGCCCGAAGAAGGTTTCGGGCGGATAGGCAAGCAGCGGCAGGTGGCGCAGCTTGGCTTCCGTCAGTCGGTACATCGGGGCACCGGTGTCGTCGGGGCGGCACACCGGAACCAGGCGGTCGGTGCCCAGGGCCACCGACGGGCATGCACGTTCGTCGGCCGACATCGGCACCATCGGGCTGTGGTAGGCCATCAGCAGGTCGCACCGTCCGCTGGAGAGGTTGACCATGCCTTCGTAAGTTTCACCCGCGCAGATTTCGAATTTCAGGCCGCTGATCTGGTGATTGATCTGACGCATCCAGTTGGGCAGCATGTGCTGGACCAGCGAGTGGGCGACGAACAGCTTGATGCCCGAAAAGACCTTGCTTCGATGGCCAAGCGCGATCCGGGTGTCATGCAGCTGCCGCACCATCTCGCGCGCGGCATCCCGGAACAGGTGGCCGGCCATTGTCAGGCGCGGCGGCACCGTGTCCCGGTCGACCAGCGCAATGCCGATCCAGTCCTCGAGGGAACGGATGCGCCGGCTGAACGCGGACTGCGTCACGTTGCGTGCCTGCGCCGCCCTGGTGAAGCTGGACAGGTCCGACAGGACAAGGAAGTCTTCCAGCCATTCGATATCCATGGTGCTCCCCTGTGAAATGATCCTGCTGCGCCCGCAATGTTGTCGAATATTTAACTATTTATTGGCAGACTGTAATCAAAACAGTTCCTCAGGGGAAGTGGGTTTGCCGGGTAACTCGTAGGAATTCGCGTTCGAAACTGTCTGGAATCGGGGAATTTGTACCGTCAGTGCAACGGAATCGCGTGTTTTGCACCAACGTCGTGCAAAAAAACCATGTGTCTTGGCTTGTGCGTACGTCGGGATTGATACATCGACAAGTACGGCGAGATCCCGGTCCGGTCGGAAAAGCGCAAAAAAAAACCGCCGGACAAGCCGGCGGTCGAGGAGAGGTCGATGCGTATCAATGCGCGTTGATGTCGTTGTCCTTGGTTTCGCGCACGAACAGGAGGCCGATCACGGCCGTGACCAGTGCGATCACGATCGGATACCAGAGGCCGTAGTAGATGTCGCCCTTGTACGCAACGAGCGCGAACGAGGTCGTCGGCAGCAGGCCGCCGAACCAGCCGTTGCCGATGTGATAAGGCAGCGACATCGACGTGTAGCGGATACGGGTCGGGAACATCTCGACCAGCATCGCCGCGATCGGACCGTAGACCATGGTCACGTAGATCACGAGGATGAACAGCAGGACCAGCACCATCGGCTTGTTGATCTGCGCCGGATCGGCCTTGGCCGGGTAGCCTGCGCCCTTGATCATGTCCTTCAGCTTGTCGGTGAATTCCTTGTCCTTCGCTGCCGCGTCTTCCTTCGACAGGCCGGCTGCGCTGTACGACTCGAGCACCTTGTCGCCCACCTTGATGACAGCCGGGGAGCCGGCCGGAGCCGCTTCGTTACGGTAGTTCACCGAGGCTGCCGCCAGCTTTGCCTTGGCGATGTCGCACGACGACGTGAACTTCTTCGTGCCGGTCGGGTTGAACTGGAACTGGCACTCGGCCGGATCAGCCACCACGGTCACCGGCGCGTTCTGCTGGGCCGCTTCCAGTGCCGGGTTCGCGTAGTGCGTCATCGCCTTGAAGATCGGGAAGTAGGTGAGCGCAGCGAGCACGCAACCGGCCATGATGATGTGCTTGCGGCCGATCTTGTCGGACAGCGAGCCGAACACGATGAAGAACGGCGTACCGATCAGCAGCGACGCCGCGATCAGGATGTTCGCCGTCGCGCCATCGACCTTCAGCGTCTGCGTCAGGAAGAACAGCGCATAGAACTGGCCGG
>CAYZXP010000132.1:6155-8770 GCA_964482415.1 uncultured Bifidobacterium sp. | reverse complement strand
GACCACCTGCCGCACACGATGCTGGAAAAAAATGCGTTCTCGCGCGGCATGCCGGCGCAGGGCGCGGAACTGGCCGACGAGCTGCTGCGGCTGATCAACCTGCATGACGCGTCGAACATCGCCGCCGTGATCGTCGAGCCTTTCTCCGGCTCCGCCGGCGTGATCGTGCCGCCGGCCGGCTATCTGCAGCGGCTGCGGCAGATCTGCGACCAGCAGCAGATCCTGCTGATCTTCGATGAGGTGATCACCGGCTTCGGCCGTGCCGGCGCCTGGACCGGTTCGGAAGCCTTCGGCGTCACGCCCGACATCCTGAACTGCGCGAAGCAGATCACCAACGGCGTGCAGCCGCTGGGCGCGGTGGTCGCGAAAAAGGAAATCTACGACACCTTCATGCAGAACGGCGGCCCGCACTACCTGCTGGAATTCCCGCACGGGTATACGTACTCCGCGCATCCGGTCGCCTGCGCGGCCGCGCTGGCGACGCTGGACCTGCTGCAGAAGGAAGATGCGGTCGGCCGCGTGAAGGCGCTGGCGCCGCATTTCGAGCAGGCGGTGCACTCGCTGAAGGGCTGCCGGCACGTGACCGACATCCGCAACTTCGGACTGGCGGCCGGCTTCACGCTGGCGCCCGCGCCGGGCGAACCGGCAAAACGCCCCTACGAGGTGGCGATGGCGATGTGGAAGAAGGGCTTCTATGTGCGCTACGGCGGCGACACGATACAGCTGGCGCCGCCGTTCATCTCGACGCGCGCCGAGATTGATGCGCTGGTGAATGCGCTCGGCGAGAGCCTCGACGCCACCGCCTGAGCGGCGCTTACCAGCTGCCGGTATTTTGCATCGACACCCACGGCTCGGCCGGCGGCAGCGGCTGGCCGTGCTGCAGCAGCTCGATCGAGATGTTGTCGGGCGAGCGCACGAAGGCCATGCGGCCGTCGCGCGGCGGCCGCAGGATCGTCACGCCGTGCGCCTGCAGCCGCTCGCAGGTCGCATAGATGTCCTCGACCGCATAGGCAATGTGACCGAAGTTGCGCGCGCCGCCGAGCTGTTCCGCATCCCAGTTGTAGGTCAGCTCGACCTGCGCCGCATGGTCGCCCGGCGCGGCCAGGTAGACCAGCGTATAGCGGCCGGACGCCACTTCGTATTCGCGCACGACATCGAGGCCGAGCGCATCGCGGTAGAACTTCAGCGAGGCTTCGAGGTCGCTGACGCGGACCATGGTGTGCAGGTATTTCATCGGATGAGTCCTTGGCAAACGGAAAGAGTGAACTGGTCCCCATTCTATAGGCATCGGCGCGACAGGACTGCGGGCTGCATCAGGCCGGCGAATCACAGATATGCGCGCCTTTCGCTTTCGGCGGCGGCCGGGATTGCGGATAATCTGCAGTCCATCCTTGTTCTTCAACCCGTTATTTTTTGAATAATCATGACCGACGCTGCTTCCCCCCAGCTGTTCCAGCCGACCCGCATCGGCGACATTGAACTTGCAAACCGCATCGTGATGGCGCCGCTGACGCGCTGCCGCGCCGACGAACCCGCCGGCGACCTTCCGGGCAGCACGATGAACGTCGAGTACTACCGGCAGCGCAGCGGCGCCGGCCTGATCATCAGCGAGGGCACGCAGGTGTCGTCGGTTGGCAAGGGCTATCTGGCGACGCCCGGCATTTATTCGGACGCGCAGGTCGAGGGCTGGAAGCGCATCACGCAGGCGGTGCACGAGGCCGGCTCGAAGATCGTCGCGCAGCTTTGGCATGTCGGCCGCATTTCGCATCCGGACCTGATCGGCGGCGAGCAGCCGGTCGCGCCGTCGGCGGTGCGACCCGAGGTGGTCGCGTACACGCGCAATGGCAAGGTCGACGTGCCGGAACCGCGTGCGCTGTCGACGGAAGAAATCGCCGGTGTGGTCGAACAGTTTCGCCGCGGCGCCGCGAATGCGATCCGCGCCGGCTTCGACGGCGTCGAAATTCACGGCGCGAACGGCTACCTGATCGACCAGTTCCTGCGCGGCGACGCGAACCGCCGCACTGACGCCTACGGCGGCACGCCGGAAAATCGCGCGCGCTTCGCGCTCGAGGTGGTCGATGCGGTGGTTGCCGAGGTCGGCGCGGCACGCGTCGGCATTCGGCTGTCGCCGGTGAGCACGGTGAACGGGCTGGCGGATCCGGATCCGCAGCCGGTATTCAGCTACCTGATCGAACAGCTCGACCGCCGCGGCATCGCGTTCATCCATTGCATCGAGGGGGTGACCGGCGGGCCGCGCCATCTGGCGGGCTTTGATTTCGCGTGGGCGCGCAAGCACTTCCGCGGCGCTTACATCGCGAACAATGGCTATGACAGGGAGTCGGCGATCGATGCCGTGGCCTCGGACAAGGCCGATGCGATCGCGTTCGGCCGGCCGTTCATTGCGAACCCGGACCTCGTCGAGCGCCTGCAGAAAAATGCGCCGCTGAACCTGCCGGACCCGCGCACGTTCTATGCGCCGGGTCCGCAGGGTTACATCGACTATCCGCCGCTGCAGCAAGCGGCGTGATCGACCGGCAGGGCGGCGGTGCCGCCTTGCCTTCTTACATCTTGCCGGACTGCGCCGCGCCGATCTGGAAGTTCAGCATGCGCGCTTC
>CAYZXP010000132.1:0-6055 GCA_964482415.1 uncultured Bifidobacterium sp. | reverse complement strand
CTTACATCTTGCCGGACTGCGCCGCGCCGATCTGGAAGTTCAGCATGCGCGCTTCAGCCACCGAGGCCCACTGGTTCTGCTGGTTCTGGAAACGGCGGTAGTGCTCGAACAGCTTCCTGAAGTTCGGGTTCTTCGCCGACTCCTCGGCCATCAGTTCGCCGGCGGCTTTCAGGAAGGCGTCCATTACCGGTTTCGGGAAGGCGCGCAGTTTCACGCCGCGCTTCATCAGCCGCGCCAGCGCCAGCGGGTTTTGCACATCGTATTTCGCCTGCACCATCACGTGCGCCTCGTAGCAGGCGGCCGACAGCGCGGCCTGGTATTGCTTCGGCAGGCTCTCCCATTGCTGGCGGCCGACGATCACGGTCAGCTGCGAGCTGGTTTCCCACCAGCCGGGCGTGTAGTAGAAGGGCGCAACGCGCTCGAAGCCGAGGCGCTCGTCATCATGCGGGCCAACAAATTCGGCCGCGTCGATCGTGCCTTTCTCCAGTGCCGGATAGATGTCGCCCGGCGCAATCTGCTGCGGCACCACGTTAAGCTTTTGCAGGATGCGCCCGGCCATGCCGCCGACGCGCATCTTGAGTCCGTTGAGGTCTTCGAGGCCCTTGATCTCCTTGCGGAACCAGCCGCCCATCTGGGTGCCGGTGTTCCCGCAGGTGAAGCTGACCATGCCATAGCTCTTCAGGAACTCGGCCATCAGTTCGCGGCCGCCGCCGGCGGTGTACCACGCGGTCTGCTGCCGCGTGTTCATGCCGAACGGAATGCCGGTCTCGAAGCTGAAGGCGGGGTCCTTGCCGAAGTAGAAGTACAGCGCGGTGTGGCCCATCTCGACAGTGCCGTTCTGCACGGCGTCAAGCACTTGCAGCGCAGGCACGATCTCGCCGGCCGGGAAACTGCGGATCATGAACTTGCCCTGCGTGAGCTCGGCCACGCGTTTGGCGATCAGTTCGGCGCCGCCATACAGCACGTCCAGCGACTTCGGGTAGCTCGAGGGCATCCGCCAGTTCACCGTCGGCAGGTTGTCCCCGGCGAAGGCCGAAGCGCTGAAGGTGGCGGCCGCACCGGCGGCGCCTGCGATGAAATCGCGTCTCTGCATCTGTGTCTCCGTGTTTTTGTTGTCGGACGCCTGACCTGCGAGAACCGGCGGCGCAGGCCATTGTATGCGACGGGCACGGGCGGCAGTCATACCGGAATGCCGGCTTCGTGAAATCGAAATAGGCGCTCGCCGGGCGCCCCGGAGCGTCGTTCATGACCGTCTGGCATACCGTCGAGTTGAGCGGTTTTCCGCCGCCAGTTCGGCATTTGCCGCGGCGCCGGGGGCTTCTATGCTGTCAACCCCGGCGGGATTTTTTGTGTTGCCGGATGATTAACTCGCCGGCAAGCGCCGGCCAACAGGCAAGGACGCACATGTACGGATTAGTGAACCGCGCGCTGCAGCAACTGGTCTGCGCACAGCAGGGCGAGCGGGTATGGGAGGCGATTCGCGCCAGGGCCGGCGTGGCCGACGCCGTATTCGTGCGCATGGACTCCTATCCGGACGAGATCACGCACCGGTTGGTGGCCGCGGCGTCGGAGGTCCTTGGCACGCCGGCCAACGAACTGCTGAAGGAATTCGGCCGCTACTGGATGCGCTACACGATGGTCGAGGGCTACGGGGCGCTGCTGAGCGACCTTGGCCCGACCCTGCAAGAGGCGCTGTGCGCGCTCGACAGCATGCATGCGCGAGTGGCGTTGCTGTATCCGGCGCTGAAGCCGCCGAAGTTTCGCATCAGCGACGCTGACGAGGACGGCCTCAGCCTGCACTATCATTCCGATCGCGACGGTTTTGCACCGATGATCGTTGGCCTCGTCGAGGGGCTCGGCGAACGCTACGGCGTGCGCGTCGAGGTCCGCCATGCGGAGGTCAAGGGCGATGGCTGCGACCACGACCGCTTTGACATCCGCATTCATACGCCTGCCGACGCGGGCGTCGCGCCGGCCACGGCCTGAGGCGCGTGACCGCCATGCCTGCCCAACGCTGGAAACGCGCGTTTCCGTTTGCTTTCCTGATTGACCGGACGATGCGGATCGTCGGGTGCGGGAAGCTGTTGCTGCGCGTCTGCCCGGAGGTCGCGGGGCAGCCGCTGCTGCATGAATGCTTTGACCTGCTGCAGCAAGGCGGTCGCGACAGCGACTTCGACCAGCTGCTGGCCAACGAAGACCACCTGCTGATCCTCGAGCGCTGCCGCGACCGCAGCATGCCGCCGCTGCGCGGCCAGTGGATGCGGCACGATGACGATCACCTGCTTTTCCTCGGCTGGCCCTGGGTCACGTCGTTTGGCCAGCTGTCCGACATGGGCGTCACGCTGTCGGAAATCCCGCCGCACAATCCGCTGGTCGAGATGCTGATGCTGCTGCAGACCAATCGCAGCGCGATGCAGGACGCGCATGAACTAGCCGAGGCGCTCAAGCGCCAGCAGGCAGCGCTGGAAGTGGCCAACAGCGAACTCAGCCATCGCGCATTCCATGACGCGCTGACGGGCCTGCCGAACCGGCTGATGCTGCGCGACCGCTTGCAGCAGGCGTTGCTGCGCGCACAGCGCAGGCAGGCGTCGCTGGCCGTGCTGTTCATCGATCTCGACCGATTCAAGGCAGTCAACGACACCCTGGGTCACCGCATCGGCGACCGGCTGTTGTGCGCCGTCGCCGAACGTATCGCCACGCAGGTCAGGAAGTCGGACACGGTGGCGCGCGAGGGGGGCGACGAATTCCTCGTGCTGCTGGAAGAGGTTGGCACTACCGCGAATGCCGGCACGGTCGCCGGCAAGCTGCTGCAGTCGCTTGCATCACCCTATCAGATCGAGGGCCAGAGCCTGCATTGCAGCGGCAGCATCGGCATCGCGATGTATCCGGGCGACGGCGACGACGCCGAACAGCTGATCAAGCATGCGGACGCCGCGATGTTCGACTCGAAGGCTCAGGGACGCGGCCGCGTGCATTTCTTTTCTCCGGAGAGCTGGCGGCGCATTGCGCAGCGCTTCACGCTCGAGTCGGAGCTGCATGTCGCGCTCGAGCAGGGCCAGTTCGAACTGTTTTACCAGCCGCAGGTCGCGCTGCCTTCCGCGCGCATCTGCGGCGCCGAGGCGCTGCTGCGCTGGCGCCACCCTCAGCGCGGGCTGGTGCCGCCGATGGACTTCATTCCGCTGGCCGAAGAGCTCGGGCTGATCCTGCCGATCGGCGAATGGGTGCTCGACGCCGTCTGCGCGCAGATTGCTGACTGGCGTGCGCGCTTCGGCTGGAGCCCGTCGGTTGCGGTAAACGTGTCGGCACAGCAGCTGCAGCAGCATGATTTTGCGCAGCGGGTCGACGCGGCGCTGGCACGGCACCGGATACCGGCGGGCCTGCTCGAGCTCGAACTGACCGAGCATTCGCTGATGCAGCAGCACCGGCGCGCGACCGATTTGCTGGCGGTGCTGAAACGCCAGGGGGTGCGGCTGGTGCTGGACGACTTCGGCACCGGCTATTCGAACCTGATGACGCTGTCGAGCATGCCGTTCGACATGCTGAAGATCGATCGGTCCTTTGTCGCCGGCATGGATACCGGCGCGCAGGGCCACGCGCTGGTCGGCATGATCACGTCGCTCGCCAGCCAGCTGCAGCTGAAGGTCGTCGCCGAGGGCATCGAGACCGAGGTGCAGCAGGCGATGGTGGCCGCGCTCGGCTGCGACATCGTGCAGGGCTACCTGCATTCGCCGCCCTTGCCGTGCGCGCAGTTCGAAGCGCTGGCGCTGGCGCGCAGCGCTGCCTGAACGAGCGGCGCTGCGTGAATGAACGGCGCCGGCTACGGCCGCGGCGCTTGCATCGCGCCCGGGCCACTGCCGCCGGTACCCGGACCGCTGCCTCCCGTGGTGCCGGGCGGCGTGGCCTGCGGCGTCGGCATGGCTTCGGCGCCGCCGGTGGTGGCGTCGCCGCCGCCCGAGCGGCTGCCGGCCGCTGATCCTCCCTGCGAGCTTCCCTGCATTCCTTCCTGCGCACCGCCGGCGGCCCCGCCCTGCGTGCCGGTGTCGCCGCGCGTCCGTGCCGGTTGCGGCGTGGCCTCGGAGGTGGGCGCAGCTTCCGCGCCGCCGGTCAGCGTGTGCGTGCCGCCCGCACTCTTCTGGCCCCAGCCCATTGAACTGCAGCCACCCAGCAGCGCCGCTGCGCCCAGCAGCAGCGCGATCCTTTTCGTCAGCTCGGTCATGATTTTGTCCCGTTGGTTTGCATCGACAGCCTCCACCGTAGGCGCGCGCCGCGCGCGGCGTTTGAGCGAACACAAGCGCTGCCGTCGCCGCCGGCTTGACCGGATCCGGATCGCTGCACGCGTTTGAACGCGCGCAAGCTGCGGAGCCAATGCGCGTTCAAGGCAGTCGAACCTGTCCAGGCTTCGCGCACCGCATCGCACCGCGTCGAAGGATAGTGATCACGCTTTCATCAGGATTTCATCAGGAGGTAACGATGGTTCTTTCGCGCATCATGACGGCCGCGCTGCTGCTCGGCGCGGGCCTTGCGGCCGCGCAGGGAAAGCCGGACACCTTGCAGAAGCTCGAGGCCATGCGTTCGACCGGCGGCCCGATGACTCTGGAGACCGTGCCGCAGGCCGGGCCGCGCGCCGACGCAATCCGGCGCAACCTGCAGAAGATCAAGCTGCCCCCGGGCTTTCGCATCGACCTGTATGCGCTGGTGCCGGATGCACGCCACATGGCGATCGGCCCGTCGACCGGCATCGTGTTCGTCGGCACCCGCAAGAATCGCGTCTGGGCCGTGACGGATCGCACCCGCACGCGCGTGGCCGACGAGGTCAAGGTGTTCGCGCCCGGCATTGATTTCCGCGTGCCCAACGGCGTCTGCTTTTCGCCGGACGGCTTCCTGTTCGTGGTCGAGCACAACCGCGTGCTGATGTTCCCGGCGGCGGAGTTCTTCTACGAAGGCGGCGATGTCGCGATCGGTCAGCCGGTGCCGCAGGGGCAACTGATCCCGGTCGAGGAAGAGAGCTTCAACCACGGTGCGCGCGCCTGCCGCATCGGGCCGGACAACAAGCTCTACATTCCGCTCGGCCAGCCGTTCAACGTGCCGCCGAAGGAGAAGCTGGACCTGTATGCGCGCACCGGCATCATGGGCGTGATCCGCATGGATCGCGACGGCAAGAACCGCGAGGTGGTCGCGACCGGCGTGCGCAATTCGGTCGGGCTGGATTTCAGCCCGAAGGACAAGACGCTCTGGTTCACCGACAACCAGGTCGACGGCATGGGCGACGACCAGCCGCCGGGCGAGATCAACCGCATCACGCAGAAGGGACAGAACTTCGGCTTCCCCTGGTACGGCGGCGGCAAGGTGCGCACGACCGAGTACAAGGACGAGACGCCGCCGGCCAACCTGGTGTTCCCGCAGTCGGAGACGACCCCGCATGCGGCCGACCTCGGCATGAGCTTTTATCGCGGCGCGATGTTCCCGGAGCGTTATCGCAGCGGCATCTTCTCGGCCCAGCATGGCTCGTGGAACCGTTCGACGCCGGTCGGCGCGCGCGTGATGTTCACGCCGGTGCGCGCCGACGGCACGGCCGGCAAGACCGAGGTGTTTGCCGAAGGCTGGCTGACGCCGACCAACGAGTTCCTCGGCCGTCCGGTCGATGTGGCGACGCTGGCCGACGGCTCGCTGCTGGTGTCGGACGATTACGCGGGCGCGATCTATCGCATCCATTACACCGGCGAGGCCGGCAAGTAAGCGCGGGCGTGACAGGCCGCCGCCGTCCCGTGTTTGGCGGGCCGGCGGCGACTTTCCTGTATATTTCCAAAGAAAAAGACTTCAGCGAACGCCGCCGCTGCCGATTCTCCTGACGTTGGCCGCGAATGCGGCGGCATCGGCAGCACTTTCCCAGCATGGCAGAAGAACAAAACACATCCCAAGTCCCCGAGGCGGGCGCCGAAGCGGCGCCGCAGCAGCCACCGATCATCTGGAAAAAGGTGGTCGATGAGGGGCACGCCGGCGCGCACGGCGGCGCGTGGAAGATCGCGCTGGCCGACATGATGACGGCGATGATGGC
>CAYZXP010000131.1:0-8872 GCA_964482415.1 uncultured Bifidobacterium sp. | reverse complement strand
GATCACGTCGAGGTCGGCACGCGGCACGACCTGGCCGTAGTGCACGTTGAAGCCGTGTGCGAACGCGAGCACCGCGCCCTTCTTGGCGTGCGGAGCGACGTTTTCGTTGTAGACCTGCGCGATGTTCTCGTCCGGCAGCAGGATCATGATCACGTCGGCAGCAGCCACCGCTTCATTCACTTCAGCGACCTTCAGGCCGGCCTTCTCGACCTTCGCCCACGACGAACCGCCCTTGCGCAGGCCGACGGTGACGTTCACGCCGGAGTCATTCAGGTTCTGCGCGTGCGCGTGGCCCTGCGAGCCGTAACCGATGATGGCGACGTTCTTGCCTTTGATCAGGGAGAGGTCGCAGTCCTTGTCGTAGAAAACTTTCATGATGTTCCCGTATTTGAAAAGTTGATGATTATAGGTTTCAGACCTTCAGGATGCGCTCGCCGCGACCGATGCCCGAGCCGCCGGTACGGACGGTCTCGAGAATGGCGGCGCGATCGATCGCATCGATGAACGCGTCGAGCTTGGACTTGTTGCCCGTCAGCTCGATCGTGTACGTCTTTTCGGTGACGTCGATGATGCGGCCGCGGAAGATGTCCGTGGTCCGCTTCATTTCTTCCCTTTCCTTGCCGACCGCGCGCACCTTGATCAGCATGAGCTCGCGCTCGATGTGCGCGCCTTCGGTCAGGTCGACCACCTTGACCACCTCGATCAGCCGGTTCAGGTGCTTGGTGATCTGCTCGATCACGTCATCCGAGCCGGTGGTGACGATGGTCATGCGCGACAGCGTCGCGTCTTCGGTCGGCGCGACGGTCAGGGTCTCGATGTTGTAGCCGCGCGCGGAGAACAGGCCCACCACGCGGGACAGCGCGCCGGCCTCGTTTTCCAGCAGTGCAGAAATAATGTGGCGCATTACAGGTCCTCCGAGCCAAGCAGCATTTCGGTCAGGCCCTTGCCGGCCTTGACCATCGGCCACACGTTTTCGTCGCGGTCAGTGATGAAGTTCAGGAAAACCAGCTTGTCCTTCATCGCGAACGCGTCGCGCAGCGCCTTTTCGACGTCACCGGGCTTGGTGATCGTCATCGCCACATGGCCGAAGGCCTCGACCAGCTTGTCGAAGTCCGGCAGCGAATCCATGTAGGACTCGGAGTAACGCTTGCCGTAGTCGATCTGCTGCCATTGCCGCACCATGCCGAGGTAGCGGTTGTTCAGCAGGATGATCTTCGGCGTCAGGTTGTACTGCTTGCAGGTCGCCAGTTCCTGGATACACATCTGGATCGACGCTTCGCCGGTAACGCAGGCGACAGTCGCATCGGGGTTCGCCATCTGCACGCCCATCGCGTACGGCAGGCCGACGCCCATCGTGCCGAGGCCGCCCGAATTGATCCAGCGGCGCGGCTTGTCGAAGCGGTAGTATTGCGCGGCCCACATCTGGTGCTGGCCGACGTCGGAGGTGATGAAGGCGTCGCCCTGGGTCACTTCCCACAGCTTCTCGACCACGTACTGCGGCTTGATGACTTCGTCCGATGCCGGATACTTCAGGCATTCACGGCCGCGCCACTCTTCGATCTGCTTCCACCACGCGGAAATCGCCGAAGCGTTCGGCTTGGTTTCCGCCGCCTCGATCTGCGCCAGCAGGTCCTGCAGCACATCCTTGACGTTGCCGACGATAGGCACGTCGACCTTCACCCGCTTCGAGATCGACGACGGGTCGATGTCGATGTGGATGATCTTGCGCGGCTGCGTGGCGAAGTGCTTCGGGTTGCCGATCACGCGGTCGTCGAAGCGCGCGCCGATCGCGATCAGCACGTCGCAGTGCTGCATCGCCATGTTCGCTTCATAGGTGCCGTGCATGCCCAGCATGCCGACGAACTGTTCGCTCGACGCGCGGTAGCCGCCGAGGCCCATCAGCGTGTTGGTGCACGGGTAGCCGAGCTTGTCGACCAGCTTGTTCACCTCGGCCGCGGAATCGGACAGGATCACGCCGCCGCCGGTGTAGATCATCGGACGCTCGGCGGCCAGCAGCAGCTGCACGGCCTTGCGGATCTGGCCTGCATGCCCCTTGTCGACGGGCTTGTACGAGCGCATCTCGATCTGCTTCGGATAATGGAAGCTCGTCTTCGCGATGGTGACGTCCTTCGGGATGTCGACCAGCACCGGGCCCGGACGGCCGGTGGTCGCGATGTAAAACGCTTTCTTGACCGTCTCTGCAAGCTCGCGCACGTCCTTCACGAGGAAGTTGTGCTTGACGCAGGGACGGGTGATGCCGACGGTGTCGCACTCCTGGAAGGCGTCCTGACCGATCGCGTGCGTCGGCACCTGACCGGTGATGATCACCATCGGGATCGAATCCATGTACGCGGTGGCGATGCCGGTGACGGCATTGGTGACGCCCGGACCCGAGGTCACGAGGGCCACGCCCACCTTGTTCGAGCTGCGCGAATAGGCGTCGGCCGCATGGATGGCCGCCTGCTCATGGCGCACGAGGATGTGCTCGAATTTGTCCTGCTTGAAAATTTCGTCGTAGATGTACAGCACAGCGCCGCCGGGATAGCCGAACACATGGTCGACTCCCTCTTCGGCGAGACAGCGCACGAGGATCTCGGCGCCGGTGATTTCGGAACTCATTGCTACGTCCTTTCAAGGTCCATTGGAAATTGATCGGATGCTCTCTCCTGGCGGAAGCGGTGGCAGCGACACGCTTGAAGCATTCCTTTGTCGTGCGGTCACGTCGATCCGTCCTGCACACCAGGTGCAGTTCAAACCGGCGCTGAATGCACATCGTTCAGCTTCCGTTCGTGGCGCTGCTCGCGCATCCTCACGCTTGTGGCATGGGTTAGAGCAAACAGCTCTTTCGGGGGCAAGACGCCCTGAGAAAGGTGACCGCGTAGCGCAGCGCATTATGGGCGGCACGGCACGGGTCAAAAAATACCCCTCGATGTGACGAGGGGAGTCGATACGTTACTGCCTCGCAGCACTGCGGTCAAGGGGAATATTGGAAAAAGTCAATGAAATCAAGACTTTTGGCGGAACATCAGCGACGTGCGGCGCAGCAGCAGCGCACCCTTGCCTGTTCGCTGGTCGCGCAGGCAAGATTGAAGCACGTACAATCCCGCTCTTTGCCCGCCTTCGCACAATTGTGAACCCGCCCCTGACTCCCGCGCCGCTGAAAAACCGCCTGTTCTGCATGGTCTACGAGGGCATGCTGCTGTTCGGCGTGCTGTTCATCGCCGGCTGGCTGTTTTCCACCCTGCTGCAACAGCGCCATGCGCTGGCGCTGCGGCATGCGCAGCAGGTCTGGCAATTCATCGTGCTGGGCGCCTACTTCGGCTGGTTCTGGACGCACGGCGGCCAGACGCTGGCAATGAAGACCTGGCGGGTGCGCGTGGCGGGCCGCGACGGACGCGCGCTTGGCTGGCCGCGCGCGCTGCTGCGTTACCTGCTGGCGTGGGGGTGGTTCATGCCCGGGCTCGCCGGCGCCTGGCTGCTCGGCGCGCAGGGCTGGATGCTGATGCTGATCCCGCTGCTGAACGTCGTGCTGTGGGCGGCGGCGACACGGCTCGATCCGGACCGGCAGTTCCTGCATGACCGCATCGCCGGCACGCGACTGGTGCTGGCGCCGGCCGCGAAGCCGCGCGACGCGAAGCGGGCCTGACGGAGGCGGCAGATGATCGCGTCGCTGACCCGCGCGATGATCGTGGCGCACCTGCTGACCCTTGCGGCGGTTGCGCTGCTGCTCGTGAAGTTCGCCGGACTCGGCTGGGCCGCCGCACTGGCGGCAAGCGCCGCACTGGTCACGCTCGCCCGGTTCGGCGTCATCATCAACAACTACTTCCTGACCGACGCACTGCGGCAGCCGATGGCCGACGGCTCGCCGGTTTCGCGGCGGCGGCTGGCGTC
Source organism: uncultured Bifidobacterium sp. (assembly GCA_964482415.1). GTDB lineage: Bacteria > Pseudomonadota > Gammaproteobacteria > Burkholderiales > Burkholderiaceae_D > Pernthalerella. The sequence goes on along the minus strand of CAYZXP010000131.1, from coordinate 4,981 downwards.
ACGGGTCGTGCAGGAGTTCTGGTGCAGTTCGCTGTGCTGGTTCCGGCTGTTTCCGTTTGGCCGGCCTTTCGAGGTCCGCATCGACGGCGACGCCGGCCTGCCGGTGCTGATGTTGCACGGGTACGGATCGAACAGCGGTTTCTGGCTTCCGTTCTCGCGCCGCCTGCGGGCTGCCGGCATCAGCCACGCGGCGATCGACCTCGAACCGATCCTCGCCGACATCGACGACTACGCGCCGCGAATCGAGCGCGCCGTACAGGCGCTGTGCGAGGCCACCGGCGCACCGCAGGTGATCCTGCTGTGCCACAGCATGGGCGGGCTGGCCGCGCGCGCATGGCTGAGAGCGTTCGGCAGCGCACGCGCCGCGCGCGTGATCACGCTGGGCACGCCGCATTTCGGCAGCACGCTGGCCGGCTTTGCGGTCGGCGCGAATGCACGACAGATGCTGACGCCGGCGGGCGACCCGGACAGCTGGATCGCGCGGCTGGATGCAAGCGAGAATGCCGCGCTGCGCGGTTTGTTCGTCTCGGTCTATACGCGGCACGACAACATCGTGTCGCCGCAATCATCGGCCATCCTGCCGGGCGCCTCCCATGTCGCACTGGACCTGGTCGGTCATGTCGCGCTGGGCTTCGACCACAGCGTCGGCGAACGCGTCAACGCGGAGATCAGGTCAGCCCGTCAAAGCAGGTCGACAGCAGGAAGCCAATGACCTGCTGGTCGTCGTACTGCTCGTTCATGCGCAGATAGTCGAGCGTCGGGTCACAGGAACGCGCATAGATCGTAAACAGGACAACTTCAGTGGGCAGGTCCGCGCGGATCGCCCCCTGCGCGCGCGCCGCTTCGATCAGTTCGCCCATCAGCTCGTTCAGGTCCATCAGCCGGGTGATGTAGCGCGAGTCATTCAGCAGCGCGTCGCGCAGCGTCGTGTTCTCGCTCGGCAGCGTCGGCAGGCCGCCCTTCATGCGGACCTCGAGCGCCCACCTCAGCACATCCTTCAGCCGGACAATTGCCGGCTGCTCCGGCGGCAGCGCGCGCACGAAGGCCAGCGTGTTCTCCAGCAGCCGGATCATCGCTGCCGCGGCCAGCGCCTCTTTCGACGGGAAATGCTTGTAGAGGCTGGCCTTCGCAATGCCGACCTCGGCAGCCACCTCGTCCATCGTCATCAGGTCGTAGCCCTTCTTCGCGAGCAGGCTGTTGGTCGCATCGACAATGGCGTTCTCGCGGACGATGAGCTGCTGCTGCTTGAATGACAATTTCGGTTGTGTACTCATCGGTTGCAATTAAGGCGAGCCGGTTTTTGAACTTTTGTGATTATACGGCAGCCGAAATAACGCGTATGTCTGTCCACCGTGTTGCCCTGAACAGAAATCGATGCGAGGTAAAGCGACCGCCCTGCTCTGTCTGACTGCCGTCCTCGCCGCAGGGCCCGTCCGGGCCGCGGATTTGCTCGATACCGCACAACGTTCCGGCTCGTTCAAGACCTTTCTCGAGGCGGTGCGCATTGCCGGCCTGACCCGGCAACTGAAGGCCGAAGGTCCTTACACGGTGTTCATGCCGACCGATAATGCGTTCTCGCAGCTGGCCGATGGCGAATGGGAAGCGCTGAAAAAGGCGCCGCAGTCGCTCGCACGGGTGCTGCGGTATCACATCATCCGTGGCCGCGTGAAAGTCACCGAGGTCAAGCCGGGTCCGGCGGCCAGTGTCGCCGGGCCATCGCTGGAACTGAAATCCGACAATGGCATGGTGACCGTCAACGGCGCGCGCGTGACCGAGAGTGACCTGCAGGCCGACAACGGCATCATCCACGGCGTCGATGAGGTACTGATGCCGCCGGACGCGCCGGACGACTAGGCGCGTCGGTTATGATCGGCGCATGACACACAGGAAGATTGGCGCGCTCTGCGTCTACTGCGGCTCCGCGGCCGGCCGCGATCCGGCCCATGCAGCCATGGCCCGCGCGCTCGGCCGCGAGATGGCCGCGCGCGGCATCCGCCTCGTCTACGGTGGTGGCCATGTCGGGCTGATGGGCATCGTCGCCGATGCGGTGCTGGACGCCGGCGGCCGCGTGACCGGGGTGATACCGGAAGCGCTGATGGACAGCGAAGTCGGCCATGCGCGGCTGACGGAATTGCAGGTGGTGAAGGACATGCATGAGCGCAAGGCGCAGATGGCCGCGCTCTCCGACGGCTTCATCGCGCTGCCCGGCGGCATAGGAACGCTGGAGGAGTTGTTCGAGGTCTGGACCTGGCTGCAGCTGGGCTACCACGAGAAGCCGGTCGCCATGCTGAACGCGCTGGGATTCTATGACCCGCTGCTGGGCTTCCTCGACGCGCAGCGCGACGCCGGCTTTCTGCGCGCCGAGCACCGCGCGCTGCTGATCGCCGACGGCGAGCCCTCAAGGCTGCTCGACCGCATCGCGCAGTTTGCGATGCCGTCCGGCGTCAGCGTCTTCAGCCGCCGCGCCGCACGCACGCTGGGCCCCTGAACGCGCCTGCCGCCCGTGCGGCAGGTGTACGGCAAGCCGCTGGCAACACGGCCTGCGGCCTGATGCGACAGGCGCTTAGCCCAGCGCCTGCCCGAAGTCCTCGAGCAGGTCTTCGGTATCTTCAATGCCGACCGACACCCGGATCAGCGACTCGGCAATGCCCATCGACGCGCGCCGCTCGGCGCCCATCTCGTGGAAGATCGTGTGCGCCACCGGGATCACCAGGGTGCGCGTGTCGCCGAGGTTGCTGGCCGGGATGGCCAGCTTCAGCCGGTTCAGGTAATCGAAGCAATCGATGCCGTCCTTCAGCTCGAAACTGAAGAGCCCGCCGAAAGCGCGGAACAGCGACGCCGCGATGCCGTGCTGCGGATGCGCAGGCAGGCCCGGGTAATGGACCGCGGCCACGCGCGGATCGGCCGACAGCATGCGCGCCAGCGCCAGCGCGCTCGCCGATTCGCGCTCGATGCGCAGCGCCATTGTTTCGGAGCCGACCGCCAGATGATGCGCCGCCTCCGGCCCGAGCGCCGCGCCGAAGTCGCGCAGCGCTTTCGCGCGCAGCTGCGAAATACCCCACATGGCAGGCGCGAAGCGCTTGTAGTTGTCCGCGATGTTCGGGTACGTCGTCCAGTCGAACAGGCCGGTGTCGGTCAGGCTGCCGCCGAGCGCATTGCCGTGGCCACCGATCGACTTGGTCAGCGCGTTCACCACGAGGCTCGCGCCGACCGCCTTCGGACGGAACAGGTAGGGCGAGGTCATCGTGTTGTCGACCACATAGACGACGCTGCGGCTGCGACACAGCGCACCGATGCGTTCGAGGTCGGCGACCTGCGTGCGCGGGTTCGCGATCGTCTCGACGAACACCATCCGCGTGTTCGGACGCAGCGCGCGCTCGACATTGGCGACGTCGGTCGCGTCGACGAAGGTCACCTCGATGCCCTGCAGGCTCACCGTCTGCCACAGGCTGTTGGTATTCCCGAACAGGAAGGAGGACGACACCACATGGTCGCCCGCGCGCAGCAGGCCCTGCGCGAGCGCGCCGATGGCGGCCATGCCGGTCGAGAAGCACAGCGTCGCCAGGCCGTCTTCCATCCGCGTGATCTTCTCTTCGAGCGCGGCGACGGTCGGGTTGCCCTGGCGGCCGTAACGGTAGCCAGACTTCTTGCCCTGGAAGACATCGGCAAGCTCGCGCGCATCCTTGTAGCCGAAGGCGACCGCGGTATGGATCGGCTTGTGCAGCGAGCCATGCTCGATCGGCTTCTGCCTGTCGCTGTGCAGTACCGTAGTGGTGAATCCGTAGTGCTTGTCAGTCATGGAATTCGCCCTGCGCGCTCAGTCGACGCGGGCAAGGTTCAGGTTCAGTTGCGTGCGCACCGCATCCTCGGCGACCACCTTCGGGTTCGCGCGCGCGCGTTCGATGCGGTCGAGATAATCAGGTGAAATGTCGCCGGTCACGTAACGGCCGTCGAAGCACGACGCCTCGAAACGCTGCAACGCCGGGTTGATGTCACTGATCGAGCGCTTCATTGCATCGATGTCCTGATAGACCAGCGCATCGGCGGTGATCTCGCGGCACACTTCTTCTTCAGTGCGGCCGTAGGCGATCAGCTCGTTGCGGGTCGGCATGTCAATGCCGTACACGTTCGGGTATTTCACCGGCGGCGCGGCCGACGCGAAGATCACGCGCTTGGCGCCCGAGTCGCGCGCCATCTGCACGATCTCGCGGCTGGTGGTGCCGCGCACGATGGAGTCATCGACCAGCAGCACGCTCTTGCCCTTGAATTCGGAGCTGATGGCGTTGAGCTTCTGGCGCACCGACTTCTTGCGCACGCCCTGCCCCGGCATGATGAAGGTACGGCCGATGTAGCGGTTCTTGATGAAGCCTTCGCGGAAGGTCAGGTTCAGCTTCAGCGCCAGTTCCATCGCGGCCGGGCGCGACGAATCCGGGATCGGCATCACGACATCGATGTCGCCGGCGGTGAACTCGCGGCGGATCTTCTCGGCAAGGTATTCGCCCATCTTCAGGCGGGTCGCATACACGGAGGCGCCATCGATCACCGAGTCCGGGCGCGCGAGGTAGACGAACTCGAACGCGCAGGGATTCATCGTCGGGTTCTCGGCGCATTGCTGGTTGTACAGTTTGCCGTCGTTGTCGATGAAGATCGCCTCGCCCGGCATCACGTCGCGCAGGAACTGGAAGCCGTTGCCCTCGAGCGCCACCGACTCCGACGCGACCATGTACTCGGGGCCCTTGGCGGAATCCGCAAAACCAATGCACAGCGGACGGATGCCGTACGGATCGCGGAACGCAAGCATGCCGTAGCCGGCGATCTGCGCGACCACCGCGTAGGAACCGCGCACGCGCTTGTGCAGGGCGGCGACCGCCTTGAACAACGTGCTCGGATCGAGCGACAAGCCGCTCGTGCACTGCTGGATCTCGTGCGCGAGCACGTTCAGCAGCACCTCGGAATCCGAATCGGTATTGATGTGGCGGCG
>CAYZXP010000130.1:1889-8973 GCA_964482415.1 uncultured Bifidobacterium sp. | reverse complement strand
GCCTGCACGAGGAAATCGGTGCCTCGGATGCCGATGGCTGCGACCGGCGTATTCAAACGGAAGTTGTCCTTGGCGGACTGGCCGGCCTTGCCGGTGATGAGGCGGGCGACGCCCTGCGACAGGCTGAAGCGAACCCGATTGTTTTTCGGCTCGCGTTCGTCATACACGTACTGCTCGATCTGCAGCCGGGAGTTCGGCCGCACGCTGACGAAGGCGTCATCGACAAAGCGGAGGTGTACATGGCCGTTGCTTCCCGTCACGACCACCTGCCCGGCCGCGATCGTGTCGTCTTTCTTTACACGGGTACCGTCGGCCGCCAAACGGGCGTCACCGATCGCAAACAGCACCTTGCCCACAGGCTCCGCCGCTGCCACCATCCATGGCGACAGCAACAGCACCGCTGCGGCAAAGAAATTTCGGAGAACGACTGAGCTTTTCATCTTGCGCTGAGAAACACCCTGTTGCCTGGCGCAAGTGCGCGCCGACACCGATATCAACCTAAAGCCGGACAGACTCTGCGTCAAAACAGCAGAATGCCTGCCGAAACCCCGGACGAACCGTTGCAAAAAGCCAAATAATACTGAACTTTTTACCTTTATTCGCACAGCGTACTCCCGGAACATATTCCATAACTGTGATCCAGCTAACAATTGTCCCGTCCGAGGCAATTCAATTCATTGACTCAGAGCAACGAATCAACAAAGTTTCACATTGAAAACCGGCAAATACCGGCATTTTGCGTGATATGAAATTTGTTTGTTATTTTTGCAATGCATAAACGGTCACCGGCATTGACACGCCCTTGACCGCAAAATCGCCGATCTTGCGCACCGCATCGGGCGTCAGCAGCAAGGCGGTGGACTCGCCCATCAGCAGGCATTCGCCGACGTCCCGCGTCAGGCTTTCGATGCGACTGGCGATATTGAATGCCTGCCCTTGCGCCGACCATGCGAGGTGGGTCTGCCCACCGAACACGCCCACCGACATCGGGCCGGTGTTCAGACCGATGCTGAGTTGCAGTTGGCCGTAGCCGTGGTCAGCAAACCAGCCTGACAAACCATCAACGGCGCGCTGCATCGCTACCGCAGCGCTGACTGCCTGCGCCGCATACCGTGCGTGACCGGGGTCGGCGCCGGCTCGCTGCCTGCGTGCCGCCGGCATCACATGCATCGGTGCAGCCGATCGGTCCGCGTCCGCGGCACTGTCCACAGTCGGCACGCCCCACAGCGCCATCAGGCCGTCGCCGGTGTACTTCTCTATCGTTCCCTGATAGCGCGCCACCTCGGCCGACAGCACCTCGAAGCACTTCTGTGCAAAGCCGGCGATCTGCTCAGGCGTCTTGCCCTCTGACGCGGCGGTGAAGCCGCGCACGTCCACAATCAGCACCGTCATCGTATGCCGCTCAGTTTCGGGACCGATGCTCGCGTCGCGCAGCAGCCGGCCGACCAGGCTCGCCGGCAGGAACTGGCTGAACTGCGAACCGAGGCGACGCACCCGCGCGGACAGCGCCAGGTTCTGCTGCAGCATGGTCATGGCGGCGATCACCAGCACCATCAAAGGCAGCGGCGTCAACGGCAGCAACATTCCGCGGCCGATCAGCAGCCAGGCCAGCGGCAGGGTGGCTGCTGCGAGCGCCAGCGGCGGCCAGCCCAGCATCAGCGATCGCCCGCGCCCGGGCCATGCCAGATAGGACAGCAGGATGACTGCGGCCAGTGCCAGGAAAACCGGCGCCGTACCCGGCAGCGGACGGATGAAGCTGCGGTCGAGCAGCGCGGCCAGCAATTGCGCATGCACCTCAACGCCGGGAGTCAGCTTCTCCAGCGGTGTGGCAACACGATCGCCTATGCCCAAGGCCGAGCTGCCAACCAGCACGATGCTGTTTTCCAGCCAAGGCAACGCGCGCGACCTGTCCAGCACATCTGCGGCCGACAATACCGGGAATCCGCCCGGCGCAACGCGGTAAGGCACCAGCAGCGCACGCTGCGGGTCGAGCGGCAAATCGAGCGGCGCGTCGTTGCGGAGGTCGACATGCAATTGACTGCCGTCGCGCGCATAGGCCACCTGAAGCATTTCCTGCCCGGCGTTGGTCAGCTGCGCATACATGCGCAGCGCAAGCGTCATCGAGCATGATCCCGCCACGCAGGCGACCGGATAGATCCGGCGGATGCGTCCGTCGTCGTCGATCACTGGGCTGATATGCCCGACGGCGACGCCGGGCGGGAGTACGCCGGCGTCATTGGCAACATAGCCGCCGGCCTGTGGCGCCAGGCGCCGGCCATCGACGGCGACCAGCCCGGCAAGCTTGCCAACCTGATTGTCGGAGACGGCCGAAAAATCCAGCGTCTGGCTCATCACCACACCGGGACGATCCAGCGCCGTTCGCAATGCGAGGTCGCCGTCACGGCGCAACGGGAAAACGATGTCGAGGCCCAGCAGCCCGACCTGCCGCCGGTCGACCAGCTCATCAACCAGCCGCGCGACGGTGTTGCGCGGCCATGGCCAGGCACCAAACTGCGCAAGGCTGCGCTCGTCAATGTCGATGATTACCACGCGCTCTTCCTGCGCCACGGGGGGGGAGGCGCTGACCAGCGCGTCATAAGCGGCGCGCTCGGCGCCGTCGCGCATCGTTCCGGGCGCGGCGATATAAAGCAAGGCGAGGAGGGCGGCCAACAGTGCAATGGCCAGGCGGCTGCGCAGGGATGCTGGTTCTCGAATCACCGCATGCACTCGTTTGTCGGTCTTGTTATCGCCGTGCCGGTCTGTGCGCCGGTGGTGGAACCCGCGGATGCCGGGCCTTTACTGGTGCTCGCGAATCAGTTCAAGCAGGCGCGGTGGGTTGCGCAGGATGGAGCGCCGCCCGTCCTTTTCCATGATGCCTTGTTCATACAGCACCTGCAATGCACGGGTGACTGTCTCCCTGCTGGTATTGGTCATCAGGCCGATCTGTTCGTGCGTCGGCATGTTTTCGATCGTGATCAGTTTTCCCGGGTCGGGGCGCGCCAGCATGCGCAGCAGGCTGTAGACCCGGCAGAACGCGTTCGGGATGCCGAGCAGGACACGGTACTCGGTGGATGCGCGCAGCTTCAGCGACACATGCTTGAGCATGCGTTCGGCAACCATGGGAATCCCGAAGATCAGCTTGCGCGCCGCGTTTTTTGGCAACACACCCACCATCGACGGCGCGGCAGCCACCACGGTTGCCGAGCGCGGCAGACCGTCGATGGACGCGAGTTCGCCGAAGAAATCGCCGGGAGAAATGAAATTCAGGCCGGTCTGGCGCCCCTCGGGGGAAATGTCCACGACCAGCAGCCGTCCTTCGAGCAGGAACAGCAAATCAGTGTCGCGTGCGCCCTTGTGCATCACGAACTGGCGCTTGGCGAAGCTCACCAGCCGGATTTCCGCCGACAACTGCACCAGGATTTGCTCGGGCAGCCCGGCCAGCAATGGAATCCTGGCCAGCAGCGCAGGCGCGACCCGCAGCCTTGCGGCGGGTGCAGTTTCTGGCTTCGGTGGTGTCGGTACGGTCGCGCTCTGCAAAATTCGTCTCCGGGCCCTCCCGGACGAGAGGGCAGCCTGCGTGCCGGGCATCGGATGTCGCCTCCGCCGATCCGGCAAACTAGTATCCTACCAGCAATACCCTTATAACCAAACGAATAGTTACAAAACACCTAATTCGCGCCGGCGACGCGCAAAGCGTAGTTTTCCGCCCGGACGACAAATGTGACGCTCGTCACAATACACACCAGCAAACCCGACCTCCGCCTGCCTAAAGAACGGCTCGTCCGCGCCGATTCAGACGATGGATTGTCTCGCCATGCATATCGTCAGGCGCGGCGGCCGGCAATGTTTTCATTTTCCGAACAAAGGCGGGTGTACAGATGAGCGTATTGAGTGGACTGTCGTCGGCGCAGATTGCTGCGCTCAGCACGGCGCAGATCGCGGCGATCGCACCGCGCGACCTGGCGGCGCTCGAAGCCACGGAAGTGGCCGCCTTCACCTCGACACAGATCGCGGCGCTGTCGACGCGCCAGATCGCCGCGCTCGGCACGACGCAGGTTTCGTCAATCGAGACGGCCGACATTGCAGGCCTCACCAGCAGCCAGTTGATGGCGATGAGCGGCACGCAGCTGGCCGCCTTCACGACGCGCCAGATCGCGGCACTGTCGTCGGAGCAGCTGCGCTCGCTGACCACGGCACAGATCCCGCTGCTGACCGGCGAACAGGTCAACGCGATCGAGTCGGCGGACATCGCGGGGCTTTCCACTGGCCAGATCAAAAGTCTCACGGCGAGTCAGATCCGCAGCCTTGGCAGCGCGCAGGTGGCGGCGCTGACCACGCTGCAGATGCCGGCGCTCGAGTCCGCCGACCTGCAGGCGCTCGCCGATCGCCAGATCGCCGCGCTGACCTCGGCGCAGATCGCGGCACTCGATACCGAGCAGTTCATCGCGCTGACGCCCGCGCAGATCGCGGCGATCGAGACGGGCGACCTGCCGGGAATGACGCCACGGCAGCTGGCCGCAATGGATGCCGCGCAGCTGGCGGCCCTCGGCTCGCAGCAAGTGACCGCGCTCAGCTCGGTGCAACTGTCGGCCTTCACCACGGCACAGGTTGCCGCGTTCAACAGCGCGCAGGTCGCGGCGATCGAATCGGCTGATCTCGCGGCAATGACGCCCGCACAGATCGCCGCGCTGACGACCGCGCAAATGGGCAGCCTGACGATTGCGCAAATCGCGGCGCTGACCACCGTGCAATTGCCGTCACTGGATGCGGCCGACCTGCAGCAACTGAGCGCAAGACAGATTGCCGCGCTCACCTCGGCGCAGCTGGCCGTGCTGGAAAACGCGCAGATCGCCGCCTTGGCCCCATCACAAATCGCCGCCATCGATACCGCCGACATCGCCGGACTGGGCAGCACGCAACTGGCCGCGCTCAGCCTGGCGCAGGTCGTCGCGCTGACCCCCGCGCAAATCACGGCGCTCGGCTCCACGCAGATCTCGGCCCTGTCGTCGAACCAGGTGCGCGTGCTTGGCGCTGACCAGGTGCGCGCCATCGAAACCGCGGATATCGCCGCAATGGGCAGCACGCAAGTGGCGGCGCTCACGACCACGCAAGTGGCCACGCTGGGCACGGCACAAGTGGCGGCGCTCGGCAGCGCGCAACTGGCCGCGATGTCGACCGAACAGCTGGCCGCGTTTACTGGCACGCAGGTGCAGTCGATTGCCACGGCCAGCGTCGCCGGACTTCGAATGGATCAGCTGAAGGCACTAACGGCCGTCAGCACGGGCGAGCTGAGCCAGATGAATCCGTCGCAGATCGGCGCGCTGCGGCCGGACCAGATCGCCCAGCTGTCCGCCGCGACGATCACGCAATTGAGTACGGAGCAGGTGGCCGGCCTCGACCCCGACCAGGTGGCCGCGCTCACCTCGCTGCAGCTGGCGGCGCTGACACCGGCGCAGCTGGCAGCGCTGTCGGACGTGCAGGTCGCCGCCTTTGATCCGGCCGATCTCAAAGGCCTGACGACCACGCAGATCGACGCCTTGTCGCCGTCGCAGGTCGGCGCGCTGCCGGGCGCCGCCATCGCCGCGCTGACGCCGGCCCAGCTGGCGGCGCTTGCGCCGGACGACATCGCCGCGCTGAGCGCAGCGCAAATCAATGCGCTGACCTTGCGACAGATGCCGGCGCTCGGCAGCGCGCAGCTGCGCGCTCTCGATCCTGAACAGGTCACGGCAATTGCGACTGAAGACCTGCGCGTGCTGGCCGCGGCGCAGCTGCGCTGGCTGTCGGCATCACAAGTGGGCGCAATGACAGATGCACAGGTTCAGGGCCTGACGACGTCCCAGCTGAAGGCGCTCGATGCCAGCGGCGTGGCGATGTGGTCGCCCGTGCAGATCACGTCGCTTTCCGGCTCGCAGCTGGGTGCGCTGTCACCTGTGTCGATCGGCGCAATGTCGACCGCGCAGGTGGTCGCCATCGACGCGATCGACATACCGTCGCTGACAACCGATCAGCTGCTCGCGCTGCGCGGCGACCAGATCGCCGCGCTGACTACGGAGCAGATCGCCGCGCTGCGCACGCCTCAGCTGGCCGCGTTTACCCACGAGCAGCTCGACTGGTTCAATGCGGAGCAGGTGGCGGCAATCAATACCGCGCAGGTCAGCGGCCTGTCGGCCGCGCAAGTGATCGCGATCATGACGCAGCAAATGGGGGCGATCACGACGGCCCAGGTGGCCAGCCTGACGTCGGTACAGCTGGCAGAGCTGAGCCCGTCCAATTTGGACGAGTTCAGTGAAGCACAATTTGCCGCACTGTCCGGCAAGCAGTTGCGCGCCCTGAGCGGAGCCCAGCTTGTCCATCTGGACGCCGCGCAGCTCGATGCGATCCTGCCGGCGAACCTTGCGGCCCTCTTGCCTGCGCAGATCAGTGCGCTCTCCGGTACGCAGATCAGCTCGCTCAGCCTCGCGCAGGTAGCAGCGCTGACGCCGGCCCAGATCGCCGCAATCGATGCAGCCGACCTCGCGATGCTGGCACCGCAGCGGATCGCCGCGCTCGGCGCCAAGCAACTTGCGGCGCTCACCCCGGCGCAAACAGCGACACTGACCGCAGGACAGCTGGCCGCTTTCGACGGCACGCACATCCGCATGCTGGGCAAGGTCCAGCTACAGGCCATGACGAGCGCCCAGTTCGGCTCGCTCAGCGACATCCAGGTCGCAGGGCTGACGACGGCGCAGCTCAAGTCACTTGCGCCAGAGGACGTCGCGGCGCTGTCGGCCGACGGCATTCGCGCGCTCGATGGCGCGCAACTGGCGGCGCTGACGTCGTCGCAAGTGATCGCGCTGTCGACCGCGCAGGTGGCGGCGATCGACGCCGCCGACATCGGCAGGCTGGTCAAGATACAGCTATTGTCACTGTCCGCGTCACAGATTGCTGCGCTCGACAATGAACAGCTTGCCGCGCTGACGGGCAAGCAGCTTGCCATGCTGTCGACGGTACAACTGCAGGCCCTGAGCACGTTGCAGATGCAGGCGCTCGAGCCCGGCGACCTCTCGCTGATGAAGGCCACGCAGCTGCAGGCGCTGAGTGTCGA
>CAYZXP010000130.1:0-1789 GCA_964482415.1 uncultured Bifidobacterium sp. | reverse complement strand
AGCCCGGCGACCTCTCGCTGATGAAGGCCACGCAGCTGCAGGCGCTGAGTGTCGAGCAGCTCGATGCGCTGGACGGCGCACAACAGGCCGCGCTGACAATGAAGCAGTACCTGACACTCGATGCCGTGCATCAGGACGCGCTCGACATCACGCTGGTCGGCATTGGCGGTTAGAGGATGTGCCGCGGCGAACCTGCGGCCACCTTCCGGAGTCCCTCATCCTTTGCATCATCAAGCGCAGTATTGCCATGCAGAATCTCGCGCACACCGGTTCGAATTTCAAATCAATTCCAAAAAAAGCAGCTAAAGATCGATTGCATCAATGTTTGCAACTTGGCAGCAAAGCGCATTGGTATATAAGCTGTAACCTCAAGCCATGAGATAAGCCGCGCACATCGCTTCGATCCTCGCACAACGAGCAGGCTGCCAGATGCAAACGGTCTGTCCGCAAGCACCGGCACCCCGCAAGACGATGCAGGATTGGCACATTGTCAACGCGATGCGGATTTCCGATGTATCGTGTGCACCGGTTCCGCCCAACTCATGGCCTGGAACTTACACGCAAGGATTGGACATCATGGGCAAGTCAACCAAATTCGCCGACCTTTATCTGCGCTTCATCCAGCTCGCCGAGGCGCTGCGCAACCTGCCGACCCTTCCGCCACTGGAGCCGCTTGAAGAGCGCATCCTGATGATCGTGGCAAATGCTCACCACACGCAGCAGCGTTTGTCGGTCAAGGACCTGATGGGCATGGCCGAGCTGGGCTCACCCGCGATGTTGCATGGCCGGCTGAAGTCAATGCGGGAAAAGGGCTGGATTTACCTGGCCGACACCGAAGATGCGCGCCGCAAGCAGCTCGACCTGACGCCTGCAGCAATGATTTACTTCGACAAGGTGGCACGTTGCATGATGAAAGCCGTGAAAGAGCAGGTCTGAGCCGATAGCGCATCCTGCCCGGCGCCATTGCCGGATATGTCCACGGGCCGTCGCCGTATTTTCCCCGGACCGCCGTGGCATTTGCGGACAAAACTTCCGGCTCGCCCGTTGCCCGCGTGCGCTATTTACACGCCAGATGTTATGAGGCAGTCTGACACGGTGATTGGAAGAATGGGCAACCGCCGTGTACACGACAAGAACGAATTATTCGCTGGGCGTTTTCCTGTTTGCGATACTGTTTTATGCGGTGGTTTATTCGATCAATGATGCATTGATCGAATCTCTGCAGGATGTGCCGGGGGCAACGCTGCTTCGCCTGTCAACCGGCGTGAAATTGCTGCTCGTCTTGTTGACTGGCTGGATAGGGTCGGCGGCAATTGCCTTGTTCTGCTTCGCATGGAGCGCATTGGTACTTTTTCCGGACAACTATCTGCTTGCGGCGCAAGTTGCTGCAGCCGGCGGCCTGATGCCGCTGCTGGCCTGCCTGTTGTTCCGGCGCCAGCTATCAGCCAATCTGTCTGGCCTGACCTGGCAATTGCTGGTTCAGCTCAGTGTCGTTTTCGCCGCGCTGAACGGAGTCACTCGGGAAGGCATCGTGTTCCTGCATCTGGGCGAAGGCGAACTGGCCGGCAAGATCGGCACTGCCTTCGTCAACGACCTGCTGGGAATCCTCTTTGCGTTATACGCGTTCCGGTTCCTCCTGGTGCGCATGGACCTGCCCAAGCCGCATTCGAAATAGGGCCGCAGGAAAGCGTGACGCAGTCGAACTCAAGAACGGCGCACGCCTTGCGCGTGCTTGCACCGGAATGTCGCCAGTCACCCTCACCCGTCACGACGGCGCTTTTTGGGCCAG
>CAYZXP010000129.1:0-9134 GCA_964482415.1 uncultured Bifidobacterium sp. | reverse complement strand
CTGCTGATGCCGCTGGTGCAGCCGGCCGAGCTGTGGCAGGAGACCGGCCGCTGGGACAAGATGGGGCCGGAACTGCTGCGCCTCAAGGACCGGCACGGCCGCGATTTCGCGCTGCAGCCGACCTCGGAAGAAGTCGTCACCGACATCGCCCGCGGCGAGATCCGCTCGTACCGCCAGCTGCCGGTCAACTTCTACCACATCCAGACCAAGTTCCGCGACGAGCGCCGGCCCCGCTTCGGGCTGATGCGCGGGCGCGAATTCACGATGAAGGATGCGTACTCGTTCGACCGCGATGCCGACGGGCTGAAGCAGTCATACCAGCTGATGGTCGATGCCTACACGCGGATCTTTACCCGCTTCGGACTGAAGTTCCGTGCGGTTGCCGCCGACAACGGTGCGATCGGCGGCTCCGGCTCGCAGGAATTCCACGTGATCGCCGATACCGGCGAAGATGCGCTGGTCTACTGCCCGACCTCCGACTATGCGGCCAACATCGAGGCGGCCGAGGCGCTTGCGCCCTCAGCGCCGCGTGCGCAAGCCGCACAGCCGCTGGTCAAGGCGCCGACGCCGGGCAAGGAACGCTGCCAGGACGTCGCCGCGCTGCTCGGCCTGCCGCTGACGCAGACGGTGAAATCGATCGTGCTGTCGGTCGAGCGCGACGAGGGCCGGCGTGAAATCTGGCTGCTGCTGTTGCGCGGCGACCATGAGCTGAACGAAGTCAAGGCAGGCAAGCTGCCCGGCATCGGTCCGTTCCGCTTCGCCAGCGACTCGGAGATCGTCGAGCATTTCGGCTGCAAGCCCGGCTACCTGGGCCCGATCGGCACGGCCAAGCCAGTAAAGTTAATCGCAGACCGCACCGTCGCTGCGATGAGCGACTTCGTTTGCGGCGCCAATGACGCAGGCTTCCACTACACCGGCGCGAACTGGGGTCGCGACCTGCCGGAGCCCGAAGTTGCCGATATCCGCAACGTGGTTGCCGGCGACCCTTCGCCGGACGGCAAGGGCGTGCTCGAGATCCAGCGCGGCATCGAAGTCGGCCATGTGTTCCAGCTCGGCACGCGCTACTCGGAAGACATGAAGGCCACCTACCTCGACGAGAAGGGGCAGCCGCAGCTGATGCAGATGGGCTGCTACGGCATCGGCGTCACGCGTATCCTCGGCGCGGCGATCGAGCAGAATTACGACGCGAAGGGCATCATCTGGCCGGCATCGATCGCGCCGTTCGAAGTCGTGCTGTGCCCGATGGGCTACGACCGCAGCGCGGCCGTCAAAGAGGCTGCCGACGCGCTGTACGCATCGCTGCAGGCCGCCGGTATCGACGTGGTGCTGGATGACCGCGGCGAGCGCCCGGGCGTGATGTTCGCCGACTGGGAGCTGATCGGCGTGCCGCATCGCGTGGTGATCGGCGAGCGTGGCCTGAAGGACGGCATGCTCGAATACCAGGGGCGCCGTGACGAGGCGGCCACGCCGGTGCCGCCGGCTGGCATGGTCGAGTTCCTGCAGGCCCGTCTCGCGGCCTGATCGCCATGACGGCATACCGGTCAGCCTGGGGTATTCACCGCTGGCTGCCGGTTTTGTCGCTCTGCTGTGCGCTGACGCCGGCCGTTGCCGGCAACCAGGCTGAAGAGCAACTTGCCGACCCGGTGCGCGCCGCGCTCACGCGCGCCATCACCGAGCCGCGTCCGCTGCAACAGCGCTTTGCCACCGACGCCGATCGCGCCGAATGGCAGAGCTGGTTCGCCGTGATGTCGGCGCGGCTGCACAGCCGAATGCCTGACCCGATGGTGCGATCCGAATTCCTGCAGACCGTCTGGTACGAGGCTCGCCGGGCCGGACTCGAGCCGGCGCTGGTGCTGGGACTGGTGCAGGTCGAATCGGGCTTCCGCAAATACGCGATCTCATACGCCGGCGCGCGCGGCTACATGCAGGTGATGCCGTTCTGGACGCGCGTGATCGGCGACGGTGAGGCATCGAAGCTGTTCCGGATGCAGGCGAACCTGCGCTACGGCTGCTCTATACTGCGGATGTACATCAACATGGAGCGGGGCGACCTGTATTACGCGCTCGGCCGCTACAACGGCAGCCGCGGACGCCCCGAGTACCCGAACGCGGTGCTCGCCGCGCGCAAGCGCTGGCAGCATCCGTGAAAGATACTGGAGAAAAGAACATGAACAAACTGCTGCTGTCCCTTGTCCTCGCCTGCATCGCACCGCTCGCGGTGGCCAACCCCGGCATGACCACGCCGGCGGCCAACAGCCAGAATGCCGACTTTGTCGCCGGCAAGCAAGCGATCGACCGCAAGGACTGGAAGGCTGCCGTCGAGTCGCTGTCGAAAGCCGAGAAGAGCATGCCGGCCAATGCGGACCTGCACAACTTCCTCGGCTATGCATACCGCCATCTCGACGACCTCGACAACTCGTTCCGGCATTACAAAGAGGCGCTGCGCCTCGACCCGAAGCATCGGGGCGCACATGAGTACATCGGGCAGGCTTACCTGAAGGCGAAGCAGCCGGAGAAGGCTGCCGAGCATCTGGCAGAGCTGGAAAAGCTCTGCGGCAAGGGCTGTGAAGAATACAAGGACCTGGCAAAGGCCATCGCGAATTACAACAAGGCCAGGTGAGCGGTGATGCCGCCGCCGGGACTGTCCGGCGCACAAACAAAAACGCCCGCAACGTTGCGGGCGTTTTTGTTCGGCACCTGAAAATTACTTCAAGTGGCCAGAGATCAGCTTGGTCATTTCGAACATCGAGACGGTCTTCTTGCCGCCGAAAACGACCTTCAGCTTGTCGTCTGCATTGATGTTGCGCTTGTTGACGCTGTCCTGCAGCTTGTTCTTCTTGATGTAGTCCCAGACCTTCTTGGTCACATCGGTGCGCGGCATCGGGTTTGCGCCGATGACAGCTGCCAGTGCGGCCGACGGGGTCATGGGCTTCATGAATGCTGCGTTGGGCTTGCGTGCGGTCTTTGCTGCGGCCTTCTTTGCCGGTGCCTTCTTCGCTGCCACTTTCTTTGCTGCCGGTGCCTTCTTCGCTACGACTTTTTTCGCTGCAGGCTTCTTCGCGGCTACTGCCTTCTTGGCCGGCGCTTTTTTCGCCACGGGCTTCTTCACTGCTGCTTTTTTTGCTGCGGGTTTCTTCGCGGCCGGCTTCTTCGTAGCTGCCGCTTTCTTGGCTGTAGCCATTGTTGAACCTCCTTTGCTGTCATGGTGAAAAATTGCGCCGATTCACGCACCGCCAATAGTCGTTGGGTTTTGTTCGGGATGCAAGTGTTTTTAGAGGGAATTTATGCTTTTTTCCCTATGGCGGAGACGGTGCGGGCGACTGGCGCAAGGGCCGGTTGAGCAACGCAGTGAGGCGCGCGCGCGAGGGGAAGTGCCGGTCCGGTACGCCGGCAGCAGGGGGCGGCTGCAGAGTGACGCGCCCCCGGAAGGCGGTCAGCGCATGCCGGGCATCATGCCCTTCATGCTGCGCATCATCTTCAGCATGCCGCCGCCCTTGAACTTCTTCATCACCGATTGCATCTGCTCGAATTGCGACAGCAGTCGGTTCACTTCCTGCACCTGCACACCGGCGCCGGTCGCAATGCGACGCTTGCGTGATGCCTTGATCAGCTCCGGCTTGGCACGCTCCTGCGGGGTCATCGAATTGATGATCCCTTCCATCCGGCGCACCTGCTTCTCGGCCTGGTCCATGTTGGTGCCGTTGGCTGCCTGCTGGAACTGGGCGGGCAGCTTGTCGATCAGCCCGGACAGGCCGCCCATTTTTTTCATCTGCGAAAGCTGGACCTTGAAGTCATTCAGGTCGAATTTGCCGCCGCCCTTGATCTTCTGCGCCAGGTCCTGCGCGGCCGCCATGTCGACGCCTTTTTTCGCTTCTTCGACCAGCGCGAGGATGTCGCCCATGCCGAGGATGCGATTGGCCATCCGGTCCGGGTCGAAGGCTTCGAGGCCGTCGAGCTTCTCGGCCACGCCGGCAAACTTGATCGGCTTGCCGGTCACGTGCCGCACCGACAGCGCGGCGCCGCCGCGCGCATCACCGTCGAGCTTGGTCAGCACGATGCCGGTCAGCGGCAGCGCGTCATTGAAGGCGCGCGCGGTGTTGATCGCATCCTGGCCGAGCATGGCGTCGACCACGAACAGTGTCTCGATCGGCTTGACCGCCGCATGCAGCGCGCTGATCTCCTGCATCATCGCCTCGTCGATGCCGAGGCGGCCGGCGGTATCGATGATGAGCACTTCATGATGGTGGCGCTTGGCCCAGTCGACGGCAGCCAGCGCAATGTCGACCGGCTTCTGCGACGGCTCCGACGGGAAGAAGTCGGCGCCGACCTGGGTCGTGACGGTCTGCAGCTGTCCGATCGCCGCCGGGCGGTAAACGTCGGTCGAGACGGTCAGCACCTTTTTCTTTTTCTGCTCCTGCAGGTACTTCGCGAGCTTGCCGGCGGTGGTGGTTTTGCCGGCGCCCTGCAGGCCGGCCATCAGGATGATCGCCGGCGGCTGCGTCGCAAACGACAGCTGGCTGGCTTCGGCGCCGAGGTCGGCGCCCATCAGCTTGGCCAGTTCGTCGTGGACCACGCCGACCAGCGCCTGGCCCGGCGTCAGCGAGCCGATCACTTCCTCGCCGAGCGCCTTTTCCTTGACCCGGGTGATGAAGTCGCGCACTGCCGGCAGGGCGACGTCGGCCTCGAGCAGGGCGAGGCGCACTTCGCGCAGCATGTCGGCGGTGTTCGACTCGGTGAGCCGCGCCTCGCCGCGCATGGTTTTGACAACTTTGGACAGGCGTTGCGTGAGGTTGTTGAGCATGGTCTTGATCGAATCCGGGGCAGGGTGTGCGGCGCGCGGAAAAAGCGTGGCCGCAGAGGGAAATCAGACCGTGATTTTACCGCACCCCCACCCGGTCGCGCCCGGGCCTTGGTGTACACTAAACCAATGCCTTCCCTCACCTTCGTCGCCGCCGGCTTCCTCTACCTGACCTGTGCGCTGTTGCCCGAGCGGCACCGCCAGCCCGTGGCGATCGGCACGGCGTTTGCGTGGCTGCTGCACGGCGTCGCGCTGGCCGGCCTCGTCGTCTCTCCCGACTTTCTGCGGCTGGGCTTTGCCGCGATGCTGTCGGCTGCGCTGTGGCTGTCGGTCGCCGCGTACTGGGTGGAGAACCGCAATCTCGCCGTCGAAGGCCTGCGCCGGCTGGTGCTGCCGACGGCCGCGGTCGCCACGGTGCTGCCGCTGCTGTTCCCCGGCAGCGTGATTCCGCTGGCGGGCAAGTCGTCGCTGTTCTCATGGCATATCGCGCTGTCCACGCTGGCCTATGGTTCGCTGACCATCGCCGCCTTTCATGCGGTGCTGATGGCCATGCAGGAGTCGCGCCTGCATTCAATGCAAAACGCTGCCGCGCACCGCAACTGGTGGTCGCAGGCGATCGACCGCCTGCCCGCGCTGCTGACGATGGAGCGGCTGCTGTTCCGGATGATCGGCATCGGCTTCACTCTGCTGACCCTGACGGTGCTGTCCGGCGTGTTCTTCTCCGAGCAGTTGTTCGGCATGCCGTTCCGGCTCGAGCACAAGACGGTGTTCACGCTGCTGTCCTGGGCGCTGTTCGGCGTCCTGCTCGCAGGTAGGCAGTGGCGCGGCTGGCGCGGCAAGACGGCGCTGTCCTTCACGCTGACCGGTTTCCTGACCTTGCTGCTGGCCTATGTCGGCAGCCGCTTCGTGCTCGAAGTGGTGCTGCACCGGGGGGCGGCGTGAAGTACCTGCTGCTCGGACTGCTCGCCTATGTCGCGTGGCGCTGGTACGCCGCGCAGAAACCGGGCGACGGTGAGCCCGCGGCGCAGGCTTCGCCGCCGCCGGCCGCCGGCAGCGAGAAGATGGTCAGCTGCGCACACTGCGGCATTCACTTGCCGCAGTCCGAGGCGATCGGCGGCGCAGGCGCGCTGCATTTCTGCAGCAACGAACACCGGCAGCAATACACGGACCGCCACCCGGTCTGACACACGCGCGTCGCCCCGGGTGTTGCGTTTCGCCCGCAGAGGGCGCCACCGGCGGCGCGCTTGCAGTACGCTTGCGCGTCTTCCTGCTTCCATCTCCTTTTCGTCCTGTTCCCATGCTGACCGCAGAGGCGTCTTCCGTCGACACCGGCTTTCGCCTGCTGGGCAATTCGCCGGCGATGGTCGCGGTGCGCGAGCGCATATTGCGGATCGCGGACAGCGATGCCGCGGTGGCAATCGTCGGCGAATCCGGCAGCGGCAAGGAACTGGCTGCGCGTGACTTGCATGCGCGCAGCCGGCGCGGCGCGCATTCCTTCATCGCAGTCAATTGCGGTGCCATCCCCGAGACACTGATGGAGTCCGAATTTTTCGGTCACCGGCGCGGCGCGTTCACCGGCGCCCACGAGGAGCGCGGCGGCTTCTTTCAGGCGGCGCACCGCGGTACGCTGTTTCTTGACGAGGTGGCCGAATTGCCGCCGTCGATGCAGGTCAAGCTGCTGCGCGCGCTGCAGGAGCGCAGCGTGCGCCGACTCGGCAGCCAGCGGGAAGAAGCGGTCGACGTGCGTGTCGTGTCGGCGACCAATCGCGACCTTGCGGACGCGGTCCGGCGCGGCGCCTTCCGACAGGACCTGTATTACCGCCTTCATGTGATTGAACTCAGGCTGCCGCCGCTGCGCGAGCGGCGCGAAGACCTGCCGCTGCTGTGCGGCGCGATACTCGGGCGGCTTGGCGGCGCGCAAGCCGCCCGGTTGTCGGCGGACGCCATCGCCCGACTGCGCGCGCATGATTTTCCCGGCAACGTGCGCGAGCTGGAAAATGTGCTCGAGCGGGCGCTGGCTCTGGGCTGCGAAGCGGTCATCGGGGCGGAAGACTTGCAGTTCGAGTCGGTCAGTGCGGAAGCGGCCTGCCTGCCGCGCGCCGCCGGCGACACGAGCTTGCCGCTCTCGCTGGGCGAACACCTCGAGGCCGTCGAGCGGGAGCTGGTGGGGCGCGCGTTGCGCCAGGCGCGCTATTGCCGCCGCCGCGCCGCGGCGCTTCTTGGGATAAGCTTGCGCCAGTTGCGCTACAGGATACAGCGGCTGGCGATCCATGACCTTGACTGACAGATTGTTCACCATCGACGACGAAGGCTGGTGCCGCGAAGCGCGGCGCGCACGCTGCACGAATTTCGACCTGCGCCCGGAAGGCGCCGACATCAGCCTGCTGGTCGTGCACAACATCAGCCTGCCGCCAGGTGAATTCGGCGGCGGCTACATCGAAGACCTGTTCGGCAACCAGCTTGATTGCGATGCGCATCCGTACTTCGACCAGTTGCGCGGCTTGCGTGTCTCCGCGCATTTCCTGATCCGGCGCGACGGTAGCGTGGTGCAGTTCGTGCCGACCGGTGCGCGCGCATGGCATGCCGGCCTGTCCAGCTTTGAGGGGCGCGAACGCTGCAACGATTTTTCGATCGGCGTCGAACTCGAGGGCAGCGACTTCACCGCCTTTGGCGATGCGCAGTACGACAGCCTTGCCCGCCTCGCCCATGCGCTGGGACAGCGCCATCCGATTTCCGCCGTGCGCGGCCACGAACATGTGGCTCCCGGACGCAAGACCGATCCGGGCCCGCATTTCGACTGGCCGCGCTTTCGCGCCGCACTCGCGGCGCTGCAAACAGGCGATCGGAATCTTCTGGCGGAAAGTCAACAGGATTTGAGCTTTCCTTTTTAAAAAATCCGGTTGCAAGTTGTCTACTCGGGCACTAGAATTAGTGCTCATTACAGCCCCATCTACTAGATATAGTGGCAAGGCTTTCCAAATGATCTGATCAGGCACGGAGAGTGCAAACACGTTTATTCGGAGGATTCCGAGATATTCCGGGTCTGATCAGGGCCCATCGGCAGCGAGCAGTTTCCAGTTGATGCCCACGCAAAGACGCGTGCGGCGCAGTAGCAGGGAAGCAAAAAAAACAATGGCAGCGTCGGGCGTCGTCCCGGCCTGTCTCGTACAACAGGGCTATTACGTCCGGAGTAACACCATCAGGAGGCGCAATGCTTACTACTCAAGAATCCACAGGCAAGGCCAGCCAAGAATTTGCGCCCATCGCGACCACCCTGTCGCCGTCCACCGTGGCGACGGCGGCGGGCATCAGCGAATACAAGATCATCCGCCGCAACGGCGCCGTGGTCGGCTTCGAGCCGTCGAAGATTTCCATTGCCATGACCAAGGCCTTCCTCGCCGTGAACGGCGGGCAGGGCGCGGCATCGGC
Source organism: uncultured Bifidobacterium sp. (assembly GCA_964482415.1). Classification (GTDB taxonomy): domain Bacteria; phylum Pseudomonadota; class Gammaproteobacteria; order Burkholderiales; family Burkholderiaceae_D; genus Pernthalerella. Next base: position 907 of record CAYZXP010000129.1, on the reverse strand, counting down.
GCGCGTGCGCGAACTGGTCGAGCAGCTGACCCAGATGGTGGTCACCGCGCTGATCCGTCGCCAGCCGGCCGGCGGCACCTTCCACATTGAAGACGTGCAGGACCAGGTCGAACTCGCGCTGATGCGCTCGGGCGAGCATGACGTCGCGCGCGCCTACGTGCTGTACCGCGCCAAGCGTCAGGAAGAGCGCGCGCAGCAGCAGGCCGCCAAGGCCGAAGCCGAGCCGCATGCCACGCTGCACATCGTCGCCGATGGCCAGCGCGTGCCGCTCGACCTCGACAAGCTGAAGAAGATGATCACGTCCGCCTGCCTGGGCCTGGAGTCGAACGTCGACGCCGAGGCGATCCTGCAGGAGACCGTGCGCAACCTGTACGACGGCGTGCCGGTCGAGGAACTGTACAAGTCCGCCATCCTGGCTGCCCGTGCGCTGATGGAAAAGGATCCGGCCTACAGCCAGGTCACCGCCCGCCTGCTGATGCACACCATCCGCAAGGAGGTGTTCGGCCAGGAAGTTGCGCAGGGTGACGCGAAAGAGCATTACCTCGACTACTTCCCGAAGTTCATCAAGAAGGGCATCGCCGCCGACCTGCTCGACCCGAAGCTGGCGCAGTTCGACCTGAGCCAGCTGGCCGAAGCGCTGGTGCCGGAGCGCGACCTGCAGTTCGGCTACCTCGGCCTGCAGACCCTGTATGACCGCTATTTCCTGCACATCCAGGGCACCCGCATCGAGATGCCGCAGGCGTTCTACATGCGCGTCGCGATGGGCCTGGCGTTGAACGAGATCGAGCGCGAGGCGCGCGCGATCGAGTTCTACAACCTGCTGTCGACCTTCGACTTCATGAGCTCGACCCCGACCCTGTTCAACTCGGGCACGCAGCGCTCGCAGCTGTCGTCGTGCTACCTGACC
>CAYZXP010000128.1:0-9256 GCA_964482415.1 uncultured Bifidobacterium sp. | reverse complement strand
ATCGCGGCGAGCGCTTCAACCCGCTGTCGGAAGAGATGATGCTGGCGCTGCAGGCGGAGATCGAAGCGATCGCGGCCGATGCGTCGGTCCGCGTGGTGGTGCTGGCCGCGCACGGCAAGGCCTTTTGCGCAGGCCACGACCTGAAGCAGATGCGCGCCTCGCCGTCGGCGGTGTACTACAAGAAATTGTTCGCGCAGTGCAGCAAGCTGATGCTGGCGATCCAGCAGATGCCGCAGCCTGTGATTGCGCGCGTGCAGGGCATCGCGACGGCGGCGGGCTGCCAGCTGGTGGCGATGTGTGACCTTGCGGTGGCAGCGTCGGATGCCCGTTTTGCGGTGTCGGGCGTGAACTACGGCTTGTTCTGTTCGACGCCATCCGTCGGCCTGTCGCGCAACGTGCCGCGCAAGCAGGCGATGGAAATGCTGCTGACCGGCGAATTCATTGACGCGCAGGCGGCGCTGACGCGCGGCCTGGTCAATCGCGTGGTCGCGCAGGAGCAGCTGGATGCCGAGATTGCCAGGCTGACGTCCAGCATCCTCGCCAAGCCGGCCGTGGCGATCGCGATGGGCAAGCAGATGTTCTATCGGCAGGCAGAGATGGGCATCGAGGCGGCCTACCAGCTGGCGGGCGAGACGATGGCTTGCAACATGATGGATGAAGCCGCGCTCGAAGGCGTGCAGGCTTTCATCGAGAAGCGTGAACCGAGCTGGCGACGCTGACCCGGCGCGGGCTCAGACCCGTTGCTGGAAGCTCAGCCCGGCCTCGGACGGATTCCCGGCCTGTACGGGCTTGAGGAAATAGACCGGGTGCCGGTGCGAACGCTCTCGCAAGTCCGCCGGCACTTCGGACAACGACAGGCAAGTCATCGCCATCCCGGCGGGTATCAGCACTTCCTTCTGCTCGACGGTTTCCTTGTTGTTGAACAGGTGGATGCGGATGCCCGGTGTGTCGAGGTAGACCACTTCCGAGTCACGTCCGGCCGCGCCCGCCGGAAAAGTGGGCGGGTCAGCATAGCTCTGGCTCTTGTCCGAGGTCGCCGACGTCGGATGCGGCGTGGGGGTGATGGTTTCACCCGGCACCAGGAACGAGCGCCGCAACGGACCGCTCGGATTGTTCAATGCCACGCCCTTGTACAGCACGCCCTGATGGATGAAGTCCTCGTGCTGCGCCAGCTTGTCGAGCCCGCTTTGCATCTTATCGGTGACGCAAGCGACCAGGTCCCGGCCCTGCGGGATCTGGTGATGCTTCCACAGTCGCAGCCCGCTGTTGATCGGCATGAATTGCCCGGTCGTGCAATGCGCGTAGTCCACCAGTGCGAGCACTTCCTCGCGATCGAGTTGCGGCAGGTGGGCGAGTGTCGTCAGCGACAGCGCGCGTTCGCTGGCGCTGATCGGCGTTCCCAGCTCTTCGAACGCGCGAGTCTGGATCACCGTCGCCAGTCGAAGCCGGTCCTCGGCCGGCAGCGACACGAAGGTTTCATTGAATGATTCGACCAGCCTTTGCAGGTGGGCGGGATTGATCGCGCCGAGCAGCGACATCCGTGGGTCCGTGACGTTGTAAAAATCGAGAAAATCCGTGGCGCCCATCAGGAAGATGCTCAGCTCATGCGCGGCGGCCATCGTGACCGTTTCGACCGTCGGCTTGCCCGCCGCATCGAAGGGCATCGTGTCATAGATGGCTTTGGCCTCGAGCGCGAGATCGATCTGGTATGTTTCCTTGATCTTTTCAACGTTGCGCCGGCATTCGCGGTCGATCGGCATCGTGCGCAGGGCCTTCGCGCATTCTGCCGTCGTCTTGAACAGCGAGCGCTTCTGGACCGATGTGGCGGGATGGTGCGTGCGGGTGGTGGCAGCCGACGTGACTTTGCGCAGCATTACGATCTCCTTCAGGAAGGGCGAGTGCGGTAACAGACTGCGGGCACAATTCCATGAAGACTTCGTGACTGCGGGTTCCGAATGAGTCATCGGTAACCGGACAGAAATTTGATCATTCTCAAGCGTTGATCATCGGTGCGGTACGTGACAGACGAAAAAAAACCCGCGAGCAAGCTCGCGGGTTTCGTGACCGGGTTGCCCGTATAACCGGACAACCGGACAGGAGGCTATTACATCATGCCGTCCATGCCGCCCATGCCACCCATACCGCCCATGCCACCCATGCCGCCGGCAGCCGGCTTGTCCTCGACCATCTCGGACACCATGCAGTCGGTGGTCAGCATCAGGCCAGCGATCGACGCTGCGTTCTGCAGTGCCGAACGGGTGACCTTGGCCGGATCCAGCACGCCCATTTCGACCATGTCGCCATAGGTGCCGTTGGCAGCGTTGTAGCCGAAGTTGCCCTTGCCTTCGAGAACCTTGTTCACGACGACCGATGCCTCTTCACCGGCGTTGGTGACGATCATGCGCAGCGGCTCTTCGATCGCGCGCAGCACGATCTTGATGCCGGCGTCCTGATCGGCGTTGTCGCCCTTCAGGGTCAGGATCGAACGAGCGCGCAGCAGGGCCACGCCGCCGCCCGGCACGATGCCTTCTTCAACGGCTGCGCGGGTTGCGTGCAGCGCGTCTTCGACGCGGGCCTTCTTCTCTTTCATTTCGACTTCGGTCGCGGCACCGACCTTGATCACGGCAACGCCGCCTGCCAGCTTGGCGACACGCTCCTGCAGCTTTTCACGGTCGTAGTCCGAGGTCGCTTCTTCGATCTGAACGCGGATCTGCTTGACGCGCGCTTCGATCGCAGCAGCTTGGCCGGCGCCGTCGATCACGGTGGTGTTTTCCTTGCCGATTTCGATGCGCTTTGCCTGGCCCAGGTCGTTCAGCGTGACCTTCTCGAGGGTCAGGCCGACTTCCTCGGCGATCACCTGGCCGCCGGTCAGGATCGCGATGTCTTCCAGCATTGCCTTGCGACGGTCGCCGAAGCCCGGTGCCTTCACGGCGCAAGTCTTCAGGATGCCGCGGATGTTGTTCACGACCAGGGTCGCCAGCGCTTCGCCTTCGATGTCTTCAGCGATGATCAGCAGCGGACGGCCAGCCTTGGCAACCTGCTCGAGCACCGGCAGCAGGTCACGGATGTTCGAGATCTTTTTGTCGTACAGCAGGATGAACGGGTTGTCGAGCAGCGCGACCTGCTTGTCCGGGTTGTTGATGAAGTACGGCGACAGGTAGCCGCGGTCGAACTGCATGCCCTCGACGATGTCGAGTTCGTCGTTCAGCGACTTGCCGTCTTCAACGGTGATGACGCCTTCCTTGCCGACTTTTTCCATCGCCTCGGCGATACGCTCGCCGATCGAGCTGTCCGAGTTGGCCGAGATCGAGCCGACCTGGGCGATTTCCTTCGACGTGGTGCACGGCTTGGCGATCTTCTTCAGCTCTTCGACGGTCGCGGTGACGGCCTTGTCGATGCCGCGCTTGAGGTCCATCGGGTTCATGCCGGCGGCCACGTACTTCATGCCTTCGCGGACGATCGCCTGCGCCAGCACGGTTGCGGTGGTGGTGCCGTCACCGGCGTTGTCGGAGGTCTTGGAAGCGACTTCCTTGACCATCTGCGCGCCCATGTTCATCAGCTTGTCTTTCAGCTCGATCTCTTTGGCGACCGAGACACCGTCCTTGGTGACGGTCGGTGCGCCGAACGAGCGCTCGAGCACGACGTTGCGGCCCTTCGGACCCAGCGTGACTTTCACTGCGTTGGCGAGGATGTTCACGCCTTCGACCATCTTTTGGCGCGCGCTGTCGCCGAAAACTACGTCTTTTGCTGCCATGTTGGATGCTCCTTAATGATTCGGTGGATTCGGTAAAGCAGAGTCGCGTGATCCCGGCCTTCGCCGGGATGACCTGCGCCGTCAGGGGGAGTGTGGATCCTGAGTTCCGTCAGGATGGCCTGCACCGCCCTTCAGGCGTTGCAGGTCACTTCTTCTCGACGACCGCCATCACGTCGTCTTCACGCATGACCAGCACTTCCTTGCCGTCGACCTTCACGGTCTGGCCGGAATATTTGCCGAACAGGATGGTGTCGCCGACTTTCACGTCCAGCGGGCGAACCTTGCCGTCTTCGAGGATCTTGCCATTGCCGACGGCGATCACTTTGCCCATGTCCGGCTTCTCGGCAGCTGCGTCCGGCAGCACGATGCCCGAGGCGGTCTTGGTTTCCTGTTCCTGGCGTTCGACGATCAGGCGGTCGTGCAGGGGGCGAAGGCTCATAAAAGCTCCTTAAAAACAATGGTTTATGTTTGCGATTAAGCCGGTCAGGCGACAATTTGCCGCGCTGCGGCCGCTGTCAGAAAAACAGTCATCCGGGAGGATTGTTAGCACTCTCGGTCAGCGAGTGCCAAGTATAGGGACGGGGGCCGGCTTTTTCAAGAATCAGCAACAAAACTCCTCCGGCACGGCGCCACAGAAGTAGTCAGTTTGATAATTTGCAAGCGCTGATTTCACGACAACCGGCGCAGCGGGGCTATCATCGATGCATGGATTTCATCGATCAGGTCATCATTCCGCGGACCCGCGACCTTGGCGACGGCTTCGAGGTTCGGCGCGCGCTGCCGTCGGCCGGCCGGCGCATGGTCGGGCCCTTCGTGTTCCTGGACGAGATGGGCCCGACCGTGCTGCAGCCCGGCGTGGGCCTCGACGTCAGGCCGCATCCGCACATCGGGCTGGCGACCGTGACCTGGTTGTTCGCCGGCGAGATACTGCACCGCGACAGCCTCGGCAGCGTGCAGGCCATCCGCCCGGGCGAGGTGAACTGGATGACGGCCGGACGCGGCATCGTCCATTCCGAACGCAGCGACGCGACGCAGCGCAGCCGGGCTGCGCCGCTGCACGGACTGCAATGCTGGGTCGCGCTGCCGCGCGAGCAGGAAGCGTGCGAGCCGGACTTCACGCACCTGAAGGCGGCTGAGCTGCCGGCGACGGAAGGCGATGGCGCGCATGCGGTACTGGTGGCAGGCAGCTACCTCGGCATGGCAACGCCGCTGCCGACCCGATCGCCGCTCTTCTACCTGCAACTCACGTTGCAGCCCGGTGCGCGTTTCGGCCTGCCTGCCGGCTACGAAGAGCAGGCGCTGTACATCGTGAGCGGTGAACTCGACCTCGGCGCCGATGGCATGCACGCCGCTGGACGGCTGCTGCTGATGCGCCCGCGCGCGCCGCTGACGGTGCAGGCCGGGCCATCCGGTGCGACCGTGATGGTGCTGGGCGGCGAGCCGCTGGACGGGCCGCGCCGGCTCGCATGGAATTTCGTTTCCAGCAGCGCCGACCGGATCGAACAGGCCAAGCGCGACTGGATCGCGCAGCGCTTTCCCGCCGTGCCCGGCGAGACCGAATTCATTCCCCTGCCTGAAGACCTGCGCCCGGTCGATTACCCTTGACGCGCCTGTGCATCTTGCGACTCGCTCCAAGCGCGCCACACCAGGCCGGCTGACGCGAGGTCGGCCAGCGCGCTGCCGACCGATTTGAACAGCGTGATCTCGGCGTCATTGCGGCGGCCTTCGCGTGTCCCGCTCGCCAGTTGCGCCAGCTCGGCGCACACCGCGTCGCGGCCCAGCAGCCCGGCCTGCATTGGCTGCACCAGGTCGCCGGCCTCGGCCAGCGCGCCCTCGGCGGTGTCGACGAACAGGCGGGCGCTGCAGACCAGCGCATCATCGGCCTCGCGCATGTCCGGCCGGAAGCCGCCGACCAGATCCACATGCGTACCCGGCCGCAGCCAGTCTGCGCGCAGCAGCGGCTCGGTGCTGGTGGTCGCGCAGCAGATGATGTCTGCCGTCTCGCAACCCTGCGCGAGTGACGTGACTGCATGCAACGCCACCTGCGCCGGCAAGCCGGCGGCACGCGCACGCCGCATCGCCTGCTGCACCTTCGCCGGGTCGCGTCCCCAGACCAGCACCCGGTCGATCTCGCGCACCGCGCAATGCGCGACAGCCATTTCCGGCGCCAGCCGCCCGCTGCCGACCAGCAGCAGCGTGCGGCTGTCCGGTCGCGACAGCGACAGCGACGCCAGCGCCGACACCGCGGCGGTGCGGCGCAAGGTCAGCTGTTCGCCGTCCATCAGCGCCAGCGGCACGCCGGTCTGTGCGTCGAGCAGGATGTACAGCGCATGCACGGTCGGCAGTCCGCGATCACGGTTGCCGTGCATGACGCTGACCAGCTTGACGCCCAGCTGGCCTTGCGGCTGCCAGGCCGGCATCAACAGCAGCGTCCCTTGTCCGCACAGGTCATGCGCGTGGCGGCGAGGCACTTGCGCCGGCGCGGCGAATACGTTGCGCAAGGCGTCGACCAGAGCCGGATAGGCCAGTGCGCGACGCACCGCATCGGCGGCGATGAAGGGCAGGGTAGGTGTCGTGTCCATGGCCGGGCAGCGTAGGCGAAAGCCGTGCCGGCCGTCAACGACGCGCGTGGGATAATCGGCCTTCCCCGTCACGGATTCGCGCATGCGCCGACTGCTTCCGTATGTCCTGCTGATCTCCTTGCTGGCCGCTTGCGCCGGACCGCGCGTGCCCGCGCCGCACAAGCCACCGATGCAGCCGCCGATGGCGGTGGCGACGGCCGCTTTCGCCGAGGCCGGCGTACCGCTTGATGCGGTCGCCATCGATGTACGCGCCGCCGATGGCGGTGGCCCGCTGTTCGCGCTCAACAATGAGCGGCCGATGCAGCCGGCATCGGTGATGAAGCTGCTGCCGACGCAGGCCGCGCTCGAATTGCTCGGCCCGGCGCACCGCTGGGTCACGCGCATCCATGCGAACGGACCGGTCGTCGATGGCGTGCTCGACGGCGACCTCGTGATCGAGGGCAGCGGCGATCCGCAGTTTGCGCATCACCACCTGTGGCGGCTGCTGGCGCGCGTGCGCGCGCTCGGTCTGCGCGAGGTGCGCGGCCGGCTGCTGGTCGACCGCTCGCTGTTTGCGCCGGTCGCCCATGATGCGGCTGCTTTCGACGGCCAGCCCGAGCGCGCGTACAACGCCGCGCCGGACGCGCTGTTGCTGAACTCGCATGCGCTGGACTTGCGCATTGCACCGGTGGCGGTCGGCGAACCGGCCATGATCAGCAGCGAGCCGCCGCTTGACGGTTTTGCAGTCGACGTTCCCGTTGTGTCTGACGAACCCTGCGCCTCGCCGTACCGACAGCTGTTGCCCGCACCCGGCGGCGACCGTCTGCGTTTCCTCGGACGTTATCCGCTGGCCTGCGGCGAGCGCGAACTCGCCTTGCACCTGTACACGCTCGATCCGGTGCGCTATGCCGGTGCCGTGTTCCGCGCGCTCTGGTCGCAGCTCGGCGGCCGCATTGACGGCGGCGTCGCGGAAGGCACGGCGGGGCCGGACAGCCGCGAGCTGGCGTCATGGGAGTCGGAGACGCTGTCGGTGCAGGTTCGCGAGATCAACAAGCACAGCAGCAATCCGATGGCGCGCAACCTGCTGCTCGGCATCGTCGCGCAGCGCGGCGGCAAGCCGGCCACTGCCGAGGCGGCGGCCGCGCGCGTGCTCGGCTGGATGTCGTCGGCTGGCATTGATCCGTCGAAAGTGGTGCTGCAGAACGGTTCGGGGCTGTCGCGCGAAGAGCGGCTGCCGGCGGCCACGCTGGCCGCGCTGCTGCAGCGCGCATGGAAGCAGCCGACCCTGCCGGAATTCGTCGCGTCGCTGCCCGTGGCCGGCATCGACGGGACGATGGCGCGCCGCTTCGCCGGATCACCCGTGCGCGGCAGCGCGCACATCAAGACCGGCAGCCTGGCCGACGTAGCCAGCATTGCCGGCTACGTGACCGCGCGCTCCGGACGCCGGATCGTGGTGGTCTGCCTGGTCAACCATCGGAACGCGAATGCGGCACGCGCCGCCTTTGATGGCTTGCTGACCCGGGTCTGGGAAAGTTACTGATCCTGCCCGCGCGGCTTGAACAGCACCGTCGACATCGAGCCGAGGATCAGCAGCATCGCCAGATAGTCCTGCCACTGCGGCGTCTCGCCGAGCATCCATGCGCCCGAGAAGGTGCCGACGACCGGGATGAACATCACCGACAGGCTCGACACCACCGGCGGCAGCAGCCGCGCAAGGCGGAACCACACCACATGCGCGAAGCCGAAGATGATGGCGGCGTTATAGACGATCCCCGACCATTCGATCGCGTTCGGCATCCGCCATTGCGAACGCTCGAACAGCACTGACAGCACGAGCATCACCGCCGTCGTCAGCGCGAGCATCCAGAAGGTCAGGGAAATGGTCGGCATCTCGAGCCGTGTGCGCTTCATCAGCACCGTGCCCAGGCCCCAGGCAGCGGCAGCGACCAGCGCGAACACCGTGCCCAGCGGCTGCCCCGAGATGGCAGCGAACTCGCTCGACAGCAGCAAGCCCGCGCCCGCCATCGCGAGCAGGATGCCGAGCAGCGCCCGCCCGCCAATGCGCTCGCCAAAGAACAGCAGCCCGGACAGCACGGCCCAGACCGGCATCGTGTAGCCGAGGATGGCAGCGCGGCCGGATGACAGCAGCCGCACGCCGAGGATGATGAACGCATGCCAGATCAGCATGTTCGGCACGGCCAGCTTGATGACCGTCATTGCCTTGCCTGCGGGAACACGCATCGACACACCCTGCATCCGCGCGGCCAGCGCGATCACCACGAGGCCGCCGAGCATCGACAGCATGCGGAAAGTCAGCGGCGGGAATTCGCGCACACTCATCTTCATCACGGGCCAGTTCAGGCCCCATGACAGGATCAGCAGCGCCAGCAGGACGAAGTCCTTTCGGGTCAGTTGATTCATGGGGCGAGACGATAGCACGACAGGCTACAATGCCGGTTTTATGGATTTGAACCCGGACTGCCGTGGATTTCATCAACAAACTCGGCGCAGCGATCCGCCGCAATGACTCGCTGCTGTGCGTCGGGCTCGACCCCGATGTCGCGAAATTTCCCGACGAACTGAAAGGCCGGCCGGATGCGATTTTCGCGTTCTGCAAGGCCATCATCGACGCGACCGCCGGGCTGGCCTGCGCGTTCAAGCCGCAGATCGCGTACTTTGCCGCGCTCGGCGCGGAAGACCAGCTGCAGGCGATCTGCGATTACCTGAAGGCGAACCACCCGGACATTCCGCTGGTGCTCGACGCCAAGCGCGGCGACATTGGCGCGACCGCCGAGCAGTATGCGCGCGAGGCCTACGAGCGTTACCGGGCGGATGCCGTGACGGTCAACCCGTACATGGGCTTCGATTCGGTCGAGCCTTACCTGCAATGGCAGGATCGCGGCGTGATCGTGCTGTGCCGTACGTCCAACCCCGGCGGCTC